>CAYVXE010000004.1:0-52137 GCA_964455375.1 uncultured Calditrichaceae bacterium
TTCGTTAGTCCTTGTTCTGAAATCGTTTTAGTGCCGAATTTTTTTCTCGCAGAGTGCGCAAAGAATTTACTATCGTTGCTAAGTCAATAACTGAAGGCTTCAAGTAATCAATTTTTTGCTCAGTCGCTATGTTTATTCGAAGTTGAAACTTCAAGACAAGTGTGTTCCAAAATAGAAATTTTGGAACAAGAGGGAAAAAACGTAAATTTTGATTCAATCACAATTTAGGTCATTTACTTAAAATATTGGGCCACCTGCCTGCCGATGCGCTCACTTATTTTCTGTATCATTTGATCGAGTAAACCGCGCACATCCTGAGGATTCCGTGGAGCATCCAATAACGGGCGTTTGTCTTCCGGTAAATCATAGATACTGCCCTGATAAGCAATCCATACTGCTTCGTCAACCAGCTTATCATTGAATCGTTGTTTGTCCAGGTATTTACCGGTTTCACAATCGAGAATAACATAGTCAACCGTCAATGCTACCGTTCTTTTCCGCACGTGTTCCCGATAAAAAATAGGCTCTTTCTCTTCAACATCTTTTCCCGAGGAATCCTTAACCGTAACGATTTTATCGTATTCGTACTCCGTGACCTTTTCCGGTCTGTCTTTTACTTTTACATTTTTGATTTTACCCCAGATGATAGAATTCAGACCTTCCTTTTTCGCGGCATCCAGCAGTTGGGTTTCACTGATGGAGCCGTAACGTCCCCTTCGGATTCCATTTGTCATGGCGACCGTTTGCGCATGATCCATAAAATCCACAAACTTTAAATTTCGATGCTGGATGGCGGTAAGAATTTCGCTGGCGAGAAAATAGCCATCCACGGGTGATGGGGATTCATTGACAAACGGAACCACCGCTATAAAACGAACGGCTTTCTCGTAAGCACGGTCCGCCCACCGTTGCACATCTTTAAATTCAGGATTCATCTCATTTGCTTTTTCAAATTCCTCAAGAGATTGCCGATATTGCCCTTCCCCAAATAACGCCCGGCCGTAGACGTAGTGTGCGTTCGCGAGTTTGTTGGTTAACATTTTGTGGCCTGGAGCAATGATCCGCGCCTTGTTATACATCCTTAATGCTTTAATATAGTTCTCTTCCTCGAGAAAACGGTCACCGGCATTCACAAAAGACTGAATGGCTTTTACAAAGGATTTATTATAATTATCGATAAAATGGTGCGCTTTTAAATAAGCATTCGCGGCTTTTTGCCACTGTTTGGCCTTAAAGAATTTTTCCCCGTGTGTATAATGATATTCGGCTGCCCGCCGTTTTGCCCGACTAAGCCGCACGTTCACCTTCACTGTTTCAAAAACGATACCGAATTTTGTGCAGTCTTCCAGAAATTGTTTTAAATGAGCATATCCATCTACCGCAGCGTCCCGGTTTTCTGCGGTTTCCAAATTTTCAGCCCGCTTCAAAAGTTCCGCGTAAGCAAGCGGGGCGACTCGTTTCAACTGCACCCGGGCGTCTTTGTAATCGGATTTTTCTTTTAGCGCCTTAATGTCGTATTCCGCGGCCTCCACATAAAGTCCGGATTTTTCATATTCCCCGGCCTGTTTAAACGCCTTTTTTGAGGATGAACAGCCAACGATAAAACTCAGTAAGAACAAAAATAAATAGAGTAGATGTTTTTTCATGACAGAGTCCAAAAATGATTCACAAGTTGCCATTTTTCAGTTCACATTGGGAATGTCAGTTGCCAAAGCCAGGACATCGCTTTTATTCAAAAGCGCAGCGACAGCAACCTTTTGTAAGAGATTCCTGGTTTCAACAGGTAAGTTTTGTAGTAAAGAGTTACCGGGGTTTTCGGACGACAGTACTTTTACGACTTTAACGCTGAGTTTCTCGAAGAGCGTTTCAAAAAAGTTCTTCGGTTGTGGATAAACGATCCATTGTGTCGGTGCAGAAGCCTCCAGGCCGGCTTTGTTCTTTGCCACTTGCAGAGCCACATCCAGCCCACCCAGCGTATCCACCAGGCCGTACTGCAAAGCTCGCTTTCCACTCCACACCCGTCCCTGTGCGACTTGATCGATTTCAGTAAATGTTTTATTGCGGCCGTCAGCGGCTTTTGCGACAAAGTATTGGTAGAAATCACGGTTCATCTGTTTAAATATTTTCCACTCGCCCGGTGTCAGTGCGCGCTTGTCCGTCATTATATCTGCGTGGTTACCTGTTTTAACCGTTGCCCAGTCGATACCTAATTTGTTGTAGGTTTCTGATAAATTGAACAGCAGGCTAAGAACGCCAATGGAGCCGGTGATGGTTAGCGGCTGTGCGACGATAGCGTCACTGCCCATGGAAATCCAGTAACCGCCCGAGGCTGCTACATCGCCCATGGAAATAATCACTGGTTTTTTCTTGCGCAGTTTTTGTACTGCTGCCCAGATGTTATCCGATGCGAGGCCGCTGCCACCTGGGCTATCGACTCGCAGTACCACCGCTTTAATTTTGTCGTTCTTTCCGGCCGTTTGCAGCATTTGAATAATCGATTGCGCGCCCATGGTGCGCCCGCTTAATCCTTCATACCCGCTGGAACCGGACGTAATGGTACCAACGGCATAAATGAGTGCGATTTTTTCTCCTTTATTTAATCCGACCTCTGCCGGAGAGATTTTGGCATAGCGCCGGATGTCTATGGTGTGAAGTGTTTCGTTGTCTGTAGCAGATGAATCTGCAGGGTAAATTTTCTGTTTGATCTCATCGAGGACTTGTGACTCATATTTAAGTCCGGTGACGAAGTTTAAGTTATAAATATCTTCTGCCCTGAAAATACCTTTGTTCAGCCGGTTTGTAAAATCCTTTCTGGAGAGATCGAATTTCTGACAAACGGCGGTTACGAAGTCATCATTTACGTCGGCAAGAAGTGCTTGGGTGGCTTCCTGTTGGGCCGGGCTCATGGATTCCCGGGTAAAAATATCCCCGGCACTTTTGTATTTGCCGATTCGTTCCACTTGTGGTTGAACGCCTACTTTTTTGAACAGACGTTTTAGAAACGGAAGTTCCGCTGCAAAACCGTTTAACTCAGAGCCGGAATGCGGTTGCAGATAAACGTCGTCTGCGGCCAGAGAGAGATAAAGACTCTTCTCATCGCAGCCGCTCATAAATGTTGTGACAAATTTTCCGGACTTTTTGAAATCCTCTAAAAGCTGCCTGATTTCCTGCGCCTTCGCCCATCCGAGACTCATCCCACCCAACCGTACATAAATACCCGGAATACGGTGGTCAACTTTGGCCATCTTCAACGCTCTTTGAATGTCGTACATTTGCAGATTGGCTCCTTCAAGCTCCCTGCCAAATGCACCCCGCGACAATTTTTCCGTGATCAATCCCGATAACGTTATTTTCAACACCGTATTTTTTTGGACAATCGGTTTATCTTCTAAAAGCGATTTAATGCCTATCAGGAACATGAAGCCAAATAATAGAAAGACGCCCAATAAAACCAAAAAGATAATCCAGCCTTTTTTCTTAGCCATAAAGCCTCCATGGTTGCAAATATTTGCTTAAAATTGCTATGTGAGTCGTATGTAGAATAGGTAATACTTCAAAAAATCATATTCAACTAAAATATTCATTTCCTGCAATGGGATCAAATAGTTAAAGAAAATTTAATTTTTGGTTTATATGAATTTGTTTGCTTTGCAAAAGTTTTTTTTTTACTTTTAATAAAATAAACCCGAACATAATACCCCTCCAAAATCTTTACATTGATAATGGAGGGATAAATCCACAATAAGTCATTCACTAATCCGTAATCCGACGTGACAGAGCAAAATTTTGACGGCATCATTCCTGAAGCAGCCGATTGGCGTGAAATGAACAATCACGTTCATCAACTGTATCAGCAGGGGCGCTTTGCAGAAGCTGAAAATCTGGCCAGGGAAGCCTTAGTGGTTGCAGAGCAGTCATTCGAGCCGGAACACCCAAATCTTGCAACCTCTCTGAACAACTTATCTGCTATTTATAAGGCCACGTATAGATTCGAGGAAGCAGCAGATCTTCAGGAAAAAGCTCTCGATATCCGTGAAAAAACGTTGGGCACCGACCATCCGCAATTTGCCGAGTCGCTCAATAATCTGGCTGTTCTCTATAAAAATAAAAAGAAATACGAAGCCGCAGAAACCCTCTACAAAAAGGCGCTTGCATTAAAGGAAAAAATATACGATCAGGATCATCCGGAAGTAGCCATTACACTGAACAATTATGCGGCGCTATTGAAAGAGAAGAAGGATTTTCAGCAAGCACTAAATTATTATCAGAGGGCGTTGGAAATTCAGGAAAAACACCTTGGCAGCGATCATCCGGATCTGGCATCGACGCTGAATAATCTCGCAGGGGTTTACTCGATTCAGGGTGAGCATAACACAGCGGAGACCTATTATAAACGCGCCATCGTAATCGTTGAAAAAAAGTTTGGTGAGAACCATCCGGATCTGGCAATTTTGCTGGATAATCTGTCATCCGTTTACCGAAAGAGTGGGTATCTTGACGAGGTCATTAACGCGCAAAAGAGGGCGCTCAATATAAAAATATATACGTTCGAGAAAAATCATCCCGCAATTTCAAAAGCACAGATTAGTCTGGCAAACAGCCTGAAAGAAAGCAAAGATTATGCCGATGCGCTGGTTCTTTATGAAGAAGCCCTAGCGTCTCTAAGAAATAGGGGTGATGCAGACCCGGCAAAACTCATACAGCCATTAAAAAATTTAGCGGATTTGTATAAAATTCAGAAACGCTTCGATGCAGCAGAACCGCTCCTGAAACAGGTTCTGGAGATTCGGGAAAAGCAGTATGGCAACACGCATCTGAGTGTTGCGACGGCTGTGCATCAATTGGCCGAAACTTACCGATTTCAGAACCAATTTAAAAAAGCAGAGCCTCTATTTCAACGAGCCGTCCTCATTCTCGAAAATATTTTCGGTGAGCAACATGCGAAGTTTATTAATTATATCAGCAAGTTGGCCGGCCTTTACAAAAACCGCACCGAATACGAAAAGGCAGAAATGCTTTATACGCGAATCCTTAACATTATGAAAAATTTCCTCGATGAAAATCATCCGAATGTCGCGGCAGCTTTGAATAACCTGGCTGTCATTTTCGAAGCTGAAGGGAAATATGCAAAGGCAGAAGAAATGCTGGGACAGGCGCTGGAGATTACAGAAAAAAGCTACGGCTCCTATGATCTGCACGTCTCATCCTGTCTTAACAATTTGGCAGGTTTAAAAGAGTCGCAAAAAAAATATACCGAGGCGGAAACTTTGTATAAACGTTCCTTAAGCATTCGTGAAAATGCTTTGGGTAAAGAGCATCCGGATGTCAAAAGTTTACTAAAAGTACTGGAACGTCTACAAAAAAAATCCAAAAAACACGGCAGCGGACTTTCCGGCAAATTTAAAAAAATTGTGTCCCCTAAGAAATAATTTGTTTTGTGAACTCACCGCAATCCGGAGAATCCCTTTCCGTAAGCGTTTATCGCACGAAAGAACAAATAAACCCCCGCACCAGCAACGACGCCGGAAACGATTGTTTCCTTGCAATCCAGATTTTGTATTTTAACTTTTTCAATCTCACTGAAAGGAATTGCAGTTTTTGTGCCTTTAAAAAAGGGCGTTGCGGATTGCACGATGATTAAAGAATCCGATTTAACACGATACGTCTGAATTTCCAAAACATTTCCATTCCTTAAAACAATTTGCAGACGAGGTTTGTCTCGAGTTTCATTACGTAAATTGTGTTTGTCAAGCGCACGCCAACTGCTGCAAGCCGCTATATTGAACAGAATTGACAATAAAAAAATCCGGTGAACATTTTTCTTTATTGACATCAGAATAGTTTAAATGGTTCATTCGGAATTTTTTCGATATGCAATGGTGAGTTTTTGCTTAAGGAGCCGCTCAAAAATCTGTAAATCGGGACGGTTGTTGGGAATGCCTTTGACGGCGACACCATTTGGGTGAACGGTAACAGTGCTGTTGAAACTGAAAAATCCCTTTTTTGTTTTGCCCTGACAATTTGCAAACCGTCTGCCGTGACCAATATTTTTGACTGTACAATACGTCCCTGCCCGATTATCTTGAATAGCATTCCGAGAATACCGGATGTCGGTCTGCCTGTTAATCCGCGAATGTCGTCGTAAATGATTATGTCATTCAAGTGCAATAATCTGTAGGTAACGACTCGGTCATTGGTTACCTTTAAATGTGGGGTGGCCAGGGTATCTTCAAAACTATATCTGGATGCGGAATTAGCTCCTTTGGGCCAGGTCACACGAACATTCAGCGCAAAAACCGCTCCTGCTTTCCCATCTTCATTTTTGATTATTCCGGTTTCGCGGCAATCAATCCATTGATCCTGGCCATAAAATTGTGCTAATCTGGCAAAAACAGGAACGGAAGATTCCGTCAAACCGGTATATAATAAATAAGCCTGAAACCACTCCTTGTGCTTGATGAGTAGTGCAGAATCCTGAAATCCGTGTGACCGTCTGTTGCGAACCAGATGCAGCAAAACCGCAGCTTGAAAGCGTGCCACATTTGTTGTTGCCGTGACATCATAGCCGGTTTGGGTACGCATGGCGGTGAGAATTTCTTCAACTGGTATTTGAATGACGGTACTCTTTGTGGGACAAGCAAAAGCGTTCAGTTGGTTTGAACTAATGATGACGGAAAATAATAATAATGGTAATAATTTCATAACCTGCTCACGGGAAAAGAATATTATCTTAAGGTACATTACTTCATACGGCTTTTTTTGAGCTGGAGCCTGAAACCAACCTCGATAAAGAACGCAGAGTGAAAAGGACTAACCGTATGCACCCTTCCGAAAATTTTGTTGTAAAGCATACTTATTTGCAATCCTGTCGTTTTTCCCGTCGGTACAAAATATGATAGGCCCGTCTGAATATTGAAATTGACAACCGGAAAGTCACAACATTCACAGTTAATGCAACCTTCATCACAATAATAATGTCCCTTACATGAAACGCCGCGCAACACAAATCCCGGATGAAAGTCGAACATGAGCAGCGATTTGCTTTTTGTGTACAATAATCTTTGATAGGCCAATGAAAATGTGCCCAAGACGTAAGCGATATTTTTTTCCTTTCGATACGAGACGCCGTATGACCGAATCCCAAAGTGTGATTTGTGCGTCTCGTCCGGGACATGCCCAAAGTAGAGATCAAAGCTAAACGATGGTCGCTTTGCAAGGTCTTTTTTGTGCGATGATAAATATGAGCCGATATGCGCATCAATGGATTGGGCATTCGCAAACTGAATGGCGCTAAGAATGGATAGCAGCACAACAAATCGAGTTACCGGCGCGATGCTTTTTAGTATCTTCATTTTTATTTGTGAATCAAACTTTTTTTAATTGTAGTGTGTATTTGGATGCCTTGTTTAACGGTTGACACCATAAATGTGAGAAACAAGGCAAGTCCTCCCAAAAGGAAAATGCACTCATAAATTGAAATCATCACCACCGGAATGGTAAATGCCGGCACGCCCGTAAAATAAACAATGGTGTTCACCACGATTAGCAGCACCCGGACTTCAGTGGGCCCGATGCGGCCAAAAGATAATTTGAACGTGTTGTTTACATAGATGGTAATGTAGGTATGGATGGAAACCAAAAGATAGCCAACCAAAGCAATTAATGCGAACTTTATGTTGACGTAGGGTGAAAGACCAATTCCCAGAGCTACCAGAGATTGCGTGAGCGCATCCACGGTGTGGTCGATGAAATAGCCAAATTTTGGCCGCTCAATTTTCCGGTATCGCGCCAATGTGCCGTCCAGGCTGTCACCGAACCAATTCAGGAGGAGACCAAAGCTGGCCAGCCACAGAAAGTTTTTATTTATATTCGTAAGCCAGTAACTGCTAAAAATTAAGCATGCAGCGCCTAACCCCAGACCCGTCATTAAGTCAGGAGTCACCCACGTTGGCAGCTTAGAGACCAGCCATTGCAATGCTGTTTTTTCTGCCCGTCTGAGAATTGTTGCATGTAGTCGTTTGTGTTGCAGTGTGTTTTGCTCCATCAGACACCTCTTTGAATTAGTTCATAATAGTCAACATTCTTAATCGTTATTAGGCAAGAGCCATACCAAACGACGATTAATTTTACTAACTTCTAAATATTTAATTGGTTATAAATCCAAATGATTGTGGGATGTTATGAAGTTTACTTCTTCGATGAGAACAAAGTTCACGTATTGTGTGAATTTTGTTCAGGGACTTGTGATCATTGAACAAATCAGGATAGAAAGCCGTTCGCTTGTTTTATCCGGCTGGACCACAATAGTTTAGATTTGTGTGGTTTAAGCTCCGGGGCAGAATGCCAGGGAATTTTTCTCCCAAACGAACGTATGGGGTGGGATAGGAATTGATTCAAGCCGGTTTCATAAACGAATAAGCCGCTAACCGTCAGAACCCGGGCTATTTCTTTTAGGGCCCAGTGATTATGAGAGATGTGGTAACAGGTACCGAAATCAAAAACAATATCGAAACACATGTCCGGAAAGGGCAATTTCCTGACATCCTCACAATACAGTTCGGCCTCAACTTCGCGCACTTTCAACCGCCTTTTTGCCCGATTGATAAACCGTTGGTTGATGTCGATTCCGACGAATCGAGTTGGTTGGCAAAGAAAGTAAATGGGAACCATGGCAAACCCCTGGCTGCAGCCGATTTCGAGAATTCGCCTTTTTGACGGTAACCGCAGAGAGCGAACAACCGCTGCCACTTCGAACTTTTCCTGCCAAAGGTTGCGGCGTTTGCTAAATTTGAAGTCTGTATAGCCGTTGAAAGGAAATTTATTATTTTGTTGTAAGGATTGAAGTGTTCTTTTGGTTTTCATGCAATTCCCAATGGTAGACATTAGGCTCCTCTATTTTTTAACCCACAGGCAGTGCAACCATAATGCCAAAACGAGAAACAGCTAAACGGAGCAGATCCATTTAGCTGTTTTTAAAAAACTTATTTAATATGCGAAAGGACGGTGCAAATGAGTCATTCAACAATAATCAATGAATCGTGAATCAGCTTTACAGAGAATCAATACAGTTCAAAATTTAAATTCAATCCGATAACATAATTTATCACGTTGTTCAACTGGTTGTCAATCGGGACCCGGAAATGCAAACCAGGTTTAACGTGACCTAAATTCAAACCAGCGGTTACACCGAGTTGATGGGTTGAACGTTCACCAAAGCTTCCACTTTGTGACATCCTGAGTCGGCCTGTGATACCTCCCAAAAGGTTAAAAAATTGACCTTCGTAACCTATCATGCCGGTGTAATTGACCCAAAATTGTGTTTTATTATTTATCCCGTTGTCGGTAAAAACCCAAAGCGTCGGTCCGCCATCCAACCTCACCACAAAATTTCCACTGGTTTGTTGCTTATAATGAACTCTGCCGAGAAAGGTAACCAATTTTGGGATAAAGGCCTCGAATCGGTCAACATCTGTGTTAAACGCAGTAGTTGCAGCCGCCGGCTTGTCATCGGGGGTTACGTTTGGCCGCAAGCCCAATTCAAACGATGCCGGTGAATCTTCAAGCAAGAACTTAACCCCGACATACGGATTACCTACAGAAGTTTCGGAGAAATTGAATGATTGAAAAGTAAAATCGGCGTGGGAAACAGGTAATTCTCCAACAAATACAAACTTTTCCGAAAAAGGAATTTGTGTGGTTAAATAAATAAGTGATGTTGAAAAAGAGACATCCTCAAAATCATCAAAATTTGCTTTTAATATTTCTACACCAATTGACGGGAGGTCTGATTTCTGCATCCAGATGGATTGTGCTTGTGCAGAGTGAAAAAATGCGCTGCTCATGCTGAAAACAAGAAGATATCCCAGAATATTTTTAACTGATAATTTTGCCATACTTCCCTCCGGTTAAGTTTCTGAGATGTACTAAAAAATCCCTTAACAATCAAGTTAAAAATAATACAAACCGAACAATTGAAGACCCATCACACGCCCGGAAAATGACCAGTATTCCAATATGAAAATCCTTCAACGGAGAAGCCTGTTTTTCCGATTTAGGAGACGCTTTTAGCTGACACTAATTCCGGCTGTTGAGTCTGCTTCACCGTAAGTAGCAGCGGCCTCATCCGGTCCAATGTCTAAATCGCAAATTGCAAACCAATGTTTGCTACGCAGATAAGTTTTCTCAGAGATAACAACAAAAATGCGGTTTGTGGTTAATCATCAGCTCCCAAATAGTTTATAAACAATATACCAAAACCTACGCGCAGAACTATCCCCAAGAGTGCCCTGCCCGGACGGTGGGCATAAAAATGTCCGACCCCCGGTCCCACAAGAAACCCTGCAGCAAACAAAACAGTAGCGCCTACACCTCCACCGATTCTCGAATGATCATTCATAGTCACACCAATGACCACAGGTAGAACCGTGGCTCCTAACGACCAGGAAAACGCCGCGCTTTCAGATTTTCTTTTGACGTGCGGCTGGGTTGCAAGTACGGAGGGGAAATAAGTTTCATTTTTCAGGAGCAAGTGTTTCCTAAACTCCGGTTTGCCGAATTGATGTCTTTCGGTATAAGCCCATTGATTCCCATATCGACTATAGTTTATGCCAATTTTAGCGAGTTCTCTGTTGTAACTTCTCGCTGATGCAGGTGCGGTAACGATATCGACTATCATGGAAATCGCAAATCCCAATGAACCGATGTTCGCCAAAGTTTTGTCCTGTGCATGGACAGTGCTTACAGTAACAAATGATAAAAGCAACAGAACGGAGATAGATTTTTTTTGCAGATTCATATTTCCTCCTGGTCATTAATTCATTACACCCTTTATTCGGTTTCATGCAAGTGATGTACCAAATAATCCAGACAGAAATAGAGTTCTATGTAATTCTTTATTTAACTGAAAGTTAAAACAGTTACCCGGGAATGTTTCTTAAAACGGTGTAAACGGTTTAAGAAAATTGATCGTAAACGATGTTTACAAAGAGGTGTGTTTAGAATTCACAATGTAAATAAAATTCAGATCATTTAAGACCCAGCAGGCGTTCGATATTTTCACCGAATATCATAGCTTTTTCATCCTCTTTAACCCCGAGCTTTTCCAGGACTTCAAGCTGCGTATGGAAAATTTCACTGCGCCAACCGCGCGGGAAAAAAGAAGAATCCGTGCCGAAAAGAATCCGGTGCGCGCCAATGGTATCCAACGTGCGTTTAAAGACGTCCTCCAGTGTCAATGGCGGTTGAATCCACGAATTTGAACTCGATGTGTCAAAATAGACATTCGGGTTTTTCATAGCAACCGATAACGCTTCTTCGAACCGGCCGCAGCCAAAATGCGGGATAATGAAATTCACGCCTTCATACTCTTGAGCCACTGTCTGTAAATCAATTGGATTAGAGTAGGTCAAATCGATATTGTCGTCAAGCCCTAATTTCTGAAAGACCGGAATACGTAATTGGCCAAAATGAATAAAAACAGGGACGCCAGCGGAATAGGCTTCTTCGTATATGGGAATGAGTATCTCATCGAAAACATGAAAATGATGCATGGCAGGGAAAAGCAGAATGCCTTTCAGGTCGAGGATATGAAGCGCATAGTGCGTACGGTTACGAGCTTCAGGTTCTGTGGGATCAATCATCACATAGCCAATGAGACGGTCCGGATTTACACGAACAGCAGCCGTAAGGTGTTCAGCATCGTGCGCCGTGCTGGCAAACAAAACCTGACGTTTAAGACCAACACGCTTTTGTTCCGCAACCCATCGCTTTCCGAGTTCATGTGCATCCGGGGATGGTAGTTCCCAGCCTAAATAGCCTGCAAAGGCTTCAACACCACCATCGGTAAATTTGTCTTTACTTAATTGATAAAATTGATCAAACCAATTATAAGAAAAAAAATGAGTGTGTGCATCGACGATTGAAAGATTCATATATTGCAATCCATTCATAAAATAATGAGGTATAAAAAACAGGACGTTTAGATACACATGACGTGAGAAGATGTGAGGCTGTATGCGGAAAATTACTGAACATTTTCCCGCAAATCGATGACTTCAGTATTTTCAGGAATTTTAAACGAGAACAAACCGGCGTTAAACACAGGATTTTCCTTTATGTGACTGATAAGGTAGCTGTTAACGTTGTCGTTGATATCTGTCTGTTCAACTTTCACAGTGAAAAGATTGTCCTTTTCGATCCAGATATTCATGGCAGTGATAAAAGCATCTTTGTCTTTGGGCGTTAATTCGATCATGTAGGTCTTTTGGTGGTTCAGGGTTTCATTATGTATCGCAACCGGTTTGTACGCCTCAGAATACTGAAATAAAATATCCTTCGGCAGTGGATTTTCGTCGGAATGATTGAGCAAATCAATAATGACCTGTTGATCCGGTTGGGAATAGGTCCACAGGGTTTTGCCATCGGTGACGATGAGTTGTGTGTCTGTTTCGATGCGGTAATGATTTCCTTCCTGCAAATAGATGGTACCCTTCACTTCCTGAGTCTCTCCGGCGAGTTCCCATTTAAACGATTGTTCAAAATCAGCCTGCAAGCTTTTAATTCCCTGATATTTTTTTTGTACCTGCTTCATGATGTTCTCTGCTTTTTTTGTGTCAGACTCCGAGTACAAATTTGTGAATCCTGAAACAACTAAAAGCAAGCAAGAGAGAAAACCCGTAAGTGACTTCATTAATGTAAGATCTCCTTTATGAGCAACCTTTTTGGGATCTGAAAAACAGCGTTGCCTCTTTAACTAAAATCGAGGTCTTCGAGTTGCATTTCATCCACAAGAACTTCCCTGGCTTTACTGCCGTCGTAGGGTCCGACCACCCCTGCAGCCTCCAATTCGTCGATTAAGCGTGCTGCGCGTGCATAACCGACTTTTAAACGCCGCTGCAGCAAAGAAATGGACCCTTGCTGATGCGTCACGACGAGACGCAACGCATCGTGGAACAGCGCATCTTTTGAGCCCTCAAATGGGCCGTTGTCAATTGAACCGGCCGCTTCATCCGGATGAGAAGGCAGTTTTTGTTTCGGGTACTTCGGTTGTTTGCGAATATGGCCGATAATTTTTTCGATTTCACCGATGGAGATGAATGCCCCGTGAATTCTAACCGGCGTAGCGCTGCCGGGAGGGATGAAAAGCATATCCCCGGCACCGAGTAATCTCTCAGCTCCGTTGAGGTCAAGGATTGTTCGTGAGTCCGTTTTCTGTGCCACCTTAAACGCGATGCGGGCCGGAAAGTTTGCTTTAATGACGCCGGTAATCACGTCCACGGATGGCCGCTGTGTTGCCAGGATTAAATGAATACCGACGGCGCGCGCCATTGCGGTAAGCCGCAAAATCGGTGGTTCCACTTCTTTGGCAGCGGTGAGCATTAAATCAGCCAGTTCATCTACAATTAAAACCAAATACTCCAACGGTTTGAAAGGCTCCTCCGGTTCGATATTTTTCAATTGCCCGGTTTTCAATTTTTGATTGTATTCAGCGATATCGCGAACGCCAGCCTGCGCTAGAATATCATACCGGTTGTCCATCACGGCCTCGATGCTTTTTAATACGGAAATCGCATTTTGTGGCGTCGTAACAACCTCTTCATCTAAATCTTCTCTGAAGTTTAGATGATGGTGCCTGAGATCGCGGTAAATGCCTAATTCCAACCGTTTGGGATCGATCATGACGAACTGGACTTTCGTCGGATGTGCTTTATAAAGAATGCTGGCGATAATGGTATTAATGCACACACTCTTCCCTGAGCCGGTTGCACCTGCGATGAGCAGATGCGGCATCTGATCAAGATCGGCAACATACGGTTTCCCGGAAATGGTTTTTCCCAACGCCAGCGTTAACGGTGACGTCGATTTCTGGAATTCCGGAGACTGCAGTATCTCACGCAAATAAACGGTTGCAGGAACCGGATTCGGCAGTTCTATTCCCACCACACCTTTGCCGGGAATCGGCGCCACAATGCGAATACTTTTAGCGCGCATGGCCAGAGCCAAATCATCTGCCAATCCTGCAATTTTACTGATCTTTATTCCAGGTGCCGGCTCCACTTCATACCGGGTGATGATCGGTCCGGGATTTATTTCTACAATCTTTCCCTGAACGCCGAACTCCAAAAGCCGCTCTTCAAGAATTTGCGCATTCCGATTCAACTCCTCATTCGTAAGACGGCTGCCGGAATTCGCGTTATAGTTTAGATAATTTAGAACCGGGAAAATATAACGGCCGGTTTCTGCCGGATCAAAAAAGTCGGGCGTCTCTTCCTTGCTGGAGGATACTCCCGCAGATTCGTTCTCCAATTCAATTTCCATTTGCTTCGCCCGAATCTCTGGGATTTTTCGTTTTGGTTTGTCACTCCCGGCATCTTTCCGGGTAGCGAACTTTTCCGGTATTTTTATTTTTCGGTTTAAAGATTTTGCTGATCGGTCACTTTTTGAGGCTTTCGGTCGTTCCATGATATCATTGAATTTATTTTTTGTCCAGGCCGTCGTGGTACTGAAAAATATTCCTATATTGGTCATAATACCGGAGAAACTCAGATTCGTTGCTCCGACAACCGTTATCATGATGAGCGAAAGTAAAACGACGATGCTGCCGGCGATACCGAGATAATCGAAGAGCATTTTGGCGATGAACCACCCCACGAGACCGGAGAATGATGAGTCGAAATCGCTGGTGTCCGGCGATGTGACCTGGGGAATGGCCAGAATAACCGAGGTGTAAATAGCAAAAATCAACAGATATGTAATGCCGCGAAATGCCCGGGAAAAATCATACGCTCTGAAAAGACTCCACCCTGAAATGAACAAAATAACCGGAAACACAAAGGAGGGGTAACCGATAACATAATTGATGAGAAAGTAGGAAATATAAACCCCGGCAATGCCTAACCTGTTTTGAATGCTGCCCATGGTAATATTATCCGGCTGCTCAAACGATTTGTAAGTGAGCAGACTGATAAACACCAGCACGGCAAATGCCATGAGCATAATTCCGAGAATTTCTTCCTTTTTGGAGGTTTCGTTATGTGTCTTTCGTCCCATTCTGAGCAACTGTTTTTTTTACACGTTTGAGTTTCTCAATAAATAACGTTGTTTGTCTCGTCAAATGTTCTGTTTTCAGCAGAGCGGAAATTACCGCGATACCATCAGCACCGTTTTGTATGACCGGCTCAAGATTATCTAAGGTGATGCCACCGATGGCCACAAGTGGTTTCGTCGTTTGCGGACGAATCTTTCGGAGAACACGCAATCCTGAAATTGCCAGATTCTGTTTCGTCGTCGAAGAATAGATTGTCCCGATGCCGAAATAATCGACTTCATCGATTTCTGTTGCAGTAAACTCCTCGAAAGAGTGAGCGGAAACACCTATGATGTAGCTTTCTCCGAGCAGCCTTCTGGCGACCCTGGCCGACAAATCCGATTGGCCTAAATGCACCCCATCCGCATGACAGGCAATGGCAATGTCAATCCGATCGTTTATAATAAGTGGAACACCATAATCCTGAGCAATCTGTTGAACGTCTAATGCGTCACGATAGATCACGTCAGATGTCGATATTTTATCACGTAGCTGAACGACCCCTGCACCACCTGCAACGACCTGCCTGGCTGCTTCCGCCACCGACGACCGACCATTTAATGTTTCTTTGTCCAGAATGGCATACAGAGACCAATCAATATTTTCTAAAGGAAACGTCGTCACACTTTCAACTTAGTAAGGCCGCTGATAAAACGGCGTTTTTACAACTTCAGCCGGTACTTCTTTGTTGCGGATTAATATCTTTATTTCAGTTCCCACTTCATTGAATGGAACGTTCACATAGCCGATGCCGATTCCCTTCTCCAAACTCGGCGAAAATGTTCCACTGGTCACGTAGCCAATTTCAGACCCGTCTTTAACAATTTTGTACTCATGCCGGGCAAGTGACCGTTCTTTCATTTCAAATCCGACTAATTTTCGCTTCGGCTTTTCTTCTTTCATTTTAACGATGGCGTCACGGCCGATAAAATCACCCTTGTCCACCTTAGATATCCAGCCGAGTCCGGCTTCAATGGGATTGGTGGTTTCATCGATGTCGTTACCGTAAAGACTGTATTTCATTTCCATGCGCAGCGTGTCTCTGGCGCCAAGTCCGATGGGCTCAATGTCAAATTCTTCGCCGGCATCAAAAATGGCATCCCAGACTTTTTTTGACTCCTGTACCGGGACAGCCACTTCAAACCCGTCTTCACCTGTGTAACCGGTCCGGGCGATAATGGTGTCTACTCCTGCAAGTTTTCCGGTGCTGAACCAGTAAAATTTGATTTTGCTTAAATCGACATCCGTTAATTTTTGCAACGTCGGTTGCGCATTTCTTCCCTGCACGGCAAAGAGACTATAATCATGGCTCAAATCTTCTAAGCTCGCCCCGTCGATAAGATGTTCTTTCATCCAGGCATAGTCTTTTTCCCGGTTCGAGGCATTGACAATGGCCATATAATAATCACCGAAGCAGTACAGAATCAAATCATCGATCATTCCGCCGTGTTCATAACACATCCCGGAATATTGCGCCCGGTTTTCCTGCAATTTAGTTACATCGTTCAACGTCAGTTTTTGCAGAAACGCCGCAGCATTCTCCCCACGGAAAAAAAATTCCCCCATGTGAGACACATCGAAAACGCCAACAGAATTTCTTACAGCGTGGTGTTCGTGAATGACGCCTTTGTATTGCACCGGCATCATAAAGCCGGCAAACTCCACCATTTTAGCGCCTAAATCTTTGTGTGTTTCATAAAGCGCTGTTTTACGCGGTTCCAAAATGAATCTCCTTCTTCTCTAAAATTTTTAGTTATGATTTTTCAAGTAAGACGCTACAATTTTTCAAGAACATCTTTGATTCGTTCCAAGGCACGTCCGATATTTTCAACAGAATTTGCATAAGAAAATCTTAAATAACCATTGCCGTACTTTCCGAAAGCAGAACCTGACAGAACTGCGACATTCGCTTCATGCAAAAGTTTATGTTCCAATTCCTGAGAATCGAGAGGGAGTTCTGAAATATTGGGAAAAGCATAAAAAGCGCCTTTTGGGTTAATGCAACTGACGCCAGGTAACTCGTTCAGGCCTTTGACAATAAAATCCCGGCGTTTACGGAATTTTTCAACCATGGCATCCACTTCGTCTGTGGGTCCTTTTAACGCCTGAATCGCTGCGTGTTGAGAAAAAGTGGCCGTGCATGAATTACTGTTGATCATCAGTTTTTCAACTTTCTGTGCCAGTTCTTCCGGCATAACGCCATACCCCAACCGCCAACCGGTCATGGCGTAGGTTTTAGAAAACCCGTCGAGCAAAATAGTTTTGTCATGCATATCCGGATAAGAATACAGGCTGTGGTGTTCCCCTTCGTAGATAATGTTTTTGTAAACCTCATCGGTAAGAACGAGAATATTCCTTTCCCTGGCCACAGCGGCGATGACCTCGTTATCCTCCTTAGTTAAAATTCCCCCGGTTGGGTTTTGCGGCGAATTGATGATGATCAACCGGGTCTTATCTGTAACCAGCGAGCGGAATTCATTGTGGTCAAAGCGGAAATCATTTTCTTCCCGCAATGGAAGAGGAACGGGTGTCCCGCCTACAAATTTGATCACCGACTCGTAAATCGGAAATCCCGGGTTTGGGTAAATGACTTCATCGCCTGCATCGATGCAGGCCGTGATGACAAAATACATAATCGGTTTTGCACCTGGCGTAACGACCACCTGTTTTGGGTCGGGCAGAACGCCGCGGCGGGCTTCAACTTCCTCGGTAATGGCAATACGCAACGGCATGATGCCGGCAGCAGCGGAATAGTGGGTTTCCCCATTGCGTAAAGCGGTGACACCAGCTTCAATGATGTGTTTGGGAGTCGGGAAATCCGGTTCGCCAATTTGCAGGTAAATAATATCTTTCCCCTGAGCCTCCAACGCTTTGGCCTTGGCCATAACTTCGAATGCGGTTTCAGTCCCCAGTAAATCCATCCTTTTTGCAAATCTCATGTTACTTACTCCGTAATCTAAAATTTTTTAAATTCACTCATTGTTGAAGTATATCATTTGCACAATATGCACAAAAAGATAATAAAATAAACCGCCAGAGTCAAGTTTAAGCAAATAAAAAACCAGCGTGTTAGGATACGCCGGTTTCATAAAATTCACGATAGAATGACGGTGTGAGATGGCGCTAAAAATTAATATCCTTCACGCGTGTGATATCGTTTATCAAAATAAAAATCATCAACGCCAATAAGAAGGCCATGCCTATTTTTTGAATCACAATGCGGGTTTTTACCGGCAGTGGTTTTCGCATAACACCTTCTAAAAGAAGCAGAACCAGGTGTCCTCCGTCCAGTACTGGGAAAGGCAGCATATTGAAAAATCCGAGGTTCAGGCTGATAAATGCTGTAAACGCAAGTAAAGTTCCAAAGCCGCGTTTAGCGCTTTCGCTGGTTAATTTGTAAATAATAATGGGGCCGCCGATGGATTTTCTGAATGACTCTTCGCCGGTAATTATCTTTTTCAGTGAGCCAACGGTGAGTTTGATAATCATGTAGGAATTTGAAAAACCATAGCTAATTGATTCACCGAAACCGGCTTTGCGAATGACGATTTTTGCAGCGATACCAATGAGACCAATGTCGTTTTCCTTTTGAAGTTCGGGGGTTACCTCACTTGAAAGAAGTTTTCCATCGTGCATCCATTTTATATTTATTTCTTCGTTGGGGCTTTTATGGATGATTTTCGTGAGATCGTTCCATGTTTCAATCGGTTGGCCTTTCACTTCTGTAATGACATCTCCTGGCTGCAAACCGATAGTTTCAGCAGGCTTGCCTTTTAAAACTTCTCCAACCGTTGCTCCCAGCGGTTCACCGATTCCTGTAAAGTAAACGAGACCTGCGTAAATGATAATTGCGGCGAGCAAATTCATAACCGAACCGGCAGAAATAACAATGATACGTTGCCACACGGGTTTTGAGGTAAATTCCCACGGTGCACCGGTAATGGTTTCGTCTAAACTTTCATCGATCATTCCGGACATTTTTACATACCCGCCCAAGGGCAGCCATGAAATACAGTAGTCGGTTTCACCATATTTAAAACCCACCATTCTCGGCGGAAAACCCAGCGAAAATCTTTCTACCCGAATACCCACCATTTTTGCAGTGAGGAAATGACCCAATTCATGGACAAATATGAGAAGCCCGAGAACAAAAATAAAAGATAAAATCGATGTTAACATCAACAACCTCGCCCTGTTTAGATTATTTCAAGCAGCAAAAATCACACACCATTGCCTGGCGACTTTTACAACAAAATACATTATTTACGATTTAAACGTTTTCTGAACATACTCCCGGCTCATTTTATCATGTGCCAACAACTCATCAACGCTCTGAAACCCATTTGTACTGCAATTGTCAAGCGTTTGTTCCACAACCTGCGGAATTTTATCAAATGAAAGTTTTCTGTTTAAAAACAAAGCAACCGCTTCTTCATTGGCAGCATTTAAAACTGCGGGAGCTGTTCCGCCTGCTCTCAGGGCTTCATAAGAAAGTTTCAGACACCTGAATTTATCAAAATCAGGTTGCTCGAAGGTCAATCGTTCAAGTTCATGAAAATGAAGTCTTGGAAAGTCTGCCGAAAAACGATGCGGAAAACTTAGAGCGTACTGAATGGGAATTCGCATATCCGGCAGACCCATTTGCGCTTTTATGGATCCATCTTTAAATTCCACCATACTGTGAATAATCGATTGCGGATGAACAACAACCCGTATATCCTGCGGCTGCACATCAAAAAGCCAGTGCGCTTCGATGACTTCCAAACCTTTATTCATCATGGTCGCTGAATCGATGGTAATTTTGGGACCCATATTCCAATTGGGATGGTTCAATGCCCGCTCTACAGTAACGGCTGCAAGCTGTTTAACCGGCAGGTTACGAAAAGGGCCGCCGGAAGCAGTAAGAATGATTTGCCTGACATCATTTTCATCTTCACCTGCCAGACATTGAAAAATGGCACTATGCTCACTATCTATGGGAATGATCTCGGCACCGACATCTGCTGCTTTTTGCATCACTAACTGACCGCCGATAACCAGTGTTTCCTTATTCGCCAGTGCAATTCGACGACCTTTGCTCATGGCCAATAGCGTCGGTTGCAACCCGATAGCTCCCACGAGTGCATTGACCAGGATATTTACATCATTCCGGCTGCTGATTTCCAGGATGCCATCAAAACCGGCAAACACGTCTACGCCAATTTTCTTAAATTTATTCTGCCAATCTGCTGCAACGGTTTTGTTGAAGATAGCCACCGCCACCGGCTTGAAATGATGCGCCTGTTTTAAAAGGAGTTCAGCATTAGTGTTCGTAGAAAGATATTTGACGCGAAACTTTTCCTTTTGTGACACAACAACATTTAAACAGTTCGTACCGATAGACCCGGTGGAACCTAAAATACTAATATTTGTCATTATCTGATGCTGAGAAAAAGTCCCAGATTCACACTGTTAAATTTGCCAATATTGACTGCACCGTTTACATGTACGAACGGAAAGACCGAAACGTTGGCACCAATGGTTGCATGCGTGGTGTTTTCCGTAAAACGCTCGCCGGCAAATCCGGGGATAGGGACGTCCTTATCCACCTTTAACGTTGTAATATCTATGCCGCCCCCAACGTAAGCCGTGAGGATTGCCAAAGAATGACTGGCAACAACATTGAAGCTTAAGGTCCCAACCGTTCCAAAGTCAAATTCACTTGGCACAAACAGAGCATGGTAAGTCCCCATGACCATTATTTTGGGGATACCCGGCATCTGCAAGAGGCCGTATTTCAGACCGCCGCCGATTAGCGTGACCCCGCCACGGCTGTCCTGGCGTTGAAGGTTACTATTTGCATCAGAGCCAATCGGGAAGTAGAAAAAACGGCCGATAATTTCCAAATTACCCGGCAGGCCCAAACTGCCGTGCAGAAAAGCCAGACCAAGTTTATCTTCATTAATGAAGACCGGGAGGCTTTGAAATTCATTGGGTACTTTTGATACGATACCGGTCAGACCAACATCCAGTCCACCGATATTGTGCATGTCTGCCGTATGATACAATCCGCCGCCAACCATGGAACCAAAATATTTTAAAATTGCTTCGACTTCCAAATTTGCAGTGGCTAAATTAGTACCTTGATTAAATTTAAAGTACTGCGCTTTTACAGATGGAACGGAAAGGGTGAATAGTATTAAAATAAGCGCAAGAATCGTAACTCCTTTTTTCATGACGCAATCCTCCTCAGAGCTAAATAAGATTGATTGATTTCCTGAACCATGTTTCGTTCAGCTTCAGTTAATTCATCCTTAAAAAGTGTAATCTTAAATTGCTTTTCAAATCCAAATTTTAACGACTTTGCAATCTCATGAAATGTGACCGACCTATCTAAAATTGTTTCTAAGCAAATGGTTTTCGCATTCAGTTGCTGTTTTGCAGTCAAGGCGTCTTTATTTGTTGCCGGCGAAATGTAGTCCAATAATCTTAAATGAGCAGTGCCCAGAAGAATTGAACCGTGCTGCAGAACTGATTTTTTGAATCTTCTTTGCGCGCTCCCCACAAGTTTCTTGTTTTGATACTGCACTTCATAATCAGCAGAGGTAGCAAAACAAGCAAATCGCTGCTGATAAGTTCCAAAGTCCAAATCAGCGCCACCCGCTTTAATCAATTGCGGCTCAACACCTGCACGAATCAAGGCCTTTACCAGTGCAGCACTGATTTCATTGTAAATGTGCATCGAACCTTTGTGAAATAACGCGTGGCTCTCCGGAATAATAACACTGTATGTGACTTCGTGCGCATGGTAAATTGCTCTGCCGCCGGTTGGTCTGCGTACCACATCGATTCCGTCCTGCAAGCATTTTTCAAAATTCAATTCGGATATATTTTGATGAAAACCCAGTGAAATAGCGTGTGGTTTCCAGCCGTAGATACGCAAGGTCGGATGGGTGCCCACAGACTTTTGTGCCAACACCGAATCTACAGCCATATTAAAGTGACCGTCGCGAACACCCGTCTCAAGAAACCGCCATTGTTCTGTCGTGCAATCTGCCATTGTTTTATGGGTCAATTAAAGTTGCCGAAAGCGCTGCTTCACAAACCTGGTTACCCCCGACAAACGCTTTGCCGTCCATTTTACAAATGGCGTGGCGATATTTCACCATATCAACTTCAAAACGCAATTGATCTCCGGGAATGACCGGCCTTCGAAATTTTGCTCTATCAATTCCCGTAAAATAGACTATCTTGCCGTGCAGATTGTTTTGCGTTTCTGCAAGCATAAGGCCACCTGTTTGCGCCATTGCTTCCAAAATCAATACACCCGGCATCACAGGATGTCCCGGGAAATGGCCGACAAAAAAAGGCTCATTAATGGTCACATTCTTTATGCCTACAACTCGTTTCATCGGTTCGAGTTCAAGAATCCGATCAACCAGCAAAAACGGATAGCGATGCGGAAGAATGTTTTGAATTTGAAGCGTGTCTAAAACGGGTTTTAATGGCGCATCAGTCAATGTGGGATTCCCTCCACTTGTTCTGAATGTAACGGTCTTTCGGTTCGTTTATTATTAAATTCAAATATAATTATCCCTTTTTAAAAAACAAATGGAAAAGAAGGCCCTGGCTCTTTTTGATTAAGTTGGGATTTTTGTCCAAAAAATCAAAAGAGGCTGTTTCCAAAACCACAAAGTTATTACATTCGTATGCGTAATGTTTTTCATCGGATGCTTCGAATGTAATAACTTTTGGAGACAGCCTCAAGCGGAAAACGAGGGCAAGCCGATATTATTTTTTTTCGGAAGTAGCCGCAGCCAATTCCTTATTTAACTCATCCAGCAACTTTTGAGTTAAGTCCGGTTGGTCATCAGCCGCATAGAGAATATTGCCCTGAACAACATCAAAAATAAAGCTGTATCCTTCAGCTTCACCGATTTTTTTTATGGTTTTATTGATCTTTTCATACACAGGCTGGAGCAGTTCAGCTTCCTTTTTTACTGATTCTCCGTTTTGTGGATTCCATTTTTCCTGTAAAAACTGCTGGTACTGTGCATATTTTGTCTGTATCTCTTGTGTTTTTTCAGTCTTCCTTTCCTCGCTCAACAGCAAGCTCTGGGATTCCAATTGATCATTTAGATCTTTAATTTCTTTTTGTTTGTCGCGAGCTTCTTTTTCCCACTGGGCATTGATGTCCTGCAATTGTTTTCGAACATCGATTGCTTCTTTGTAGCTCTCCAGAATTTTGTTTGAATTAATGTAGCCTATTTTCAATTGAGCCTTAGCTGTTCTATTAGCGAAGCCCACCAGACTGACCATGATTAATGCAGCTAAACCATACGATTTGAAACGTTCCACGCTTTACCTCCATAAAAGATTAAATTTAAAATGAATTAAAAACTTCTTCCAAAAACAAAATGTGGTTTCCATTTGCCAAATTTATTGCCGGTAGCCAGGTCGATATTGTCGAAACCGTAGGCATAGTCGAAACCGATGATACCGAGCATCGGCATAAATATACGCAGGCCCATCCCGACGGAGCGCCGTAAATCAAAAATATCTGTTTGGCTTAAACTCGCCCAGGTGTTGCCTGCTTCAGCAAAAAACAAACCAAATATAGTGGGATTGGGAGAAATGGGGAATCTCATTTCCGTACTGTACTTAAACATAACTTTTCCGCCGTCCGTGGTTACAGAACCGGAGAGCGGGTCGTCGTAGCCGCGCAGTGAAATGGATCTGGACAGTCCTTCGCCACCCATGAAAAATAATTCAAGAAAGGGGATGTTCGCCTGGTCATTACCGAAGCCTTCGACATATCCGGCTTGAAAGCTATTAAACAAAATAAAATTTAAGAAAAACGGGGAAAACCATTCATTCTGAAGAATATGCTTGTGAAAACTGACGTTGCCACCAAGAATGGGACCGCCGGTAATTTCCGTTGACAGGGAAAACCGTGAACCGTTCGTTGGAAATTCCGGTCGATCGAGACTGTTTCGTGAAATGATTTGTGTGATCCCGCTGGTGGTAAGCGGCCAGTTTTGTGTGACGATTCCACTTGGATTAATCCGCCGAATGGTATCTGAGAAATTTGACAAATCCGTTCGGTCAATTCTGTAAATCCAGTCGATGCGGAAAAAATTATCTGGCCAGCGCAGTCTTCTACCGAGACGAATACTTCCGCCCTGGCTGCGCTGGTCGTAGCCGATGAACCGGCTGTCGCGCTTAATATCAAACAGGCTGACTCCCACCAGGGTTGGTGAATCCAAAAACCAGGGCTCAGTAAATCCCAATTGGAAGGAACGAAACGCACGTCCAAAATTCCAGTCAAAACTCAGCGTCTGTCCATTTCCCAAAAAATTATTCATCGTGACACCGATACTACCAATCAGTTTATCCCGTTCGCTGAAACCGGCAGACATATTGGCCGTATCTGTGGATTTTTCTTCAACGTTTAATAAAATATCAACATAATCATCATTAATTGGTTGAACGTCCGGGCGGACGTCTGAAAAATAATTGAGAATGAAAATATCGCGTTGGCTCCGGATAAGGGCCTCACGGCTGAACGTATCTCCAGGGAGAATACGCAATTCCCGGCGGATGACTTTTTCTTTGGTCTTGGTATTCCCGGTGATGCGTATCTTGTTAATCTTTACGGCATTTCCTTCCACAACTCGAAAGTGAATATCCACAGTATCTTTACCCACAGGTTTTTCTTGAGGGGTGATACCGGCATAAATGTACCCGGCGTCGTAGTAGAGACTACCTATTTTTTCAAATACTGCTTTGTCAATTTTTTCTTTGTTATAGACATCGCCCTTTTTAAAGTCGAGGAATGTGAACAGTTGATCATCCTGATAAAGTTTGTTTCCTTCCCAGGTAATGTCACCAAAGTAGTAGCGCATACCCTCATCGACCCATATTTTTATGTACATATTTTTCTTTTCCGGGCCGTAATAGATAGAGTCTTTAACAACTTCGGCGTCGCGAAATCCTTCCTTGCGGTAGAAGGCGATGAGGGTTTTCAAATCCTCATGATATTTGTCTTTATCAAAGTCTCCACCGCCAAAGAACCAAAATCCGTTTTCTTTAGTATCCTTCAATTTTTTGCGAAGTTTTTTTTCTTTGAAAGATTTATTCCCCTCAAATGAAATGCCTTCGATTTGAACTTTATTGCCTTCTTTAATTTTTAATCTGAGAATTTTTCTGCTTTTTACGGAACTGTCTCTAATTTCGGATGTGATCTGTGCCAGCAAGTAACCTTTCTCTTCATAGAGTTTCTTTATTTTTTTCTCGGCCTTTTTAGCTTCCAGAGGGCTCACTACCTGACCGCGGTAAAAATTGAGTTCTTTTTCAATATCTTTCTTTTTGATTTTTTTGTTTCCATCCAACTCGACTCTTTCAAGCCTTGGATATTCTTTTACTTTAATAGTCAGGTAAACGCCGGTGCTCAGTTCCTTGTCCAACAAGATCTGGATGTCTGAAAACATATTCAGGCTCCAAAGCTGTTTGATCGCTTTTTGAATATCATCGCCGGTAACGTTTTCATTTTTAGACAGGCCGGAATTTAATTTTATGAAATTTGCGTCTGCCGATACATTTCCTTCTACGGTCAAACTAATTAGTTTGATGCTTCTTTTCTGCCCGATTTGAGCAAAAAGCGTTCCTGCGGAAAAAACAAGTAACCCTAATATAATGCAAATAATGCGCTTAGCAAAATATTTTAAAACCATAAAACAGCTCCCAACCAACTATTAGATTTTAGCAGTAGTCGAATGACAAAACTTCTAACGACGTTCAACTTGCTAAAGTTCAATTTAAATTTATTGTTTTAGAACGGAAAAGAATGCCTGAGCGAAATCTTTTTATCGTCTTTATGAGATTCTAATAATGTATTATAATCATACTCCATTTGCAACAACCAACTTGCATTTAATCGATATTCCAAACCGATAATATGCCTTAATCCCACACCTTTATCCTGAAATTGATAATCAATACCTGCTTCCAACTCTCCCGTATACAAAAAATAAATATCATCAGTCAAATATTTACCGAGGATAAGCCGGCTGCTTTTCAGAAATGCCAGAGATGACCCCAAAGCATCATTCGTAAAACTGGAATTCAAGAAATTTTGTGTAATTGCATAGCTAAAGCGTACCACATCCAGGCCTAAATTTCGTTCGAGTTCTCGCTCAACCGGACGAAATAACGGTCTTAGAATCAAATTATCTGTACGAGAACCTACGGCTTTTACGGCCTGATTGTCTATCGTGTCGGTGGAATAGCCCAGGGTTGCCATAAGGTCTTCCTGCGTTTCCTGGTAACCGGGATATTCAGAGGATAATTTGATGTTAATGCGGTCCCATCGACCTTTACTGACTTCCTGATGTGTAACTTTATCCATTGTGTAAAGTTCCAAATAGACATCATTGGGTATATTGGTCGAGTCTCTGATAACCGTCCAGGCTTTCCCGTACACTTCCGGGAAAAAAGACGTTTGATTAAATTCAGCACCGACTTTTTCCACGCGGAAATTCAAATCAAGGTATTCAATTTCCCCTCGCGTTGACTCGACTTTTCCCTGAACACCAAATGTGGAATCTTTCAAAACCCCGGTGAAACCCAAGTGACTTGTTTTTTTGTCGATTTCCATATTCACGTAAATACCAGCCGGAAACTGACGAACATATCTGGTGTCTTTGCTTGAGTAGGCATCTATATCCCAATTGATATTGTCCAATATATTCATGACAACCGGATTGCCTTTTCCTTCACTTTCATTAAAGGGGAACATGAGATTTGCATGTCTTATGTGGATTTGCCCTCGAACTTTTGGGCGCTCCCAGGGACCGGAAATAAAAAATTCCTCTCCTGAATGTTTTCCGGAAAAGGCAAACCAACCTCTGTCACCTTTCTCCATCAGTCCCGGAACGTGCAATGAAATTCCATCAGGGTCTGTTTTAATCATTAAGGCGCCCAGGTTTAGGTTGTCTCCGGCAATTCGTAATGGTTCATAAATGCCATGATCTAACCCCACCAGATCATTGGTATTTGTCATTGATATCCATCTACCCTGAATCGTTGCATTTAAATACTGCAAGTCAAGAAAATAATCGTTTGAGTGGACGATGAAACTACCCTCGATATTGTCTATTTCGCGCGCTACTGAAGTGAGGTGTAAAACACCATTTTTAAAATGAAATGCACTCCCTGAAAAATCAGGTGCCATGTAATAACCGGTTAAGTTCAAATCAAGATGTCCATCGCTGTCTGTATTTTCAAATAATTCGTTTAAATTGGGTAGTAATGCCAAAAAATTACCATCTCCGGATATTTTTACGTTCATCGGATTTGTTTCTTGTAACGGAAGCACTGCAACACCGCTTAACGAAAACTGTCCTTCTTTTGTTAAGGTAGCCTGTTTGAAATGAAGCTCATCGCTGGAAATGTACGAGCCGTTTGAGTGCGTTTGATCGCCAAACTCAAACAGCGCACGGTCAAACTTCATCGATAGTATCTGAGGGTGTTGAACGGTAATTGAGCCATATATGGGTATTTTCGGCAGTGTTCCTTTTAAGTGAACCTGAATAAACGCATCTCCCGAAGCGACGTCCTCTTTTTCGGAGAAAATTTTTATAATATTTTCTACTTTTACATGTTTTCCGGCAATTTCCAGATCGATCTCTTTGGTGTGAAAATTGTAAAATCCATTCGTCGTGAGGTCTAAATTGTCTGAACTTACCACGATCAATTTGTCAACACGAAAGGTATCTGCATTTGAATGGAAGGCGAAATCGGCTTTGTACGGTCCTCTCTGACTCACAAACCCGTCGATAACCCACAACTCTCCCGAATATTCAGGTTGTTGAGCCGTACCGTTTAACTTAATCTGACCGTAAACATCGCCACCATAACCAGCAGGTTTTTTCCCCATTAAAGCAAAAACAATACCCACATCCATGCCTGAGATAAACAGCTCGCCCTTCAAATGGGTATCTGTTTTGTCATACATGAGTTTTCCTTGCAGCCAATCACCCAGGTTAACATGTGTTTCCCATTCATTTTGGGTATTTTTTGTTAAATAGATTTCTCCCCCTTCATGTTGTTTGGTATTGGGGAAGAGGTCGATTTTTCCTGCAAACAGTTCGGAATTTTTTGAGAGTGAAGGTTGCACATCCACATGCAGTAATTTTTCATAATTGTCGATTCGGTAGCCATCCAAAACCACATGCGGCTGCGACAACTCCCCTTCTAAATTCAAATTGAAATGATAGTGTTTTTTTAAATAATTCAACCTTGGATCGTCGATGAATCCGAACGTTTTTTCAATATTGATAGCATCAATGCTGATTTGGGGACGATAAAACAAACTGTCTACTGAAGCGCTCAGCCTGAAGTCATTATCGGGAGAACTGGCGTTCACAACAAAGGTACCATGGCTGTATTTGTAGGAACCGGAAATAGCCTGCACTTCTTCAAATTCAGGAGTAAAAACCAGATTGTATTCACCGGTGCTCACCGGATTTAAGAGTGAGCCAAAAATTCTGATTTCGGCATTCCCATCACATTCATTAACGGAAGAAAAACCGAGCCGGGTGAGATCGTTCGTAAAGTCTCCACTTAGATCAATATCAAAATCGACTATTTTATCGGGAGAAAGAAAGTCGATCTGACCGGCACCGGAGAATTGTGCGCTACCATAATTTCCGCCAATTCGGTTAAAGCTTAACTGACGGTTGCTAAATTCGAACCCAACAGAGACATTTCTGAGCCTTTTATTAAAAAAACCAATGCTGTTGCTTTTAAAAAATCCCTGAATTGCAGGATTGTTAAAGGCACCTTTCACTGAGAAATCAATGTCGGCAAGACCTGTAAATGGATATTTTTTTTCAGGCAGATATTGTGAGAGAAAAGATTCAATGCTAAATTGACTCGATTTCAACTTAACATTGAACTGTGGATTGGCAATGTTTAAAATAGTTCCTTCAAGGGTAATTGGGGAACCGTTCACCTTTTGAGAGGCTTTTTTAATTTCCAAATCCCAATCTTTAATCTCGGCATCGATATTAATATCGTTAAAAAACAAGTTTTCGGAATTGAGTTTCAACTTTCCGTTTATAAGCGAAATGGGTCCGTTAATATAGAACCCACGCTTAGGTGAGAGTCTTTCGGTAATGGTTAAACTGCCGTTGATTGTTCCCTGAAGATCGCCAATATAGGCAGGTACAAAATAAGACGGTTCATTGCCCAGTTGGTAATCATGTAACTCGACATTAATATATTCGACGCCGCCTTTTGCCAGATTCAACTGACCATAAAGGATGGTATTAATTTCATCGGAATTGAATACGTGCCCGGCCAACCTCAACCAGATTTTTTTCGACTCATCACAATAAGCCCAGCCGCTTATTTTCTGTGCGACTCTTAGCTCCGCAGACGTTTTTGTGTTAAGAACAAAAACCTCGCCATCTGAAATTGTCATCCGTTCGATAAAGTCGTATTCTTTAAGGAGCGCCCGATAAAATTTTTCCTGATCTTCTGAAAGACGCAGCGACATGTCGAGATTGGGCTTACCGGACGGCGAAGGCGTGTAACGTAAAATTAGTTTGGGTTTGTAAATTGTTATTTTATCGGCCTTTTTTTCGGGATTGATTCCGCCGGAAAACAAACTTTTAAAACTGTACCCTAATTGAAGTTTTTCAATCTGAAGGATGTAAGGTGAATCCTCAAAAACGAGCTTGACACCGTTCAGATTTAATGAACCGATGCCGAAACTGATGTTGTCCACTGTGCACTGGTCACCGGCAATGGAACGAATACTGGATAGGAGAAGGGTCTTCAGGCCATCATGAATCTTAAAGAGATTCCATCCATTGAACAGAACGACTGCAACGAGCAGAAAAACGAGGAATGTGGTGGCAAATGTCTTTCTTATCATACTAACCACTATGTTTGCAAAAAACCCTGTGATTCATTAAACAGTTTCAAGCAAAACATTGTTTCAAAATTGACTGACTACTTATGAATTTTTATAGTGCAACTGTTCACTTACCATGCCAAATCGACGTTCCCTTTGCTGGAAGGCTTCAATCGCTCTATAAAATTGCATCCGGCGAAATTCCGGCCAAAAGTCTCCGGTTACATAAATTTCCGTATAAGCTAACTGCCATAGCAGAAAATTGCTGATACGAAGCTCACCACTCGTTCTTATGAGTAAATCCGGATCAGGAATAGACGCGGTTGACAGCGATCTGCTGATCGTGTCTTCACTGATTTCATCAGGTCTGATTTTTCCTTGTTCCACATTGGAGGCAATAGATTTTACCGCTTGTAATATTTCTCTTCGACTACTGTAACTCAGCGCCAGGTTTAAAGTTAATCCTGTGTTGTTCTTTAACGTTTGAATCGCACGTCGCATGCCTTTTCTTGCCGGCAGAGGCAAATCATTCAAATTGCCGATGGTCATAAGACGAACATTATTGTTATTTAATTCTGTGACTTCAGCACGAATCGTCTGCAACAATAAACGCATTAACGCAGCGACTTCACCCACCGGCCTGTTCCAATTCTCCGTTGAAAAGGTATACAACGTCAAATACTTTATGTCCAGTTCCCCACATACTTTAACAATTTCCCTGACCGAATTTATGCCTTCCCGATGCCCTTCAACCCGCGGAAGGTTGTGTCTTTTCGCCCATCTGCCGTTTCCATCCATGATAATGGCTACATGCTGCGGCAAGTTCCCACGATCTTCGATTCGTTTTTTAATGGATGCTTCATCCATGACAACCATGCCTCAATTTGCTCGTCAAGTGTAACATAAAATGTACTACAAAATATCTCTAAAGTCAATATAAATATTTTAAAATATTGCTCTTAAGAATTGGTTTTCTAAGTATCCGAAACTCTATTTTTCGGCCTGCATGACCCGCCGCATTTTATTGATTCTCTGCATGAGTCTTTGGAAGTTTTTGAAGGTGAGGGATTGTGCACCGTCGCTTTTTGCCGTTGCCGGATCAGGATGTACTTCCACCATAATGCCATCGGCGCCGGCGGCAACTGCGGCCTCGGATAACGGAGCGATCCAGCGCCAGTCACCTGCTGCGTGTGCCGGGTCCACAAAAACCGGGAGATGCGTGCGGTATTTGAGGATCGGCACCGCAGAAATATCCAGCGTATTTCTGGTGGCGGTCTCAAAGGTACGAATGCCGCGTTCACATAAGATGACCTGCTGGTTTCCCTGTGAAAGAATGTATTCCGCCGCGGCCAAAAGTTCATCGATGGATGCCATCATACCGCGTTTCAGAAAAACCGGCTTGTTCATCTGACCCACTTCCCGCAACAGCGCGAAATTTTGCATGTTGCGGGCGCCGATTTGCAAAATGTCTGCTTCTTCTGCCACCGCCTCGATCTGTTTGGGGTGCACAATTTCCGTGATGATCGGGAGATCAAACGCATCGCCAGCCTGCCGCAGAATGGTCAAACCTTCGTAGCCCATACCCTGAAAACTGTACGGTGAGGTTCGCGGTTTGAAGACGCCGCCGCGTAAAATATCGGCGCCGGCTTCTTTGACGGCGCGTGCGGTCTGGTTAATCTGCTCCTCCGATTCCACGGAGCATGGCCCGGCCATGATGACAAAATTACCTCCACCGATGAGCACCTCTTTCACACGAATGACGGTGTCTTCTTCTTTGGTCACACGGCTGGCCAAACGGTAGCCCTTTTTTTCGGGGAGTTCAGCCGGTTCCGTCGCAATGGATTTTTCTTTTGTTTTTTCTTCCCGGATATCCGCGGATTTTTTGAGAATGGCCTGCGCGTCCACAGGTTTCGCTTCCTGTCCGGTTTTCGCCGGGAAGCTGCCGAGAATTTTCATATAGCTGAGTTCTCCGGCCAGTTCATCCAATGCTTCGTGGACGGCAGGGTCTTCCACGTTACCGTCAAAATCCATGTAGAATAAATACTCCCACGGTACATGTGGTTTCGGTCGGGATTCGAGTTTGGACATGTTCAACTTGTGTTTGGCTAAAATGTTGAGGCAATGAACCAGCGCCCCTTCCACGTGTTTTGTGGTGAAAATCATGGAAGTTTTACACGGAATGCGTAAATCGTACTTTACCGGTTGTTTGGCGACGATAAAGAAGCGGGTGTAATTTTCTTTGGAGTTGGCAATGCCTTTTTTAAGAATGTTGACGCCGTATAATTTCGCAGCCATTTCACTGGCGATGGCGGCAGCGGAAAGATCGTTGTCCGCTTTTATTTTTTGAATGGCCATGGCCGTGTCGAGAAAGCTTTCTACGGTGCACTGTTCCAGTTCACTGAGAAAATTGCTGCACTGCTCCAGCGCTTTCGGGTGTGAATATATGCGCCGGATTTGCGCCAGGGGAACATTTTCAACCGCCATGAGACAGTGATTGATGGGCAGAACTTCTTCGCCAACGATGGCGAGTTTGGTTTTGCTCAACAAATCGTAGCTCTCATTGATGCTGCCAGCCGTAGTGTTTTCAATGGGTAAGATCGCATAGTCGGCATTGCCCGATTCGACGCTTTCCAGAATGGCTTTGAAAGTAAGCAATCCTTTAAACACAATCCTGTCTAATTTTTCGCTGAAATATTTTTGTCCCGCAAGATAACTGTATGCGCCTTCTACGCCCTGAAATGTGACAACGATTTGGTCCTGCTCGGCACCGGCAGTCTCGTTTTTTCGCATGAGTTTGTCCTGTTGGATGCGCAGGGAATAGTCGATAATCTGATGAAACAATTTGGTGACGAAATAGGCGTCCAGGCCGAGCGATTTACCGTGTTTGATGAGCTCGGCGATGTGTTCTGCTTCACGGGATTTGTCCCGCAGAAGATAGTCGTCTTCAATTTTTGCGTCGATGATTTCCGATACGGCTTTTTTTCTCGCAGCAAGAACATCCAGCAGTTGCTGGTCGATTTTATCGAGTTTGTTTCGCAGAGATTTTAATTTACTCACGGATAACCTTTTGTTTATGGTTTTGATTTAGCCTGAATAATTTTTCAGGACACGAAGCCGTAAAATTATTGACCGTCACAAAAATTTTCACAGGAAGGGACGGGGGTCAGAAAGAAATAACGCTGCAAAATAAACTTCGAAAGTTTTAACTTAATGCTGCTCATCAATGTTAGCTTCCGTTCTTCCTGTGAATCTTACTTTCTTTTATATCGTCTTATTTTCTTCGCGTGTTTGCGGTTAAAATTTATGATGAGGTGGCATGTTAAAATACTCCTCTATTCTACCAGCTCATAACTTTCAAACCGGTAACCGTCTCTCTCGTGGCGTTCCTTTAACTTAAAATGGCCACTGATCAGGTACTCGTATTCCGGGAAAAACGCATCGCCGTCGTAGTCGTCTTCCACAATGGTCAGCTCTAATCGGTTTGCTAAAAGAAGCGTCTCCGCAAAGACTTTTTCGCCGCCGATAATAAAAACACGTTCTTCATCAGCAAGGCCGTCCATTGCTCTGTCGAGCGATGGGTACGTTACAACGTTTGGCAAATGGGGATAGCATCTTGAGGAGGTTAAAACGATATTTTTTCGATCCGGAAGCGGTTTGCCATTGCGTTGCAGAATCGACTCAAACGTTTTCCTTCCCATCAAAACCGGATTGCCGAGGGTTAAGCGTTTAAATCGTTTCAAGTCCTCGGAAATGTGCCAGGGTAGTTTTCCGTCTTTTCCGATGACACGGTTTTTTTCGGCCAGCGCCGCGATCAAAATTAATTGTGGTAAATGACTCATGTTATACCGCCACGGCAAATTTTATAGGATCATGGTGCTTGTAGCCGACGAGCTTAAAATCGTCAAATTGTAACTCATTCAACGGTTTGCGCGCAATTCTTAATTCAGGCAATGGCAATGGCTGGCGTTTAAGCTGCTCTTTTAAATGATCGATATGGTTCACGTATATGTGTGCATCGATAAGGGTGTGGGCGAACTCGCCGATTTCGAGGCCCACGTCCTGGGCAATCGCCTGAGTCAGTAAGGCGTAGCAGGCGAGGTTAAACGGAATACCGATGGCGATATCTGCACTGCGCTGGGTCAAATGGCAATTCAACCGTCCGTTCTGTACATTTAGCACCCAGAAGGCGTGGCACGGCGGCAATTTGCTCACAACCGCATTTGCCGGATGCCAGGCATTGATTACAATGCGGCGTGAATTCGGGTTACTTTTCAATTCGGCAATGGCCCAACCGATCTGATCGAAACTGAGCGAACCGTCGGCTTCTATTTTTGTAAACGGGTTGCTCTCATCCAGAAACAGTTCACTTCCGAATGCCACAGATTTCGACGGTACCGGATAACGCCGCCAGTAGCGGCCGTAAGCGGTTTGCAGATTTCCGTTTGCATCGGCCCAATCATTCCAGATCTTCGTGTGCTTTTGTAGCTCGCGAATATGGTCGGCGCCGGAAAGGTACCAAAAAACTTCCCACAGCATGGCATTAAAATTTACTTTTTTTGTGGTCAGCAACGGGAAGCCAGCCGCGAGATCCACTTTGTAAAATTCTGCAAAAGTGGAAATGGTATCCACCCCGGTCCGATTGGTTTTTAGCGTACCTTTTGACAGAACACGGTCGACCAGACTTAAATATTCTTTCATTCTATCTTTTATTCTCCATTTGACGAAAAATATAAATTAATTGAAAATAAGAGTCAAATTATTTCACGGACTTTCAGGTTTTTTGTCGGTCAAACTACAAAACTTCCTTGAAACTTTAGCCTGAGTTTTGCATATTGCGTGACAACAACAAGAAATCTTTTACCGTTTGTTCAAATCTGTTTATAAAAGCAACCTCATTCAGAAAAGAAGATAAATTAATCCAGGAGGTCATTTTGCACGATTCCAGATATGATGAACTTGCAGACGTACTCGTCAACCATTCAACAAAAATAAAAAAGGGGGAATCGGTTTTAATTGAAGCTATCGATATTCCCGAAGAAATGGTCATCTCTCTCATTCGAAAAATCCATGCTGCCGGTGGCAAACCCATGGTTACCTACAAAAAGAACCGCATTCAGCGGGCGCTTCTGAACTGCTCGGACGCGGATTTGATGCAGGAGATCAGTGCGTATGAAGCATTCCGGATGCAACGGGTTCAAGCTTACATCGCTCTGCGCGGCAGTGACAATATTACGGAATTCTCAGATGTTACCACAGAAGCCATGCGGTTGTACGAAACGCACTGGCTCAAACCGGTGCATTTTAACATTCGGGTTCCTAAAACAAAATGGGTGGTTCTGCGCTGGCCGTCACCTTCCATGGCTCAGCAGGCAAAGCGAAGTACGGAGGGGTTTGAAAATTTTTATTTCGATGTCTGTACCCTGGATTATGACAAAATGGAACGGGCCTCTGCTCCGTTGAAAGATTTAATGGAAAAAACAGACGACGTCCACATCAAGAGTCCCGGAACGGATTTGACTTTCAGCATCAGGAATATTCCGGTGATTTCCTGCTCGGGCGACAGAAACATTCCGGATGGTGAATGTTTTACCGCGCCGGTCAAAGATTCCGTCAATGGAACGTTGCAGTACAACACAGACTCTATTTACCAGGGAACAACGTTCAGCAACGTAAAGCTTACATTCAAAGACGGTAAGATTGTCGAGGCTACGGCCAATAATACGAAAAAACTGAATGAAATTCTCGACTCCGATGCAGGCGCCCGCTATGTGGGTGAATTCGCCATTGGTTTCAATCCTTACATCACGTCTCCCATGCTGGACATTTTATTTGATGAAAAGATCGCCGGGTCATTTCATTTTACGCCGGGACAGGCGTATGAAGACGCCGACAACGGCAATCGTTCTAATATCCACTGGGATATGGTGCTCATTCAAACGCCGGAGCACGGTGGCGGTGAAATCTATTTTGATGATATGTTAATTCGCAAAGACGGTCTGTTTGTGGTTCCGGAACTTGAAGGCCTGAATCCGGAAAATCTCAAGTAAACAACTCGGAAGGAGGAAATTGTGGCAAACTCTTCAGCAAGTGACGGCCGGATTATTCGCACCGGTCCCTACCCGGAACTCACCATGCCCGGGGTACTGGTGGGTTATTTTCTTGGTTCACTCATCGCCCTCAGTATCGGCTATGCGAGTTTAATTCTCGGATTTTCAATCGAGGGCTCCGAATTGGCAGCTATTTTGGGATTTGGTATTTTGCGGGGGTTGCTGGGAAGGAACAGTATCGTTGAAAATAATATCAATCAAACCGTGGCCAGTGCGGTAAATGGCGCTTCTGCCGGAATGATGTTCTCAGTCCCGGCCTTGTTCATTCTCGGTGAAACGGGATTCAATGTGTATTTGATGGTGTTTGCCTGTATCGCCGGGGGCTTTCTCGGTATCGGCTTCATTATCCCGTTGCGCAAACAGATGATCGATTACGAGCGCCTGACTTATCCCGGTGGTGTTGCGGTCGCCGCCATTTTAAAATCCCCGGGTGCCGGCATTCATAAAGCAATTCTGCTGATCGTTGGTGCTGTCATAAGCGGTTTGATCAATTTTATCAGCCAGTCTACGGGTTTTTCCAACTGGGATTTGGGCGGCCTTATCGGTATGCCTGATTACATGAACAGCATTTGGTATATTTCTTTGCTTACAATCGGTGCTGCCTACATTGCAGGGAAAGGAGGCTTCTTTTTTATTGTCGGCGGTTATGTTTGCTACTGGATTCTGGCACCAATTTTGTCGGGAATGGGATTGCTGCCGACCGCTGAAACCCTGCAAGCTGCCGGTAACAGCATGCCGGGCTATTTACGTGCGACTTTATTTCGGCCGGTTGGCATCGGTATGCTCATCGGTGGGGCGCTTGCCGGAATCGTTCTGGCATTGCCGTTAATTTTAAGCGCGGTTAAAAGCATGCAAATGGCATCAAAAATGAAAACGGCTGTTTCCAAAGATGAAATGCCGATCAAACTTCTCTATATGGGTATAGGCGGAGCAGCTATTCTTCTGTTTGTCATTGCGATTAATTCCACGCGGGAAATCGGTTTCGTTCGTGGCGGCTTAATGGCTATTCTCGGTACGGTGTGGATTTGGATGGCGGGTGTCATCCTTGCGGAGTGTATCGGTAGAACCAATTGGTCGCCATTGAGCGGTATGACTCTCATTGCCATTACCATGTTAATTTTTATCGCCAGTGGGGTCGGGAACAGTGCAGCGATCATTTCTTCGGTCATCGTTGGCGCTGCGGCATGTGTGGCCATGGCGCAGGCAACGGATTTAATGCTGGATTTAAAAACCGGCTATCTGGTGGGTGCAATGCCGCGTAAACAGCAAACCGGTCAGTTTTTAGGGAGTTGGCTCGGGCCTATTTTAATTATGACGCTTATTTTTGTTTTACATAAAGCGTATGGTTTGGGAACAGAAAAATTACCGGCCCCACAGGGTCAGGCATTAGCGAGTATGATTTCCGGAATTTTGGGTGGCGATGTACCCGTACAAAAATATATTGCCGGCGCCGGAATTGGCGCTTTGCTCAGTTCCACCGGAATTGGCGGTCTGGGGATTCTCGTCGGGCTGGGTTTTTATTTGCCCTTTAATATTGTCTTGACCTATAGTTTGGGCACAGTAGCCCGTTTATTTACAGATTGGAAATATGGACAGCGGTTCAGCGAAGATGTGGGCATACCGGTGGCCGCAGGTTTTATCGTTGGTGAAGCATTGGTCGGGGTTGGATACGCTCTCTATTACGTTATCAGTGCTTCATAGCTATTAGCGACTACTGACGCGCTTAAGAATAAAGGAGAAACTGCAATGAAAAATATTGCTTACCTGGTGATTACTGTTGGATTTCTCGGAGGGTCACTTTTGACTGTCCTTGACGAACAAGATGTCAATTGGCTCTATTTTGCTATTGCATTAATGGTTGGCATTGCCGGTATTGTTCTCTTGTGGATAAGCAACAAACGGGAGACTCATGAAGAAGGGAAATTAATTGCAAATATTGAGAATTTGAAAACAAGCCTTAAAAATATTGTGGTAAACACAAAAAAATTGAATGCTGAAAAAAATGACATAAACACCTACGATATCCTCCATAGAATTGACGAGCTTTTTCCCAACGATTTGACTGTTTTTGTAGATGCGAGGGAGAGTATTTCGCATGTTTATGGTTTGCAGGCTTATGCGGAAATTATGAACAATTTTGCTGCCGGGGAACGTTATTTAAACCGTGTCTGGTCGGCTTCTGCCGATGGGTACATTGATGAAGTCAATGCTTATCTGGAAAAAGCTGAGCAGCAGTTTTTAGAAGCGAACGAAAAATTGAACAATCTGAATTGATTAATAACCTGAATTATTCCTGACGAGACAGTCGAAATATGGTTTAAAAACAATGAGTTACGACCTTCATCTCCACCCAGGCTGAAGCGGGAAACTACTTTTTCGACAGACTCAACGCTGCGCAGTTCACGAAGACAACGAAGATTAGCATCAAGGGATTGAAATGATTGATAAGGGTTAAATAGTGATTGAACGAAAACGTCAATTTTATCCGGCGGTTGCCGGATTCCGAACCCGCTGTTCAGGGTGGGGAATCTGGAGCGTTAGCAGTTATCTATTATAAAAACAGTTTCTTAGAGTCAAACACATGCGCGTCGCCAGATTTCTCCCCGGCGTCGGCCGGGGAAAAATGACAGAACGTGAGTTTTCGGTCAATCACTAAATAGTATTCTTTACATTACGATGAATCGTGTTTATTGATTAGATTGTTGTTCAATAGCAATTTTTTCCGAGGTGTGAAAGGCTTGCTCGCCTTTGGCTTTGTTGCCAATGTTGACATAAGCCACACCGAGGTTACGCCAGAGCGAGGGATGATTCGGTTGCAGGGCCAATGCCTTTTCAAAATATGGAATGGCCCTACGGTAGTTATCGATGATAGATTGGCGTAATTGTGGAATTTCGTTGGTATGCAAACCTTCCTTTTGACCATTTTTTAATTTTTTGAGGTATGATTCTGCTAAACTGAAATAGGAATTGCCAATGTTGGAAATCGATTCGAAATCCTGAGGGTCGAGTTTTAAAACCCGTTCAAATAAGTGCAACGCTTTTTTGAAGTGATGGTTCTTGTACTGATGAACACCGAATAAAAAAATCAGATCTTTATCTGTTGGATTTGCTTGCACAGCATTTTTGTACGCTGCAAAAGCTTTGCTCGTATCACCCATGGAATCATAGGCAAGTGCGATATTCGCCAGATCGTCTCTGTTCGATAGGTCATTGGGGAGAATTTTTTTCAAAAGGGCAATGGCGTCCTTATACATTTTTTGACTGTAGTAGAGGTTTGCCAGAGCTCTGAGGTATTCTATTTTATCAGGCTCTTTTTGTAGAAGGCTACGGTAGATGAGAATGGCTTTTTCATTTCTGCCGATATTCAGATAATTCACAGCTAATTTAACATAGGCCTCATATCTTTCCGGTTCCAAAAAAATTGCGGTTTTAAGCAGTTTCTCAGCCCTGCCAAAATCTCTTTTGCCTTGAGCAGAAAGGCCTTCATTGTATTTTTTAGTCCAGTATTGTTCCCTTTCGGCTCGAATCTCTTTTTCAAATTTCGTCGAGTTTGCCAGGGACAATTCAAACTGCTTCAGCATATTTTTAAAATCAGCACGATTTCCATAGGCCTGACCAAGTAAAAAGTGTGCTTCGGCGTTGTCCGGATAGGTTTCCACGGCCAGTTTTAGTTGCTCAAAGGCCCTTTCCCATTCTCCGTTGTTGATGTAAATTTTCGCAGAGGTTATTTCTTTGGGCTGACAACCGATCATACCAATGGAAATCAGCAAGGCTAATAAAAAAACTGCAGGTTTGGTTTTCCTGGCAATCTTCATTTTTAGCATTATTTTTCCCGGTGTAACATTAGATTTTTGTCATAGGGCTGTCGGATCACCCCTTCTTCCGTAATGATGCCTGCAATGAGTTCATTGGGTGTAATATCGAAGGCCGGGTTGTAGACTTTGGTATTTTCAGGAGCTGTTCTTCTGCCGAAACCTTCCGTTATTTCCTCCGCAGAGCGTTCTTCGATTGGAATTTGCGAGCCGTTTTGTAAATCAAAATCAATGGTTGAATATGGCGCAGCAATATAAAACGGCACGTTGTGTTTTTCTGCCAGGACCGCCACATTGTAGGTACCTATTTTGTTGGCGGTATCCCCGTTTGCAGCGATTCTGTCTGCTCCGACGATCACACAATCCACTTTGCCCTGTTGCATGACAAATGCAGCCGAGTTGTCGCAAATTAACGTCACATCAATGCCTTCGTTCATGAGTTCCCAGACATTGAGTCGTGCTCCCTGTAGCAGCGGTCTGGTTTCGTCTGCATAAACGCGAACCTTTTTTCCGTCTGTATGCGCAGCAAAAACAACGCCTAATGCTGTACCATAATCTGCGGTGGCGAGGGCACCGGTATTGCAATGTGTTAAAATACGAAATCCATCCTGAATGAGAGTTGCTCCGTGTCTTGCCAAACGCCGGCAAATTTCTCGGTCTGCCTGCCAGATTGCCAGCGCTTCGTTCAGGAGAGCAGCTTTTATTTCCGCTACGTCCTTTTCTCTATGTTGATTTGCCACATGTAACATGCGTTTAATGGCCCACGACAAATTTACAGCGGTGGGTCTGGTGGCATTTAGGAATTCACCGGTCTCTTTTAGTTTCTTAAAAAAGGCCTGTTTATTTTGGAAATCCAAATGTTGTACGCCAATAACCATCCCGAATGCGCCGGCAATTCCGATAGCCGGCGCGCCGCGCACCCTGAGTTTTTGTATGGCTTCGCCCAAAACCTTCACATCATCAATTTCCAGGTAAACGAGTTCCAACGGCAGTTTCGTCTGGTCGATCATTCGAATGTTACCGTTATTCCAGCGGATGGTTGTAACCGGCATTTCAACTCCTAAGAAAAAAATAAATAATTTGATTTCGTCCGCCGCAATGGCATTTAATGAAAAACATAACCATAAGCATACAAATTTTCAAGTGATTCATGTCAGGTGTACGAGGAAATTGCTGAAGAAATGTTTACTTTTGGGAGACCAACTGCATTTTAGGAGGCTGCGAAAACAATATTTCGGAATCAGGCCCACTTAGTTATTTTTATTCATATCTTTATAGACTTTTAACGATTTAAAGTCCTTTCCAACTAAAACAGATACCATTAATTGCTTAGAATTATCCAATTGTGGTTTTATTTGTTTGTTATTAACTCCGAGGGCTTTACCGACACGCTCGGCATTTTCATTATCAAGAGAAACCCGGTCAAATACAAATGATTTGTCCAAATCGAAGCCGCCGGCATAGTTACCAAATTCAACGACGTCAAATTTTTTATCACGAAGGAATTGCGTCACTTCGTAGGCTAATCCTTTCACACCGCAGGCATTCAGGACCTCCACGGTAATTTGTTGATTTTTTACGACACGATGTTCAGGAGAATTACTGGAATTGCTTTGATCTTCCGGAGACACAAAAAAATTGGCAGCTAACGACACGATGAGAATGACATTTGCAATTCCGAAGCCCCAAATACCGGTTGTCAGTAATTTTTCTTTCAGAGATTTTGCGGGTTTTTTCCGGTAAGAACGTTTTTGTGAACTTCTACGACGGTTTTCTACACGCGGCTTGCGACGTCTTTGTACCATCATCCTCCTCGATGCACTGGTTTGTAGATACGTATTATTGCTGACTGAAAAAAATTATTGCTTGTCTTTATCCTGCTGCTGAAATGTTCCCAATGGTTGCAAATAGCTGCGTGGATAGGGCGAATAGTTAAACCCAGGGGTTTGACTGTATTCAAACTGCAGTTTAAGGCTTTCAGTTGGTTTGTATTCAAATCCGGCGCCTGAAATAAACAGTTGATTGCCAGGTTGAAAATCACCTGCTAATTTTCCAAAGGGCTGATGGCTGAATCCCAATCGTACATACATACTCAACAGGTTGGAAAACTGATATCCGATGGTATTTAAATACAACCCCTGGCTGATGCTGCGACCGCCTATGGAAGCAAATGAGAGCGAATAGCTTTGGCTCATGGAGAACTTTGAAGGGTCGAGTCCCAACAGTCCGACGATGCTTTGGATTTTAGTGGGTTGTGTTAAAGCCTTAGCCATATTTATGTGTGTATTTTGTCGCAGTTGTGCGAAGGATAAACCAGGTAATATGAAGAATAGAATCATTGTAAAACGAATCGATTGTTTTTTCATAACACACCTCAGGGAAACGGTTCGACTTTTTATTATTGCTACCGACAATGAGCGTTCTTTATTCCCGGTTGTAGCATATTAAAGCAATTATTATATTAAAAATCAACAGGATTTTGCAGAACATTTTGGTTTATAACACACCTTCACTAAGTGTGATGACCACATCGATGCGCCTGTTTTGTGCTCGTCCAGTGGACGTATCATTGCTTGCCACCGGCCTTTTTTCTCCGAAACCGACAGCGGTAATCCGGCTTTCATCCAATCCCATATTGGCTAACAGATACTTTTTTACGGCCGAAGCTCGTTCGTAGGAGAGATTTTCATTATATCTGGCGTCGCCTCTTGAGTCGGTATGTCCTTCAATGGTAAGTGCTGAATTTGGAAACTTGCGAATGGCCCGTTGCACCGTCGCCAACAGGCTGAAATATTCCGGTCGGATGGTTGCTTTGCCTGATGGAAACGTTAAGCCGATCAATCGTAAAATGATATCATCGCCTTTGCGAAGGACAATGGCTTCATTGCCTGCAAACATATTTTCCACCGAATGAATAAAACTTTCCCGCCGTTTTTTCATTTCCAGTTTATACTGCTTCTCTTGTAGCTCAGCCTGGAGTCCCTGTTCTTTTTCCCGGTAAGACTTTAATTTGTCGTTCAGAGAGCTTATTTCTTTGTCTTTTTCCGAGACTTCCTGCAGGAGGTCTTTTTTCTCCCTTTGTAAAATGGTCACTGTTTTTCGAATTTCCTTTAGCGGCTTGTCTAAACCTTCATCAAAAGTTGCATGAAATCCCAATTCTCTGGCAATGTCTTCGATAAGAATTTCCCGATCAAGAATAAAATTTTCCCACTCCTTTTGATTTTTTTTCAGCCATTTAATTTTCCGGGTTAACGTGATCGCATGTTTTGCTTCGATTTCTGCAGCTTCAGCTTTTTCCTGGGCGCTGGACTCAGAGCGACGGTTACTGTTTAGAATGGCCTCCGATTCGTTGAGTAATTTTTGAGCATTCGCATAAATAATGGGGGTGTATTTATTTGCTTCGACGGCTTTTGCTTCACTCATTAAATTACGAACATTCCCGATAATACTCGTTTTAATGGCGTTTAATTCTGCTTTTCGGTACAATGCGTCAATCATTGGAATTTTTTTCTTAACACTTTTAATGTTGCCTTTTTCAAGTTTTTTGGCGGCGGAAACGAAAGCATTTTCAGCATCATCGAACATAACTTTCACATGTTCCGGAGCATTTGCTTTCAAGGCATCTTCTCTGGCCTTAATGGTCGTTTCGAATGTCACTCTACCTATCTTAGCGACGTCCAGACATTTTTTTAGCAAACTGTGAACTTTTGCCAGTTTGTTTTTTATGTCTTTGAGGTTTTTGCCATCTTTGAAATTGTTTAATGCCTGATTATAGGTGTCCATCGCCTTTTTGTAGCTTTCGGGAGCCATCAAATTCGCTTGTTCTGACTGAACTTTTGCCAGAAGTTTGTCAGTGTTGCCAAAAAGTGTGTGATGTAAATCAGGCTGGTTTTGGCTGTAGCCCACAGTAACAATAAAAAGGAAAATTAATGCGGCATGCATCTGCAAACGCGACCAGCTCTTTTTCCTCATAGTAGAATCCCCGTAATCATTTCAAAAGTAGTGAACTATATGGTAAAGAATTTCCTGAGTTAAATCAAGCAAAATGTTTGTCATTTAAATGCCTGTTTCATTTAACTGAGGTTCTTAATGATTGGTTGCAACAGCAGCAACCCCCAATTGATTGGCTTGCCAACTGTTTTACCAATGCAGGAGGGGAAATGATTTGACGTGCCGTCCTATTCGCCGCTAACGAGACGGTCGAAAAAGTCGAAATGAAATAAATTTTCATGCAGAGTGTTGTCGGAGCATGAGTTAAAAACAACGGGTGACAGTCTTCTACTCCGCTCCGGCAGAAGAAGAAAACTACTTTTTCGAAAGACTCAACGGGTGTTTGATCGAAAAAGCTTCTTCTGCCTTGTCATTTCCACCCGCCATAGGCGTCAACTTAAGTGCCAAACTTGCTGGGGTTGTCTAAAATGCCCCAATTCGTCATTCCGACCGTAGGGAGGAATCTGGCAAATCGCTAATCATTATACCGTATAAAATCAAATACTTAAGTCGTACTTTGTCGGGGGTTCAGGTTTCTCGTCAGGCCACAGTCTGATTCGAAATGACAATTCTGAGCATAAGTTGACACCGGTGGGCACCCGCCGAATTCAGTATGACGCCTTTTGTGAAAAACAGCATGTTTTCGGTCAGTTACTAGCGAACTTATCAATTAGTTTTGCCAGCGCTTCAGGAATTGGTACGGCACGAAGCGGTTCTCCGGGATTACAAATACAGCATGCCGAGGACATTTCCCCTCGCGCAACTAAAATGGTGCCCAGATGAAATTCAAATTTGTAGGTGAGAGATTTCAGGCCTTTTCTGGCCACTATTAGCAAAATGTCCACTTCATCTTCAAATTTTAGCGGTTGCAAATATTCGCATGAAGCACGCAGGCGTGGCCATCCGATTTGATTCCCGTCCTGCTGTGTAGCAACACTGGTTCCAAAGGAACGCAAAAATTCATGCTCGGCGGTTTCCATAAACACAAAAAATCGGGCAAAATGACAGATGCCGGCTAAATCGGTATCTGAAAACTCTATTTTGCGTTTTGTTTTAAATTCGTTGGGCATAAGCTCGTGGTTTAAAATTGATTTCCCGGTCGTTTTGAGCGGGTTCCATGGACATAATAAACAGATTGTTTGAAAAGATCAAGTGGTGGAATTACAGGTGATACGACATGAATCTTTTTTGATTCTCAACATTTTCCTGTTGCAAAACTCCGGAAAATGCCTTACAATTGATGATTATAAAATCGAACAGATTGCTAATTCAATAGAGTCACAAAAAGGAGAAGGGTTTCATGACCAACCGATTTGAACAAGAAAACGGACAGAAAGAATACCGGGCTTTCATTGAAGAAAAACTGCTGAAGAATCGCACAATATTAATTTACGGTGCCATTGATCAAACCGTTGCACAGCATGTTACCGAAAAACTTCTGTATCTGGCACATGAATCTGACGAGCCGGTAAAAGTGTTTATTAATTCTCAAGGCGGGCATGTGGAATCCGGTGACACGATTTTCGACATGATTCGTTGTTGCGGGGTGCCGGTAAAAGTTGTCGGTACAGGCTGGGTTGCCAGTGCCGGAGCGTTGATTTACGTGGCTCCTCCGGTAAAAAACCGATTTGCACTGCCGAATACGCGGTTTATGATTCATCAACCATTAGGCGGTATGCAAGGCACAGCGTCTGATCTGGCCATTGAAGCTCAGGAAATCGTGAAAATGCGTAAGCGGTTAAATAACATTTTCGCTGAGCAAACAGGACAGCCGTTAGAGCAAATTGCAAAAGATTCCGACCGCAACTTTTGGATGGGGCCGGAAGAAGCAAAAAAATACGGTGTTGTAGGGAAGATCATCGCAACGGTCAAAGACCTGGTGTAATTTTACGTTACTATGACAAATCGGCCGGGAACGTATGCGCTGGTTCTGAAGGCGCTCAACCATGCGACACAAACCATCGGTAAGCTCGGTACAATGAAAATTGTCCCGGGTTTTTATATTTACATTGGCAGTGCGTTTGGGCCCGGCGGACTTCGGGCCCGCATCTCGCACCATTTAAAAACTGCTGCTAAATTGCACTGGCATATTGACTATCTGCGGCAGAGAACCGAGCTTGTGGAAATCTGGTCTGTCAACGAATTGCAGTGTGAACATGACTGGGCTAATTGCATGATGCAATCCCCGCAGGTAACAATTCCCTTGCCCGGGTTTGGCGCTTCTGATTGTCGTTGTGCTGCTCATCTTTTCTACTTTTCTGAAAAGCCTGCCTTTACCTCTTTTTCAGAAACGGGAACGGAAAATCCTGAAGTCTCAAAATTTGCAATGTCAAAAATTGTTGTAAACAATTCTGAGAATGTGGAAAATATTCATCATTTTATTTGCCCGGAACAGATTCCTTTGTATCCGTTAATTTATAACTGAATATGCGTTCCGAGTACGCGGAGAAATTTTGCTAACCATTCCGGATGTGCCGGTCAGGCCGGTGCAGTGACTAAATTGCCGTCTGTGTGCGCCTTGTCTACAGGAATATCCATCCACTCACTTTACTTCAGGTAGAACCGCAGGATAGGCCGTGCAGGCTTTCCCTGCCACAACTCCTGCAGCAGTTAAAATTTGTGCGCCATGACAAATAGCTGCTATGGGTTTATTGGCGCTGCTAAAATGTTTGACCATCTTCAACACGGTTTCATCTAAACGAAGATATTCCGGTGCACGTCCACCAGGGCCAACGAGTTTCTCAGTGGTGCAAGGGTTTCAGATGACCTGATCTGCGAACCCCAATAAAACTTTGAGGGAGCCCGGGGCCAACCATTTGAACCCCTCTTCTTATTGTTTGAAAAAGCTGTCCACTTTTCCAGGGGAAGTTCTCCATCCACTGAAGAAAAATGTTATACTACAACTTACGAAATGCCAATTGCTTGCATTTTTCGAAATAAGACAGGGCTAATCATTTTTCCAAGCCGACCCTCTTTACCAACTTTGTAAATCTCGGATCGTCGCGCAAGGTGTCCCAATCAAAATCCACATTGAGTTGAACCAACCAGGGTTCGCGTACCTCGTAGGCCTTCTCCAGCCAATCCAGGGCCAAGTCATTCTCTTCCGCGTGAGCATAGAGGCGTGCAATTAGAATCATCTGAACATACCGTTGCTTCGCTTGCGCCACCAACTTTTTCGCCCCTTGGAGCATGGCAGCTTGGTAGCTAGACCCGGCATGGCCATTCCCCATGGCCTCCGCGGCTTCACGATTACCCATCAATATCAAGTACTGCTTAGCTTCCGCCAGGGCTTGCTCAGTTATTCCCTTTAGGTGGAAGCCGCTCCAGAGGCCCCAATGTGCCCAAGGGAAGTTTGGTTCGGTTGCAAGCGTTTTACGAAACTGCGCGATGGCGTCGCCATATCGGTGTCTGTAAGTGAACTGCCAACCCAGAAGCGTCTGGAAAGACAAATTGAATGGGTCCAATTCCAGGGCGTGCTCAAGCTGCACCATGGCTTCAGCTGGACGCCTGGTTGACCACAAAAGCCACAAGTAAGCGAAACCTATGTCAGGATTGTTGGGGTTGAGTGCGATGGCCCGTTGAGACTCACTCTCGGCCGCTGCCCAGTCCCACTCGTAGAAAAATTTGTATCTAGCTAACATCTCATGCCCTTCGGCAAGCTCATCATCTAATTCAACGGCTTTCAAGGCGGCTGGTTTACCGATGGAAAAGGCCTCGTGGGGTAGGACGAAACCCCAGCATCCCCGAGCACCCCAGACGTCGCCGATGCCTGTATACGCCAGGGCGTAATCCGGGTCTTTTTCGAGCGCCAGATTGTAATACTCCAGTGCTTTGTCCAAGTCCTCCGGAGACATTTTCCAGTAGTGAAAGCGGCCTTTGAAGTAGGCCTCATATGCCTCGGGGTTGACCCTGCGGGAGCTGGCCAAACGTTTTTTCTCCTCCGGTGTCACCGCCACCTGGATCTCCCGGGCAACAGTCTGCGCTACCTCACTTTGCAGGAGCAATATATCCTGCAGGTCACGTTCGTAGCTCTCTGCCCAAAGGTGGGTGTCTGTAGCGGCGTGGATAAGCTGAGTCGTAATCCGCACTCTTCGGCCTACTCGTAAAACCGAGCCTTCCAACACTGCATCGACATTCAGTTCTTCAGCAATTTCTGGTAAAGAATTATTGCTTCCTTTGTAGCGCATTGCCGAGGTGCGTGAGATTATTCTCAAGGCCCGAAGTTTGGCCAAATTGGCAATCAAAGCCTCAGTCATTCCGTCGGCAAAATATTCCTGCTCAGGATCGCAGGAGAGGTTCGTGAGCGGCAGCACCACCAGAGACTGGATGCGTTTTCGGCGAGCTCGACGCTTTGGCCGAGCCCCTGCTTGAGTACGTTTTGTTATTGTTGATCCAGATTCGAGTTCTTTTCTGAGTGATCTCAAATCCGCCAGCATCTCATCCACCTGCCGGTATCGTTCACTTGGATTTTTTACCAGGGTCTTTTTTACGATCTGTTCCAATCCCGCTGGTACGTCAGGGCGCAAATTGGTTATCGGTTCCGCCTGTTCGTGCATAATAGAGTAAAGTACTGCCTGCTCATAATCACCTTTGAAGGGTAATCGGCCGCTGACCATTTCATACAGCACGACACCGAACGACCAGATGTCCGTGCGGTGGTCTACTGTTTTCCCTTGCGCTTGCTCCGGTGACATGTAAGCAGCCGTACCAAGGGTGGAATGATCCTTTGTGAGCTGCGCCCCGCCGCCAATCTTCGCCAGGCCGAAATCCATAATTTTAACCTGGCCTTTGTCGGTAATCATGATGTTGGCGGATTTGATGTCCCGATGGGTGATATGTTTTTCGTGGGCAGCTTGCAGCCCTTCGGCGATTTGTGTGGCGATATCCAAAACCTTACGAGGGTTTTGAACCTTCGCAAGGCTATCCATCATTGCCCGCAATTCTCGGCCTTCGATATATTCCATAACGATGAACAACTCATCATCGACTTCCTCGATGGCGTGAATCGTTGCAATCCTGGGATGGTTCAGCGCCGCAGCGGCCTGCGCTTCGATTTTGAAACGCTCGCGTTCATCTTCACTGGCGGCAATCTGACGCGGCAGGAATTTGATAGCTACGTCGCGCTTGAGCTTGGTGTCTTCGGCTTTGTAGACGACGCCCATGCCGCCTTCGCCGAGTTTTGCTACAATATTGTAGTGTAGTATTTTTTGTCCGATCAATTTATTACCTTAGATTCTCTCATTTTTCATACATGTATAACGCTAATGTTAACCTGCAAAACCGCTTACACCAAAACTGCTAAAAAGCACAGAACCTACAAATTGATAACTGAACCTAAATTGAAACACGGCGGTTTTGTCAGGTTGAACATTTTGTTATGCGTTTTTATCATTCTCAACGGCTTTGTGCAAAAAAGCGTAAGGGCTTTCGGAGCTATGTTCCTGTTCACAACGGGTTATTTTTATTTTGTGATTATCTCAATTCTTAATTCAATTTCCTTATCTACCAACTTTTTTTCTAACCAACTTCTTTCCCGGCCAATGTTCCAGGCAAAGCGGTCAAAAGCAAATTTTGTAGTGGCTTTTTTATGATTTTTATCTTATAAGTCAATTTGAGCAGAAATGGATATGTTTCTTGTAACATCCTTAATCGTCATGTTCCCCCGGATTTTCAGCATGTAATTATTCAGGTATTCAACTCGAGTTATTTCAAATTTTGAAGTAGGATATTGTAGAACGTCAAAATCGCTCTTTAAATGTGTTGTCAGGTTTCGGATTGCAATCGTTTCATGTGCTGGCATATCGGTAATTTCGATGGAATTCATATCAGCTATGAAGTACCCGCCGATGAGTATATCCTCTTTAAAAAGCAGGACACCTTCTTTCAATTTCAAGGTTCCTTCATGTTTCCCGGTTCGCATCATTTTTGTTCCTTTCCAACGAATGATTGATTTTTTCGTATCTACTTGTTCCCCTGCTGCACTTTTGGGTGGCTTTACTGTCTGTGTTTGATTGATGATTACTGAATACTTTTCTGATGTATTTTTGCCTTCCCACCCGCTACTGGTAAGCAGAACAAACAAGAATAAGATTTTCAAAAGAAGATCATTCATAACCGGGAACGTTTTTTCCTAAAATGATGTCTCTTTCGCCAACCCAGAGGTTTCCTTCTTTGCGCAAAGAGAGTAATCCCGAACTACCGCCCCGTGGTGATTTGGGCGCTATCTGCTTATCTGTCAGTAATGGATCGCCTTGAAAGTGGTAGCTGCCAAGCCAATAGTATTTTCCATCAGGTTCTAAAATTATGGGGTGGATATGAGCAGGTATTGACCGGCCCGGATAGGTGCCGGGCTTGAGAGTGTAAAACATATATCTTCCGTCTTTATCCGTCTTAACCCATCCTCTAATGTAACCATGACGTTTGGCCCAGCCGGTTTCATCTCCTTTGGTGGCATAGACCCCGTTTTGATCGGTGTGATAGACGTACAAGATGACGCCTTCAGCAGGAGTCTTTCCATCATTTTGATAAATGGTGCCCGTCACTCTTATTTTAGGTCCTTTGTCACTAAAATCAGGCAAGGTGTCAACGGAAGCCAATTTCTTGTCTCCATATTCAAAAATGGCTTCACAACCTTCACAAGGTCCCCCTACTAATGTGAAACGGTTCTCATTTCGAGTCTGAGAATTTGCACAGGATGAAAACAAAAGTGTAAGCGATAGTATGATTATTGAATGTATCATTTGTCACCTCACTCATTAATCAGCAGTCGTTCCTCTCCGCTTTCGATAGCATAACGGTCTCAGCGTGAGCCGCGCGATTGCTTGGCATCTGAGCAGATGATATTTGATGTGCTTTGAGCTCTTGCTGACTCCTTGATTGTGCACAGCGGTAGCGTCGGTTCCACGCTGTCGTTAGACGAACTAATTCATTATTGTATCCTTTTTGTATTTTTCTACCTGCCGGTAGGTACTTCCTTATTCCACGGTTCCATTTCATACTCAACATCAATAATCCATGGAGAGTATAAAGGATTTTCTGTGTTGTTCTTATTTAGCTTCCTTTTAAGGACACTCTCATGAATGCTGGCCTTACCGTAAGACTCTGTATCCCAGGATCGGATCTTTCTTCTATAAAGATTTTTTGGGAAACCTTGACGCGAGTCATGCATGATGCCGTTGATGTCTTGTTTAATCTTAACTTTGTGCTCCGGATAAATTCTCAAGCCATGCTTGACTGCCATTTGCATCATCCATACTAGCGGTATGTCTGACAATTCCTGGTCCTTATAACCTCCGCCTACATCCGTGTGTGCCCCACAGAACCAGACCTGCTTAATATCTTGGTACGACGTCTTCTCGCGTTTCCATAGCACGGGGTGAAAGGTGAGACGTTCATCATCTATTGCCAGGGCATGATAGGCATTCACTACGCTCGGACTGAGACGGAAATCATGAAATCTGTGTCTAAGGAATGATAATTTGTCAAGAATAATGTCAATGCTCTTGAAAGGAATGCCCAATGCAGCTACAGTATCCCAGACGCCGAGAAATTTTATTCGGCACCACATCGTGTGATTTCTAGCAATGAATTCCTTTGCCTTATTCTCTCTTTTCTCACTATCACGAATTCTGTAAATTTTGTAGGCTTGCTGTATTAGATCTGCTCTCGATTTAGGCAAAATACCAAACAAATGGATGAATCCAGAAAGACTTCTTACAGTAGCAGCGCCCCGGCTGAATCCAAACAGGTAAATGTGGTCGCCCGCTGTGTAGTTTTTAAATATAAACTCGTAGCACTCCTTGATATTCTGTGAGATGCCCATCCCACCGACATTACCTGTTATTTTTCTCCAACCTGTACCTAAGCCGCGATCATAGAATGCTATCTGTCCTGTGGTTCGATCTTCACTCATGTTGAATAGCTTGTAGACGTTGGTGTTGTACCTTCTTCCACCTTCCTGTCCCGTGCCATCAGAAAACACGACGATGTTCTTTGGCATATTTGTCTCCTTCTAATATTTTTCGTTACCGTTTAACGAGACTATCGAATAAGTCCCGGTGTCAAAAAAACGCTTCAAAAACCTTGACCTAAAATGATGAACCTGTCCAAGATCGTTGATTAGGGGCGAAATATGGAGTTCACCATTTTCGGAAACTAGAAACCTTGACCTTTTTCGACAGTCTCAACGTTGGTTTGACCGGCGAAACCGCAAACCTAACTTTAGAATCTCTTAAAAAGCCAGCG
>CAYVXE010000004.1:52237-62809 GCA_964455375.1 uncultured Calditrichaceae bacterium
TGGTTTGACCGGCGAAACCGCAAACCTAACTTTAGAATCTCTTAAAAAGCCAGCGCGGTTTTGTCCGCGTTCAAACGAGTGTTAGGCCTTTTGTTGGCAGTGGTTTGGAACCCACGCTACTTTCTAAGGCCGCCGTGCCGGGTAATTTTACACAACAAAATCTGGTTCCCAAAACAGTTTCTTCCAAAATCGAAAAAAGAATTGACAGAGTGCAGTTCTTGATTATGATCAAGGACAATCCGGATGGTTCATTGGCATGTTGTCTGGATCGGCCTCGTCAAACCACTCCAAATACTTCGTCATGCCCAGCGACCCTTCCTTGATCAATTTCCGCTTTTTATCGTCAGCGATGTCGAAGTCTGTGGTTTTGACATCAAGGGTGTTGATGTAGATGGTGCGCTGCCAGTCGTCGCCGTGCAAATGCTGGTTGTTTTGCACATTCATGATGGCTCCCAGCAAAGCGCTGGCATAGTCAAAGAAACCATCGATGTCCTTTGAGGGCGGCGCCTGCCGATCCCGGAAGACGGCGATCTCGTCGGAGGAGTCGAGGCGGAAGCCCAGGGTTTCCTTGTTGTAGACATAGGGGCTGAAATCAGAGTTGGTGGCCAGGTCGACCACCTTGTTTTCTTTTTCATAATAATCGGGCCGTCGTATATGCCTGGCCTGGTCGGCTTCCGCCACATATTTGAGCCGGTCGAACAGTTTGACGGGATAGTTGTTGAAGAGACCGCCATCGACGTAGACGTCGTCTTTGTTTCTGATAGCTTGAAAGAACAGCGGAATGGACATGGAGATGCGCACGGCATCCGCGACCGGAGTTTTTGGCGTGTGTTCCCATGAGAAAACTTCAGAGTAGCCGGTGGATAGATTGGTCCCGACCAGATAGAGATCGGTGAACCCCCTCTTCTTTAGATCCTCGAATGTTGAACGTTCGCTGCCGGTTTTGGCGGCGATCCGGGCACCCATCCATTCTCTGAAGAAGTCGCCCTTATAGATGCCATACTTCTTGATGAGCCGTTTGGTATCGCGGAACATGCCCCAATCGTCATCCATGAAATTCTTGAAATTGAGCGCGGACAGAATGTCGTAAGTCTCCTCCAGAGAGTAACCCAGGGCCAGTAGCACTGCGTTAATGGCACCTGCAGAGGTGCCACCAACGCGGTGGATGCTTTCCATCACGTTATTGGCGTGCAAAGCCTGCAGCGCCCCGACGTAGGCGATGCCCTTAACGCCGCCGCCTTCGAACACTAAGTTTCTGAAGTGATATGACATAATCATCTCCTCTATGATTTGGTTAATCAATCCTTACTCTTAGATAATATATAAGAGCAGTTTAGTAGACTATAAAAATTCTCTTAGGAACATCTGAAACAAAATGTTAGAGCCCCCTCGGTAACGAAACCACCGGACGATCTGCAAACAGCAAAACTTTCCCCACCGCACCGTTCTTTTTGAGTTTCAAGCAACCAAACGTTAATTTCGAGACGACTGTTTCGGAAATTCTTATTCTCTGTGCTTGTTTAGCGTATCAATTAGCGATTTAGCTGTGATCAAGATCAGAACGCCGAGATAAAGAAAAGCTAGACCAAAAACCCATAGCGTGTGTGTGGCAGCAAACAAGTTACACAAAAATGTTAACACAGCAAAAACGACGGTGACTATAAGCCACTGTGTAAAATAATGTCCAAAAGTCATTTTGTACACCTCCTAAATCGATTTGTTTAAAAGATTAATATGCTTCATGCAAATCTATTCACTGGCCACCCTACCAACGTTGATTATTGAAAGGCAAACATGTTAATGCCTTGCGTAACCGGCAGCCAAAAGTTGCATAGCGCATCGATGCCGCTTTTGGCTGCGCGAGTAGATGCGATTGTTAGAGCTTATTTTTCAATCTCTTGAGACGTCTTTGAATTTTTGAGTTCAAACCCTCGGGCAATTACGTAAGCAATAAGAGCAAATATGAAAACAACGAGATACATCCATGCGAGGCTCTGAAGAGTTTCAATAATTGTTCGATATACCTCCAGCGTCCAACGCTCAGAATTTAATACCAGTACTTCTGTGTCCTTTTGGGGTGCACTGATATACCGCTCGAGCTGATAGATTCTGACGCCTCCAGATATACCAACAACATAAGCTGCAAATGTAATGTATTTTTTCCAAACTGAGCTAATTGAATCCTGGATTATTCGAGCAAATATTGATGCGATAGGTTTATCAAATGTTTTTACTACCCCGAATGAAACGGTGACTGACAGAATGAATGTGACCAGAAGTAACGTAAAGAACATGATTTCTCCTTGTTTCAAAGCTCTAAGAATAGTTTATTCGCCCCATTTTATATGCCAATCCATCAGATTTTGATGAATAAACATGAAACCAAATTTAGCTTTATATTTTAATAATTAACTATTTATAGCAACTTGAACAATTTTGGTATTCATCAATATTTGACGAATATCAAAACTTAAGCATCTAGTGGAACGAAAGTAGTCATGTGTCATGGACTACTCATCAAGTGTACGTGGCTTAGGAGAATGTTATTTTTAATATTGGAAATGATTGCGATTTTATCAAGGAAAATTTTCAACTACGAAATTATTTAAGCTCTAACCGGTGCATCGTAGTCTTCCGGTTTTACTTCCGAGAACGTTGCATTTAATGTAAAATAGTGGCCTGGCTTTTCGCTGTAAGTTTTGTTTCCTCATGAAAGGCGCGAAGATACAAAAGGTTTCTTGTAATCGACGTGCTTTTCCGGTTGTATATTATAAACTCTTCGAAATCTTTTGTAAAGGGAAAATTTAAATGAGTCCCATACAAGCGCAGGACCTCGAATGCGAATTAACGGTAGGTAAGCATGTCACGTGGATTACTGTCTAACCTGATTAATTCACAGATCTCTGGTTTTGTCAGTCGCTTCGGCCGAATTGTCATTTCGAGTCAGGCGCATGCCTGACAAAAAATCTGTAACTGCAACGATTCCAGCAAATAAAAATTTCTCATCCGGCAAAAGGCTCCGGATTCGAAATGAGAATCCTAATTGGCATGTTTACAATACCTTGTCCGGTCAATTATATTCAGGTTTGTGAATTATTAAGGCTAAAAAAATGTAAGGCGCCACGAACTACAGAATGGCTTTAGTTTTAATTGCAAGTCGCTATTTTTAAACAAAAATCCCCTGTTAAAAAACAAGGGATTTGTAGAGGTCAACTTCAAAACAATCGGTTTCTAAAAAATTAAATGGCTCTTTTCCATTTACTCATTAGCAAAATAAGATTATTGGATTGTTTGGCAAATTCACTATCGGCAGCCAATTCGTTTTGCGCTTTTTCCAGTTTGCCAGCTAAAGCATCTCCTAAAATATGTGCGCATAATTTATGAAATTCTGCATGTTTTTTCTTAACGATTTCATAATGCTCATTCGTTCGGAATTGAGCGGGTAGAGCATACAGCCATTTGCCAAATTCACATTGATTATCCTGTTTAAGAATGTCAACGGTCCATTCAGATTGCCCGGTTTTCGCAGCATCGGCTAAACGGGATTTCCACATGCCATGCGCACCCATGGCCACGGTAATTGATCTTTTTAAATCTTCCGACATACATACTCTCCTTACAATTTACATAGCCACAATCAAATTATTGATAATTTTATATGGTCTTTTATCGGTTTGAAGAAAAGAAGACTTTAAGGCATATAAAAGGGTTCTTCCAAATACTACATAGTGTTTGACCAAGAACGCCTCATCTGCTCTATCATTTTGACCTGACAGCCGCCGGATTCGGAATGATGCATCTTGTGGAAAATATCATGTTTTCGATCAAGCATTAAATAGCAGTGGCAAACTTTTAGATGATATCGACATCTGTTTTTTCCAGTGCGTTTAGGCACAGGAAAACGTTTTTTTGAGATACGTTTCTAATTCAACTAACCGCTTGTTCTGTAAATTGCTCAAATTCTTGTTCTGCTTTATATCTTGAATTTCAAGTAGAACATTTTTGGCGATTGGCTTGCGTTTGCCACGATGATCGAGTAGAGCATCCATTTCAGACTCCGGATTTAACCTCCGCAGATAATCGGCAAAGTTTTTTTTGAATAAATCCGAAAAATCGACCTGGTAATTTCGGAACAGAATACGTTCAGCCAGTTCTTTTGCCACCGGTGATTTAAATTTATCGCACAGATGAATTTTTTCACTGTTGGACGATTTGTGGTATCGTTCAGCCAGTCTTTCATCGTAGCCGGAAAGAAACTGCATCTGATACAAAATCGCATCTGCATCCACTCCCGGAATGTCTTCATAGACGAATGCCCGTTGGTACCTGGCGATGTGGTCCAGTAACTCGGGATTTTTTTTCAACCAGATCTTGTTTTCTGAAAAAGTCTGCATAAATTCAGACTTTATTTTCATCAAATACCGCTCAAGGGGTGGAAGGACAATTCCAGGCTGGCCAATTTTTTTTCGAACCACCCATGGGGTCTTTTTGAAAGTTTCGTCTGTTGTTTCAACCAGATCCTGCTTGTCCAGCCGCATCCAGAGGCTCTGATTTTTGTAGGTATATGAGTCTCCCAAATAAACCACCGGCGCCTGAAAATTTGTCTCAGCGCCAAACGTCAAATGAACCATCACCCCCCATTTGTAGCGCGCATCCAGTTGTTCGCTGAAACGGGGAAGTTTGCTTATACGTTGTTTATCTGTTTCCTTTTGAAAGAAATCCATTAAATAATCCCAGATGTCCCTTTCTCCGGATAATATGCGTGCCAGTTCCACTGTGGCCTCAACATCGATGATTGCATCGTGAGATGACCCTGCAGACAACTTATTTGTTTCTTTCAGATGTTCCAGTTTAAAGGTTACCTTTTTTTCGATTTCAGGCCAGTTAAGCACATCCGGTTTGTAAAGCCAGTAGATCAGCAGTATCGGTAATAAATCCATGCGGCCACAACGGTTGGCAAATTGATGGGTGTAAGGAGACATTAAATTGCGGTGAAAGGAAAATCGTAAAAACTCATCGTCAAATCCCAAAGAATTATATCCCACACTAATTGTGTTGTCGCGGTTCATCTGTTTATGAATCAATTTCATCGCTTCATATTCACACAATCCGTGCTGTAGTTCATCGAGCCCGATACAGTGCGAGATCATGGCTTGCGGCGATGGGATGACATCGGGACGCAGTTGAATATAAACGTTGTACCGCTCAAGTTCATGAAATGATGCATCCGTGCGTATTGCAGCAAATTGTAGTACCTGGTCAAATGCGTAACTCAAACCGGTGGTTTCTAAGTCGTAAAAAAGATAGGTTGGTGCGTTCATTTTGCTAACTCAGTTTATTGGTTGCAAAAATTGTATGTAAACTTTTTGGTTAGCGCGTATTACAGAAAAAAATATAAAATCCGACCTGTTTTGTCTACTTACGCAATATAGCAGTCGCGGCAAATCTTTGCGATTTAAATTTGCGACCGTTTATTTTACTGACGTTAAAAATGCTGAAAACCAAAACAAAAGCCCCAAACCATTGCACCGGCTGCAGAAGATGCCCCCGGATCAAATATTCAAAAAGAATTGCACTTAGAGGAAACGCCAGCTCGCAAATAGCAGCGATTGAGGCTTTGATTTTTTTCAAACCGTAATAGTACAGAAAGATGGCCGGGCCGCCTGTTGAAAAAGCAATTAAGATGAAAATAAGTGCTTGTTGTTTTGTAATCTGAGTGATGGTTACGAGATCGCCGGAGGCAGCAACCAGTACAAATAGTAAGATCGATGAAAACAAAAATCGCAAATAAGTGCCAAATTCAAACGATACATTTTTCAATGCCCGTTTGCTGAAAATGGTGGAAACCGCAAAACTGGCCGCCGCAATTAAAGAGAACAGTGCAGCAGCAGTGGTTTTGTCTCCGGAGTGAATAACCGGCATGTTTAAGCCAAAGGTCATGAAATATGTACCGATGACAGCAATGGTTGCCCAAAGAAAAAAGTTTGCCGGTAGCCGTTCTTTCAAAAAAACAGCAGCAAGTATGAGCGCAATAACCGGTTGCAATTTTTGAATTAGAATGACAATGGAAAGATTGACATAATTGACATAAAACAGAGCTTTAGTTATCGCCATAATGCCGATGGCGCCACCAAAAATTGCAACGCCAATAAAAGAGATCCAATCATTTTGGTCAAATGTTTTAATGATAACCAGTCGTTTTCGAAAAACCGGTGTCAGGTAAAGCGTAACAATGCTGCTTTCGATGAACACAACGAATGTAACCGGTAGATGAAACAGTGCCGGACGTAAAATAATGCCATCAATTCCCCAGAGAATTGCGGCAAATACAACAAATATCGGCGCGACTTTTTCCATTTTCACTTTTCATTAAAATTTTTTCCAACCCGGTATCAAACGGCGCAAGTTTTATAAAAGAATAGAGTTTTTACCCGACAAAGTAAAGAAAATAAATCAAAGAGAACTGCACGTTGACCTGACGGTTGCATTTCAGCGTATTTTTTCTTACTCTTCGTAGATTGTTGAAAGGGAAGAGTGTGTCAGACGAAAAAACCCAAAACAAGAATGCCCCGGGAGCAACCAGTATCATTTATGATGTCGATGAGATGCCGCCTCTGCGGGAAGCAATTCCCCTGGGTCTACAGCATGTCTTAGCCATGTTTCTGAGTAATATTGCGGTGCCGTTAATCATTGCCATCGCCATTGGCATGACAACTGAAGAAAAAGCCTTTTTAGTTCAAATGGCTCTCTTCATGGCTGGGATTGCAACAATTATTCAGTCCTACCCAATCGGACCCATCGGCGCCCGCATTCCCATCGTGATGGGAACCAGTTTTGCATTCGTAGCTGGAATTATCAGCATTAGCAAACAATACAATCTGGCAACAGCTCTGGGCGCCTGCCTGGCTGCGTCGGTTGTTGAGATAATCATTGGCTTTTCCTACGCAAAATTCAAACGATTTTTCCCGCCGCTTACCACCGGAATTGTGGTCATGCTCATTGGCCTGACGCTCATACCTGTGGGGATGGACTATGCTGCCGGTGGTGTCGGTGCTGCGGATTACGGCTCGTTTCCCAATCTATTGATCGCCGGAGTGGTCATGGTCATTACGCTTTTTCTGAACCAGTTTTCAAAGGGATTCCTCAGTTACGCGAGTATTCTCATTGCTGCAATTATTGGTTATTTCCTTGCTGTCTTTTTCGGAAAGGTTACTTTTACGCATTTATCCGGTGGTTCCTGGTTCAGCTTTCCCATACCGCTGAAATTCGGTCTCGAGTTTCATCTTGCACCGATTGTTACGCTCAGTTTTATTTATGTCGTGAGTGCGCTGGAAACATTAGGTGATATTTCCGGTACAGTTGCTGCGGTAAACAGAGGGCCCACCGCACGTGAAATGAAAGGTGGTCTGGTTGCTGACGGCGCGATGAGTGGGTTGGCTGCTGTTTTCGGTACCTTCCCCAACACATCTTATTCGCAAAATGTAGGGTTAATAAATTTTACCGGCGTCATCAGCCGGCATGTAGCGGGGATTGGCGGCGTGTTTTTACTTTTATTAGGACTGATTCCCAAAGTCGGCATGTTGGTGGCGACGATTCCCCCGGCAGTCATTGGTGGTGGTGGATTAATCATGTTTGCAATGATTTTTGCCAGCGGGGCGGCAATCATTCATCGCAGTGTGGAGATGAACCGTCGCAACATGATTATCCTTGCAGTCTCTGTGGGACTTGGCCTCGGTGTGGAATTCCGTCCGGAAATCTTGCAGCATTTTCCGCGAATGCTAAAAACATTGCTCGGTCAGGGACTAGTTGTCGGTGGGCTAAGCGGTTTTTTCCTGAATTTAATCTTTCCGGAGGAGGAGAAAAAATGAGTATTTTGGGAAATATTCTATGGATCACAATCGGTGGTGGCATTTTTATCTTTTTTGAATATTTGTTTGGCGGATTAATACTATGCCTAACAATTGTCGGTATTCCATTCGGACTGCAGTGCATGAAGTTGTCCTTTTTGGGCCTCGTGCCGTTTGGAAAAGATGTTGTCGTAAAAGAAAGCGCCTCAGGTTGCCTGGCTATCGTCATGAATGTACTCTGGATATTATTGGGTGGAATCTGGATCGCACTGACACATTTAGTCTTTGGCCTGTTTATGGCGATTACCATCATTGGCATCCCTTTCGCCAAACAGCACCTGAAGTTAGCATCGCTGTCTTTAACCCCGTTCGGGAGAACCGTTCAATAACGTTTTCAGTAGGTGTTTCTAACGAAACCGTCGAAAAAATCGAGTTTAAAAAAGGCTTCATGCTGAGCGTAGTCGAAGCATGGTTTAAAAACAAAGGGTTACAGCCTTCGACTGCGCTCAGGCTGAAGGTGGAAATTACTTTTTCGACAGTCTCAATGTAGGCTTCGGCAAATTCAGTATTAACCATTCAGGAGAAAATACAATGTTTCAGAAAATGATTTTAATGACAGTTGTTTTATTTATTTGCCTGGCACCACTCAGAAGTTTGTCTGCCAAAGACAATAATGCGTCTCCCACAACCCGCGAGATGAATCTCATCAACTGGCAGGAATTCCAACAATTTGTCCCCGGAAAAATCGAAACTGTCCTGTTGCCGGTGGGCACCCTGGAACCGCACGGTGTTATACCCAATGGTTCCGACAACCTTGCACCGGAAGCAATGGCGAGAGAGATTGCAGAACGATTGAATGCCATGATCGCTCCGACATTAAATTATGGCGTCACCGGCAGCATGAAAGCATTTCCCGGCGCCTTTGCGATCAGCAAAGAAGCGTACGGTTTGTTCATTGCGGATATTTTGCAGGGGTTGGCGGAAAACAAATTCAAAAACATCATTATTCTAAACGGTCACGGCGGTCCGCAAACGGCAATTCTTCGCGATGTTGCCGATGCTGTTTCAGCAGATAAACGCGTGCGCATTCTCGCCATCAACTGGTGGAGCCTGGCTTCGGAAGAAACCTTTGCCGTGTTCGGTGAAAACGGCGGTCACGCCGGTAATAATGAAACCGCGTACATTCAGACCGTCGTTCCACAATTTGTGCACCCGGAAAAATATTCGAAGGAGATGACAACACCTTTCCCCAAAGGAACATCCTGGCATGCGGTGCCGTTCCCCTCGTCCATCGGTTTGTATGAAAAAGGGCAGGGTTTTCCAACGTTTAACAAAAAACAGGCGCAAGAATATTTTGACCGTGTGAATAATCGCGTGGCCGAGCTCATCGAAGATGTGATCAAAAAATGGGATTTGGCGGGGTTGTATCGGTAACCGCAAAATTTGGTTTTTGGGTTACTTTCAAATTCTTGCGAAATCTTTGATGCCGCGACTTGGTAGCCTGAATAATTCATAAACCTGAGTAGAATGATTGGACAAGGTATTGGAAAGAGGCCAGTAAGGATTGTCATTTCGAATCCGGCGTCTTTTGCCGGATGAGAAATCTTTATTTGCTGGAATCGTTGTGATTACAGTTTTCTTGTCAGGCATGCGCCTGACTCGAAATGACCATTCGGCGGAAGCAGTGAAAAAATTAGAGATTTGTGAATTAATCAGGTTAGAAAAACAACTTAAAACTCTGACAGGATTTCGACCCCTGTGGGAGTTCAACAAATACAGAACGAAATCTCTTTCATTAACAAAAAACCGTTTGAAGGCAATGGTTATGCTTTTGGACAACCCCCAATTTTAGAGAATTCATCCCACCAGAGACTTTTCGAAATCCTTAACCACAAACTTTTTCCCCTTTTGGACGACAGTGTGGCCTTCCAGTTTCAAAAATATTTTCTGTTTATCAATTCCGCCCGGATATTTTTCGTTAATCACACCCCCCGATTTTAATGTTCGCCAGTAAGGCGTGGTGCGACTTTCCCCGTCTAATTCCGCTTCATTGGCGGCATGAGCAGCAATCCAGGCAAAAATACCAGTGGTCATGGGGCAGCCGATGGTCGCTTGATGTTTTTGTGCCAGCCTCTCCCGGATTTGATTGATGGTAATGAGCTTCCCTTCCGGTACGGATTTCATGATGTCGTTCACTTCCATTGGTGCAGGAATAACCAAGGTTCCGGCACCCCATTTTTGCGCCATTTTTTCTGAGATTTGTTCAACTTTGGGTAAATCCTTGCTGTCTTCAAGTTTTTCCCGCCATGATTTTTTTGCAGGCATGTTAAAACCCTCCATTAATTGACTTCATAAGATTTTTAATGTCTGACCGACTACGTTGCAAGTGTTGCATTCCATCGTCAAGCTCAGGACAATACCTCGATACCTCCCGTTGGCTTCACGAACTGCTTTAGTTTGCGCTACCCGGAGTCCAAAGCTGACCATTGCTACAATTCAAATCTTTTTTTTAATATCAGTGACTATGTTGTCCGTTTAAGAACAACGACGGACAAATCATCAAACGCCTTTGCTTCCCCACGAAATTGCTGCACGTCGGCGATGAGTTTTTGTCCTGCTTTCTCAGGGCTATCTTTGGTTAGCGCAGGAACAAATTTGAATAAACGCTCCTCCTCATAGAATTCACCCAGCTCGTTGCGCGCTTCCGTCACACCGTCCGAATAAA
>CAYVXE010000004.1:62909-78828 GCA_964455375.1 uncultured Calditrichaceae bacterium
CTTATCTTTATAAAATCCACCAGGTCGCCGCCGACTTCATTGGCAGGCTGAGAATACAACCATACCGACCAACCGGGAATCTCGGGACTTTCTTCCGGCATCAAAGCCCTTTGCACCGCTCTGCCCGCCTCTAATTCACTCTTTGCCAACAATTTATCTTTCAATTCCAGCATAAGAATAAAAATGAATATCACTGTGCTGAACATAATAAAATTTCCATTGTTGTTATTGCCGGATTTGATGAACAAAAGAATAAACCCGACACCAAACAAAAGTCGTCGCGACGGAGCGAGTTTAAAAAACAGACTCTTTAACAGCCAGATGGTTGTAAAAAAGCAGCGTTTGAACCAGCCCATTTTTCGTAAACGGTCCCGACGTTCATCATCTAAGAAATACTCCTTCAATTCCGCAAAATCCCGCTTAAATGACTTCTTGAAATCGGAATGATGAAAATCATCCTTCAACGTTTTACCGATGGAAGGATCCTTCTTTGTTTTTGACGTATTCATAGGTCTCCTTCAGGGGAACTGATTAATTCTGTTCAAGACTTGTGCCGAAAATTATTTCTTATCTGAGTTGCTTGTGCATATTCTCAATATACGGAAAAATTATAAAATGATTTCAGGAAAATAAGAACTTTCTATATTTTTTTCGCATCTTTTGGATTGTTGTTGTGTTTATTAAAATACCAGAAGGTATCCTGCAAAATGACACGGTAACGGAAATGTCAACTTAGTGCTTCTTTTTTCTCTCCACGAAAAACACAGATTGGTTTTCCGGTTGCACATGTAACCTGAAACCTGTATATTCAGGGCGTTTTATGAATATTCCTGAGACCAGATAACACTTTAGATATGGTTGCCAATTCAGACAATTCTGTCACGAAACAAAGCAATGAGAGTTTGTCACGTAAAGCCGGCATCATGGTTATCAGTCGTGCTATTACGATTTCCGTACAGTTGGTTTCCCTCGTGGTACTTACGCGTGTCCTCAGCAAGCAAGACCTCGGTATCCTTTCTTTTCTTTTTATGATGGTCTACCTCTCGGTTTTATCTATCGGACAATTAGCTTTACCGGAAAGTATTTTTTATTTTTTCGAACTGCTGGCTAAATCCGCCAGAAAAAATTTTGCGCTTCTCACCTCAAGAACGCTTTTTTTTGTTAGCCTGGTTGGCAGTATCCTCATTTTTCTTATCTGTTACGTCGTGAAATTAAAGGGACAGCCCCTGGATAATTTATATTGGCCATTCATGGTGCTTATTTTACTGGAGTTACCTACGACGCCGTTACCAAACATCCTCATTGCCATTGGACAGGCAAAAAAGGCCGCTGTTTTTAACATTGCTGTTGGTCTGGTTCAATTTCTAGCTTTGGTGCTACCGGCAGCGCTAAATTTGCCGCTCAAAACGATTATATTCAGTCTCTTAGGTTCCGGTGTATTCCGATTTCTCTTGAGTGCTATCTTATTTGCCAATATTTTGCATGGTGAGCAAACACGGTTACCCGCAGGAACGGCAAAAAAACAGTTGTCTTATTCAATTCCATTGAGTTTCGCCCAAATTCTCTGGAGCTTAAACCGACAGATAGATAAATATGTGGTTGCCTGGTTTCTACCCGCTGCGGTGTTGGCAGAATACATTATCGGAGCGTGGGAGATTCCTGTCCTGTCGACTATACCGGCTTCAGTGGCTTCAGTTATGTTACCCAAATTTGTCGCCTATCATTTGGATGAAAACAGAGAGGAGCTTCTTGAACTATGGCACACTGCGGTGAAAAAAGTGTCGATTATCATCATTCCCTTAACCGTATTATTTTTGCTTATTGCGCATGAATTCATCGTTCTGCTTTATACAAAAAACTACATCAGGGCAGTGATTCCATTTCGAATTTATACCGTTATTTTGCTCCACCGGGTTGCCTCTTACAGTGCCATTTTAAAAGCCATAGACGATACCCGTTCGATTACCATATCTGCAATTCTGCTGGTTGTCTTAAACATTATTCTCAGCATTCCGATGGTCAAATATATGGGGATCAGCGGACCGCCAACGGCGACGTTGATAGCAAATATGTTCGCTTGGGCATACACCTTGACCAAAATCAGCAAAGGGCTACAAGTCTCTTTTATCAAGGTGTTCCCCTTTCGTTTTTATATAAAAACGCTAACCGTTGCTGTTCTCTCGGCTATTCCGGTAGTTGTTCTTGGCACTTTGGTGCACACCTCAAATACGTTGGAATTGCTACTAAAAGTCATTGCTTATTTACTTGTATTTTCCGCGGCAGCCTCTTTCGCAAAGGTTTACAAAAAAGAAGATTGGCTTTATTTGTTGGGATGGGTCACATTTAAAACCAAATGACAGGCCCAATGCAGCATCCCGAACCTTATGATGCTCACAAAAAATGCGCAACAAACGATTTAGAGGTGACGGAGCATAATGTCTTTAATCTTACCAACATTTACTTTCCCATTGAACTTTTCTGCGCCAACAGCTAAAGATTTCTTACACATGGTGTCATAGTCTTTTGCTGTCATAATTTCGAACATGGCTTTTTCAAGAGCTGCCGGATTTTTTTGAGGTACGACCAAACCATTTTGGCCTTCGACGATACATTCCGGAAGCCCGGAAACATCGGTGCAAATTAATGGAAGTCCATACGTGCAAGCCTCTATACATACGGTCGGTAGTCCGTCCCGGTCACCATTCGACTCAATAATGGATGGCATGACCAAAACATCTCCGTGGTCATAAATGGATGCAATTCGATTGGGTGCAATATACCCTTGAAACTGCACTACTTCGGTTAACGCCAGTTCCTGCACTAACGTTAAAATTTTTTCCTCCAGAGGGCCTTTGCCGACGATGCGACAGAGAAACCGCACATTCCGTGACTTTAGTAGACGACAAGCTTCCAACAAATATTCGAACCCTTTCTTGGGTACCAGCCTTCCGACAGCCAAAAAAGTGAAAGGTGTGTGCGGTTTATTTTCAAGACAAAGATTGCTTTGCAAAGGAATACTGTTATAAATTTGGGAAACTTTATTCTTTTCAATTTTCCAGTTTGCTTTAAAATATGCAGCGTTTGCGAGCGTTTCTGTAATGACATAAGATACTCGATTGAGTTTTTTTTGCATGCCGCTATTATCCTGATAAATGTCCATAGCGTGGGCTGTACACCCAAAAGGGACACCTGTAAATGCGGAAAGATACAGGGCTGTTTCCGTGGGCGCGGTCATAAAGTGGGCATGTAACAATTGTATATTTTTTGTTAGAATAACTTCGGCCACTGCAGCAGCGCGAAATAAGCATACAAAACTGCGTGCCATTTTCGAAAGGCTTTTGTGGCCAAACGTAAAGAACTGAATCCAGGTTTTGAAATACGTACAGGTATGTTTGAGCAAAAACTTAAAATGTTGCAGGAGGGATGCCGGTTTGAAGGGGTTTTCTGGAATGGCAATAAATTGATTTTGCAGTGCTAATTCTTCTTCTCCCAAATCATCCCGGTCGACAATTTTTCGGGCGCCAACATAGAGCTCTACCCCCTGGTGTTTTAATTCAACCAATTCACGGGTGATAAAATTCTGCGACCATTCAAATAGACGATTTAATAATACAGCGACAATCATCTGGTTAGCCATCTATCTTTTCCCTGGACTTTTTCATAATGAAATGAGTTGATCTTAGTAGCAATCAGCTATGATTTCCGTTATTTTGTTTTGCAGCCTATGAACACAAAATAGGATTAAATTAACAAATCAAGAATATCAAAAACAAGGTATTTCGGATGACTTCAATTAGCAGGACAGAGAGTAGAACATGCCGGTTTGATTGGAAAATTTTACAGCGACAAATTTTACACCGACATCGTAATAAAGAGATAATTTATGGATTTTGCAAATATCGACAATTTGCGCAATGGCAATAAAAGCAGGATTGGTGATTTTTATGATCGCATTTCTTTCGAGTTTCTTCACGCACCGGAAACGCATACCATTTGGGGACATATCCACGATTTCAGCCTCTAACCCTTTTTCCGGCCAGTGACAATAAAAGCGTATTTTCCCTCTCACTTTTAGTCTCTGTAAAACACGCCTGCAGCTTGTTGTATTTTTATCCGGGTTGTCTTCTAAAAGGGGGCTTTTACATTGAGGACAGACGTTCGGGGGTTCTGTTTCACGAGCAAGTGGGTATTTACAGAAGGGGCAAAAAATAGTGTGCAGCGATTTCCTTGAATCCCTCTCATCGGCGTGAAGTTTTTGCGTATAGTCGTGAAACAATTTTTTATCGTAGTCTGTGCGCGTTTTTTCATCGCTGAGGACTTCATAAGCTTCGTTGATAGTAGCAGCATTCCAGTGATCGCCGCCCAGATCCGGGTGCTGCTGTAGTTTCCGCATGATGGTGTAGTAGCTCGAACGGATGACTTCCATGGTAGCATCCGGCTGGACTTGCAAAATCCGATAATAATTTCGTCGATTCTTCATACTTTGATTATCGGCGAAAAACGTACCCTCATGCTTGATTAGGGTAAAGAAGTCATTGGCGTATGCAAGCGTTTTATCACGACGAGCGTGCTATCGTCTTCCCATTTCGTACCGGCACCAAAACGGTCAACTTCCGCAAAAATGGCTTCTATCAAATCTTCGGCACTCTTGTTTTGATGTTTTCTTGCGCAGCTTTTTAGGCGATTAATCGTATAAATCTCTTCGTTGGGATTTTCTCTTTCAAAAAGACCATCACTAAATAAGACCAGAACGGAACCCGGAAGCATGTGTGCGTAGGAGCGGTGCAGTTTGATATCGGGTATGGCGCCTAAAATAAGTCCGGTTGCATTTAAATCATGAATTTTATTATTGTGAATAACGAAGGGTGCAGGATGGCCGGCATTGGTAAAGATTAAATTTCCTTCTTTCTCGAATTCTGCATAGAATAAGGAAATAAATCTGGAAGAAAACGTGCTTCGGTAAATGACAGAGTTTAGTTTCTGAAGCGTGTGTACCATCTTCATGTGTTTTTCCAGACCCATGCGCAATCCGGTGACAACATCTCGCGCCAGCAACGCTGCGGGCAGCCCGTGTCCACTGGCATCCCCAATGCATACACCGTGAATTTCACCGTCAAAATCAAAAAAGTCGTACAGATCACCACCGACGATTTCTGTGGGGCAGGATCTGGCCGCTACTTCATAGCCGGGAAAATTTGGCGGGACCTGAGGCAATAAACTGGTTTGAATTTCAGCAGCTTGCTCTAATTCGGTATTTATGGCTTCTGAAAACAATCTCTGGTTTATGGCGGTGCGGATGGCATTTAAAGAAAAGATGACTTCTTCCCGCAGCCACCCTGTAAGCAATTCGAAAACAGCGATCCAACGCTGTTCTGGACTGCGGATTAAAATAGCAGCAGGGGTCGCATGGTAATCAAAGGTTTTTGTTTGCAGAAAAACGTTGCGTTGTTCATCATAAATAAAACTGCCGTGTTTTAAAACCTTTTGCACCGCCTCGTCTGATGTGGCGAAACGATCAACAAAATCGGGGCCATCAACTATGTCAAAATCGTGCAGGAATACAAAAGCGTCATTTCTCTCCTGGTACAACCGAATATGACCCAATTTAATGGTCTCGGCGAAATTGTGTTGTACGGCTTCAAAGATAGAAAAAAGAAAATTTTCATCAGCTTTTTGGTGCCGGATTTGCCGGAGCAAATTGTCAAAATCACGGTAAAATGTTTTTGGTTCGAGCATGTTCACGTTCAATTTTGGATTACAGGTTATTCCCACTTCGGATCAAGGAATATAGGCAAGCGGTTATCAAATTACAACCGTAAAAAATTAATTTACAAAAAAAACTGTTCGAAGAACAAAACCCAGTCTCCGAACAGCCAATACTTTTGAGCAGTAAAATTTAGTTACGAAGAGGAAGAAAATTTTTTCCTGGAAATTCTGGACACAAGCCCGGCAAGAAACAACAGTCCCACCAGATTAGGCACGGCCATCAGAGCATTTCCGATATTGCCCAAGTTCCAGACGATATTCAAATAGTTAAAACTCTGCCCGGCAATTGGCGTCAAAATTGCCCCTACAAACAGAAATAGAATAAAGGTGTAGCGAAAAGGAAGAATCACTTTATCTCCCCCTAGATACTCTATGCATTTTTCACCGTAGTATGACCATCCCAGCAGAGTGGTATAACCAAACAAAAACGAAGCAAAAGCAATGATTGCACCGCCAACACCAAAAGGAATAACTGACTCAAAAGCTTTTTGTGTTAACAAAATGCTGGTCAGATTGTCGGTGGATTCCAGTCCCTGCCATGCCTGTGTATGGACATATACACCGGTAAGGACTATGGTTAATGTCGTCATGGAGTTGACCAGAATGCTGTCGATGAACACACCGGTCATAGCAATCAGGCCATTTTTAGTCGGGTCTTCGGAACTGGATGCACCCTGGGCAATGGCCGCCGAGCCAAGCCCTGCTTCATTAGAAAGCAATCCTCTGCTGACACCGTTTTGGATAGCCAGTCCTACTGAAGCACCAACCAGTGGCCTGAGTCCAAAAGCAGATTCGAAAATGATAGCAAATGCTTCAGGAATCCGGCTGAAATTAGCAACAATGACAATGAGAGCAAAAAAGATATAAAAGAAGATCATCGACGGAACAAGCTTTTCGGAAACGTGTCCGATTTTCTTAATACCGCCGATAATAACCAACCCGACTAAAACAGCGATAACTCCACCAATGATATAATAATAAATCGCAGGAGCTTGTTGAGAAGAAGTTCCGCCATAAATAAAGTGGTTCAGTGTATTTGCAAGCGATGCGGTCATGGAGTTCGATTGGGCCATATTGCCGGTACCAATCAAACAGGCAATAGTGCCACACACTGCAAAAGCTGCTCCGAGAAAACGGCCCAATTTTTTATTTTTCAACCCGTTTTTTACGTAATACATTGGCCCACCGGCCATGGTTCCGTTTGGTGCCACTTCCCGAAAATAAACTCCAAGAAAGCCTTCTGCATATTTTGTTGCCATTCCGAAAATGGCTGCAATCCACATATAAACAGGCGCACCTGGCCCGCCTACTGCAATGGCGGTTGCAACGCCGGCAATATTTCCATTTCCCACAGTGGCAGCAAGAGCGGTCATTAAAGCGGCGAACGGAGAAATATCCCCTTTGCCTGTTTCAGAACGGGCCTCTTTAGAAAAAATGAGTTTTAATGAATGCCAAAAGTGCGTAAACTGTAGACCTCTGGTTAAAAAAGTCAGGAGGATACCGGTTCCCAACAAAAGCACAATCATCGGCGTACCCCACATAACATCGTTGAGGTCGGTAGTCCAGTTTAGAAATAGATCAAAAAACCCTTTCTCGCCCATCGCTACTTCCTTTCATTGCTGAATTGTTTATATACTGAATAGACACGTCTGATTTAAGAGCATTATCCCTTGAAGAAACATAAATGCTGGTTTCGCTTGCTAAAGTAAAATGGCAAGACCTTGTGAAGGGGAATAAGATTTACATTAAAATAACAAAATATTCTACTTTGTCAACCTATTTTTATAAGTCCAAAATAATTAAGCACCTACACCTTCATTCTCAGTGCAGATGTGAATCAAGGGTCATTCAAAACCTACCCTTGATTTCTTTACATCCTTTCCGTATTTTTTACCTGCACAAAAATGTGCAGATCAGGAAACTGATTTGCTGGCTAAACTAAAAACTATTTACAGATACATTTACACAAATATGCTGGAAGAAATCGGAAAATCTGTTTTGCTGGCGTTCGTCGGTTTTGTTGCCGGGTTCATCAACATTAACGCTGGTGGCGGGTCTTTGCTCACGCTGCCATTCCTGATTTTTTTAGGGTTGCCGCCTACGGTAGCAAATGGTACAAATCGCATCGCGATTTTTATTCAGAATATTATTGCTACTGCCAAGTTTCACCAATTTAAAGTCATTCCGCAGGGCATCATTTTTGTCGCAGGCATTCCGGCAATTATCGGCTCTGTACTCGGTGCACAAATTGCGGTAGAAATAAATGAGGACATTTTTAAAAAAATTCTCGCTCTGATTATGGTTTTGGTGATAGGATGGATGTTTTTTGTCCCCCGCAAAGAACATGTAGAAAAGACCCTTACATTCACAAATCGTAAAAAAGTTTATCTGGCTGTTTCATTTTTTGCAATCGGCATTTATGGTGGATTTATTCAGGGAGGAATCGGTTTTGTTCTCATCACCGTTTTAACCATCTCCGGTTACAATTTAGTGCAGACAAATGCCCTGAAAGTTTTAATCGTTCTAATATTCACACCTTTTGCCCTGGCCGTTTTTGTTCTGCATGGACAGGTGGATATTTTGAAAGGACTAATCTTAGCGGCAGGGAACGGCGCCGGCGGCCTGCTGGCCACGAATTTAATGGTAAAAAAAGGTGAAAAATATATCCGTTGGATTGTTATGATTGCAATTGTGGGCTTTGCAGTGAAATTATTTATGAGTTAGCTCAAAGTTTTTCCAGTTTTTCCAGATCCTGCTCCGGTCCCACCATGACTAAAATATCACTTTCCTTAATGATGTGATTCGGCCCCGGAACCATAACGAGATTTTCTGGAATTATTTCCTTAATCATAATCACTTGCGCATTATATTTATTACGGATTTTTAGTTCAGCGAGTGTTTTCCCATTCCAGGATGAAGGTGGCGCCATTTCAATCATGCTGAACCCTTCGCTTAAATAGACATAATCCAGCAACGACGTTTTACGCAAGGTGTGCGCCACGCGTTTTGCCATATCTCTCTCCGGAAAAATAATTCTGGTGGCGCCAATGAGATTTAATATTTTTGCATGATCTTCATTGACGGCTTTCGCAATAATCTCTTTAACTCCCATTTCTTTGAGATAAAGAGTCACAAGAATGCTCGAATTGATGTCGTCGCCGAGAGTCACCACGGCTGCATCCATATCCTCCACGCCAAGATTTTTTAGTGCTTCTTTATCCTTCGCATCCGCCACAACTGCTTTTTTGACATACTCCTTCACTTTGTCGACTTTGCTTTCATCATTATCGATAGACAAGACTTCCGTATCGTATTCTGAAAAATAACGACTCAGGTAATAACCAAAACTACTGAGTCCTATAATTGCAAATCGTTTCATTTTTCACTCCGTTTTTATCCTACCATGATGTTTTCTGCTGCATATCTAAAATTATCCTTTTTCTGGTTTCCCACTGCGAGAGCGATGGTTATGGGGCCCAGGCGCCCGATGAACATTAAAAAGACGATCAACACGCGTCCGAGAGGGGACAGATGCGGGGTCAACCCGGTTGAAAGACCAACCGTCCCGAATGCCGAGGTTGCTTCGAACAATATTTCAAGAAATAAGCCGCGGCTAACCTGGTGGGAAAGTCCCGGTAGTTCCGTTGATAACAATAAAATTGTAAATACGACCACGAGTACGGTTGAAAAGAAACCAACAGAAATGGCTTTTGAAAGCACGTCTTTCGGTATGCGCCGGTACAGCAGGTTTGTTTCATCCTTGGACTTGAAACTCGCCCTGATTTGCGATATCAGGATAGCAAATGTGGTGGTTTTGATTCCACCGCCACACGAGCCCGGAGAAGCACCGATGAACATTAAAATGATCATTATAAATAACGTCGCATTGGATAGTGTGCCAATATCCACAGAATTAAAGCCGGCCGTACGTGTGGTTATCGATTGAAATAACGCAGTAAAAAATTTTGTTTTCCAGTCAAGCGATGTTAACGTATTTTTGTATTCCATTAGAAAAAACAAAACAAATCCGCTCACGATTAGAATTCCAGAGGTTAAAATGACCAGTCTGGAATGCAACGACAGTTTTCTGAATTTCAGACTTCGGCGAAATCCTATTTCCGAAATAACCACAAATCCCAGACCGCCTGTGACAATTAAGAAGAGCAAAACAAAATTTACTGTAAAATCACTTCTGTATCCAATCATGCTATCCGAAAACAACGAGAATCCGGCGTTGCAGAAAGCTGAAATTGCATGAAATGCGGCAAAGTAAGCGGCTTTTGCCAAGGGCATAGTCCTTGCAAAACGAATGGTCAGTACAATTGCCCCAATCGTTTCTACAACAGCAGTGGTGAGGAAAATCGTTTTGACGAGTTTTTTCAGCGTTAAAATGGGTAATTGGCTGAACGTTTGCTGCAGTAACTCCCGGCCGCCGATGGAGAGTTTTTTACCCAGCAAATACACGACAAAGGTGGAGAAGGTCATCAAACCGAGTCCGCCAAATTGAATGAGAACTAAAATAACCATTTGTCCAAAATGTGTAAATGCTGTTCCCGTATCCACGACAATCAATCCGGTTACGCAGGTCGCAGACGTTGCCGTAAACAAGGCATCGACAAAAGAGAGCCGTGATGTTGTTGTTGAAATGGGTAGCATCAACAGAAATGTGCCAATTGAAATAAGCACGGCAAAACTGCCCATCAAAACACGAGACGCTCCTAAAAACCGGTGGGTGCCGCGCCAGAATCTTGCAAGATATTGAATCAAAGTCATTCCTGTTTCAGTAAAATATAATTGCTCGAATCCACTTCCAGAAAGAAATATGGATGTATCGTTTATGCGCAAAAGGCCATTGTAAAGTGGTAATTCCCTGACCTTCTGCCTTCGCGGTGTTGAAACCGCCAACCGTTCTTCGGGCCCGGAGCGCGGTGCTTCTTTATTACACCCGCCGAGACAACAATAAAAACAAATTTTATTAATTCCAAAGGAAAAGGCTAAACATTCTTTTTTTGTTTTGATAAATGTTTTGGAACGATCTGCTTCTCCAGCCATTCAAAAGCGAATTCTACCAGAATCGCTAAAATCGCCGCCGGAATTGCCCCCCACATAATCAAGGTCGGATCATTTAATGACAGGCCGGTTACGATATACTCGCCCAATCCGCCGGCACCAATAAATGCCGCAATGGTAGCCGTACCGATTAGAATCACTGCGGCAGTACGGATACCGGCAAGCATGGTGGGCATCGCCAATGGTAATTCAATATAACGCAGGCGCTGCCAGTCCGTTAATCCCATGCCAATAGATACTTTTTTCAATATCGGGTCGATTGTGGTCAAAGCGATGTATGTGTTTCGTAATATCGGTAAGAGGGCATAGAGAAACAGCGCGACCAATGCCGGTTTTACACCGATGCCAAACAGCGGGATCATAAGAGCAAGGAGCGCCAAAGAGGGAATGGTCTGCAGCAGACCCACAAAATAGATCACTGGTGCGGAAATGTTCGGTAATTTGTAAATGAACATTCCCAAAGGCACCGCAACGATTATCGCTGCAAACAGCGCCACAGCAGTTAAAAACAAGTGCGTCAAGGTTTTGTCAGCTAATGTGCGCCAGCGATTTTCTGTTCTTCGTTGTTTCGCGGCATCAATGAAGTTACGTTCAAGTAAGAATCCATGAGCGGCTTCCGCAAATGTTTTCCCGTCGATTGCAACCTGCGCATTCAGGCGCTGCATTTCTTCTTCATTTAAAGAACTGTGCAATCCTGCAAGCAGACTTTGCACGGAACTGTCTAAACCGGAACGAAGAAGTGGCGCCGCGAGATAAACCGGAAAGAATTGTTTGTCATCCTTGAGAAGAACCAGATCGTATTTTTGAATTTCAGCGTCGGTGGAATACACGTCCATGACATCAATTTTTCCGTCTTCCAGAGCTTTGTATGACAGCGCGTGCTCCATGCCAATGGGGTTAGCGTGCAGTCCGTAGAAGTCCGCCAGCGCTTTCCAGCCATCGCCGCGTTCGATGTATTCGTAGCTCAAACCAAAACGTAAATTTTTCTGAAAACGCAAATCGGAAATAGAGGTTATATGATTTTTTCCGGCAAACGCTGCACGGGTGGTTAATGCGTAGGTGTTGCTAAAGCCAAATGAATCCAGCAGATGCAACCGGTATTTTTTCGCTAAAAGAGTTTGCAGTTCTTTGTATGAAATCTGCCCGGGCAGTTTGAGAATTGCCTGCTCAATGGTTCCGGAGTATTCGGGATAAACATCGATTTCGCCATTGAGCAACGCCTGGTAACAAATGAGTGTGCCGCCAAGGCCGAAATGCCTTTCCACATCAAATCCCCGGTCTTCCAAAAGCTGAGACATAATTTCAGCGAGAATGTAACTTTCATTAAAATGCTTGCTGCCGACTTTTACGGTTTGTGCGAATGTCATTTTGGTAAGAATCGAAAAACAGAAAAATCCAATGACAATACTTTTTATGATCGTTCTCACTGTTTCTTCCTGAGTGTATTGTTTCCAACGCGGTAGAAGTTTAATAACCACATAATTTTTTGAAGGTTTGCATTTTGATCCGTCTAAATTATTCAAGCTGCTTATGAACAAATTGCTCCACAAACGTCGTCGCCGGATTTTTCAGAAGATCTGCTTTAGAGCTAAATTGTTCAATATTTCCATGGTTCAAAATCATAATTCGGTCACTTAATTTAATGGCCTCACGTAAATCATGCGTCACCAGAATCGTGGTGCGGACTTCTGATCTTTGCAATTTTAAAAATTCCTGGTGAATTTCACTACGGGTGATGGGGTCGAGGGCGCCAAACGGTTCATCCAATAAAAACAGTTTTGGGTTGAGTATCATGGCGCGGCATAATCCGACGCGCTGCTGTTCACCGCCGCTTAGTTGATGCGGAAATTTGTGCAGAAAAATTTCCGGAATGCCAACCAATTGCAACAATGTAGAAAGACGGGAACGAATTTTTTCCTCAGGCCAATGTTCCAATTTTGCCATAAGCGTAATATTTTTTCCGACTGTTAAATGCGGAAACAAACCCGTTCCCTGTAGCGCATAACCGATTTTTCGGCGCAACTGAGGTAACCGTGCATAATTCAGACGTTCACCAAACAAAAAAAGTTCACCTTGCTCAGGGCGAACGAGACCGTTAATGATCTGCAAAAGAGTCGACTTTCCGCTGCCGCTTGGCCCGATGACGGCTGTGGTGGATTTTTCCGGAAAAGTAAAGGAAAGATTATTTAAGATAGTTCTCCGTCCATAGGATTTTGAAACTCTCTTAAACGTGATTGATGACATTGGCTCTATCGCGGCTTAAATAGATTAAGACTGAACCAATTTCGCGAATCGTACCAGGCGTGTTTTATCTGAAACCCGCACGTCGCTGCTAAATTCCGAATACGTTCTTTGGTGAATTTGTAGGAATTTTCGGTATGAATGGTCTCAGCTTTTGCAAATTTGAAGCTTTTATTTAACTGACCGATAGTTACGGTTTGCCGGACCAGGCTCTGCAAATGCATTTCAATCCGGCTGTGTTTTTTATTGAAGAGCACTTTATGTTTGAATAAATCGATATCAAAGTCAGCGTCCAGCTCATCATTCATCCGCCGCAAAATATTTTTATTGAAGGTTGCCGTGACGCCCTGCTCATCATCATAAGCTGGAATTAATATGGACTCATCCTTCACTAAATCCATTCCCAGCAAAAGCTGGTCGTCAATATCCATGGTCGCTCGTAATTGTGTTAAGAAGTGCACCTGTTCGGAATCGTTGAAGTTGCCGATACTCGATCCCAAAAAAAGAATGAGTTTTTTCGCTCGCTTTTCCTTTTTCAACATCGTTAAGGCGGTAAAATAATCGGATGCAAGCGCGGTAATTCTTAGCCCGTTGTATTTTTGCAGCAGTGTGAGGGAACTTTCCACCAGCATATTTTTAGATATATCGATTGGCATGTAATGCAACGGTGTTTGTTGTCTTAGGAATGCTTTTAGAATCAGACGCGTTTTAACAGAGCTGCCGCTGCCCAATTCTACGATGTCGGATTTTTCCTTTATGAGAAGAACAATTTGTTCAGCATATTTTTGCAGAATCGAGCGTTCTGTCCGGGTAGGATAATATTCGGGAAGTTCACAGATTTCCTCAAACAACTCTGACCCTCTTTGATCGTAAAAATATTTTGGCGGCAAGGTTTTAACAGGAGCGGAAAGACCTTGCAGGACATCATCTGCAAAGGATTCAACGGATTTATCGCGATGGGATTCTTTTATAGAAAGTTTTGATTGATCGGGTAGTGTAATTGTATGAAAATCCAAACAAAATCTCCTTTTTAAATTGGAAAAACGGTTTTAAGTTTTGAAATGTTATTGGAATTGATGCGTAATTCAGAGTTTCAAATCACGATATTAAAAAAATTTCTAAATTGCAACGTTAAAAATCGAACGTTAAAACTTGTAGATTTCATGTATCATTTTTTAGGAAGAAATTACAATGGTGGGCAAAGCAGCTGCAAGAGATATGGTTTAGCCGGGTTTGACGAATGAGGAAATAGTGGAGACGGTGGGAATTGAACCCACGTCCGAAGGCCAGTCAGAAAGGATGTCTACATGCTTAGTTTGTCGATTAAATCTCACCGTTTAAGGTTCAACAAACAAATCCTTAAACAAGCCAGTCTGAAAGAATTCAGCGCCGGTCCTCAGACATAACCAGCGATATAGCCACAAAAGTCGACGCTCAAGATAAGCCCTGTGGCCTGGCTTAAATGAACGGGCTACCGTTTATTAATTAGGCTGCCATTGCATACGCATAATTGTCTGCGTTTAAAAATAAGTTTCCAGTTGTTTAGCGAGGACCTGAAAAAACCTCGGCATGCTATCCCTTGTTCTCCGACCCCCGTCGAAGCCGTGTCGTCCCCATTTCAAAGAGCTAGTTGTGAGCTTACGCTAATCTCACAGATTTGTTTCAACACAATTTAATGAAGTAAACATAAAAATTCAAGGAATTTGTAAATTGTAATGATGAAAATTTACGAGCGCATACCATTTTCCTTTATTCTCAATCAATCATTTGGACGAAGGAGACTGTCTGAAAAGTAGAAACGACAAGGCAAAAGTGAATCCGTAGCGCAGGCTTCAGCCTGCCGGTGCAAAGACCTGCTTGTAACAGAAACGTTGATGCGTCAGCACTCCCCACCCTGCATGAACATTTCATGAAACACCGAAGGTCACCGATAGCCAGCAGGAAGATTTGTTTAATGTCGATTTTTTCGATAGTTTGGTTGATTCAAACAAAATGCAGGATAAGGAATATCGAACAAAGAATGTCGATTCAGGATGTAGAAAAAGAAAAAGGACAGGGCAAAAAAAATCCCCCTTTCATGAAGGGGGACCTGCGTGAATTAACGCAGCAGTGATCTAAAAATACACCATCCTGCAAATAGTTTAAAGCGCTAAACCGGCCATCACTTCCGATTTGGCTTCCTGCCAGAAATCAAGAAGAGCTTTAAAAGCCTTCCCGTCGGCATTGTCGATAACGGCTGTCGTTAACCGTACAAACGCCACGTCCGTTGGTTTGCGGAATAAAGAGTTTTTAGCCAGTTGCAGTTTGACGTTCAGTTCTTTCGCCAGGATACCGTTGCGAGTTTGATACCAGAAGATCATGGCCTGCCGGTCCTGACTGTTGTCAATAATGAGCTGCTCCGCTCGCTCTGAACCGTCTGAAGTCAGTGCAATGGTTTTGCGCGATGTAATATTCCAACCACTGCCCGGCACACAATTAAGCGGTGAATGCGGTTGGGCGCCGTATTTCTGAGTAGCCCAGTAACTGACATACAGACTTACCTGATTCCCCCGGCTGTTGGTATAATTAATAATACGTGATTGATCGGATTTCAGCACATTCAGAACTTCTGGGGACAAAAGCTGTGCCTCCCCGTGCCAATCACCGATTTCTGTGGAAATTCTGCCCAAATCAATATTACGGTCAACAAAGACCTGGTCCGCACGAATGAGGCGGGTGTAAACAGCGGTTGTCACCAATAACAGGATGACCAGCCAGTATTCTTTTCTTTTCCAGTTCATGGGTTTCCTTAACGGTATATGTATATAAGTTATAGGGTATATGGTAATACGGCAATACGGAA
>CAYVXE010000005.1:0-14594 GCA_964455375.1 uncultured Calditrichaceae bacterium
TTAAAAATTAACATGTTGAGACCGTGCTGCTGAAGGAGTTGCTCAGGTTAGTATCGTAAAAAATATTAATAGTTCTTGACAAATGTAAAAAGATAGTATATATTCAACGTTTGTTTGTGTAGTAAAAATTACTACAAGTATTTGATGTGAGTCAATGCGCTGGCCAAAATAGTCACTACAATGTATTTATTGTTACTTTTTTGGTAGATATGTATAAAATTTTTTACAAAAAATAGCCGCGGTTGGAATAGTTTATATGATGTTGTTGTTATAATATTTATATATTCCCAAGAAATATCCGAATAAATCAGGCTCATCTTTTTCCTTACTTTTTTAGTGCTAAGTATATTTTATCCTTTTCAATTTTTGTTTAAAGAGGGGGGGCAGCAAATGGACAACACCAAGAAAATGTTATGGGTGGATAATGATATAACTGAATTAAAGTGGTTAGATCGCCTTCTTAGTGAACGTAATTGGGGTTGTATTGTCACAAACAACAGTTCAAAGGCATTAGAACTAATTCCTTTACATCACCCTGCTCTAGTTTTAATTAGTGTGCCAATGTCTCATAAAGACATGATAGTTTTCCTCCACAAAATTAAAATTATCAATCCACAAATTGTCATTATTGTTGTAAGTGATGGTGGAACAATTGACGCAGCCATAGAGGCCATAAAGGAAGGGGCTTATGACTACATTCAAAAACCATATTCCGTAGAAAAACTAAAAAAATCAATCCAAAGAGGTATCGATTTCATTAATAATAATACCAGTGGTCTGAGCCTGGACGAGTATAGTTTCGATAACATTATTGGTCAAAGTGCAATAATAAAGAAAGCATGTGAAAAAATCATCAAAATTTCTCAAAGCGATGCGAATGTTTTGATTTATGGAGAAAGTGGAACTGGAAAAGAGTTGTTCGCTCGCAGCATTCATAAGTATAGTTTGCGACATGCATATTCATTTATTCCATTAGATTGCGTGGCTCTACCTGAGAATTTATTAGAAAGTGAATTGTTTGGGTATGAGAAAGGTGCGTTTACAGGGGCAGATTATGCACGTAAAGGATTGTTTGAATGTGCGGATAAAGGAACACTTTTTTTGGATGAAATTTGTGAGTTGGACATTAATTTACAATCAAAACTTTTGCGTGTGCTCCAGGAGCGAGAGTTTCGGAGGATTGGAGGGAGAAATTTAACAAAGGTAAATCTCCGTTTCATTGCTGCAACGAATCGAAATCCTTTTGAAGCAGTTAAATGTGGACAGTTTCGAGAAGATCTTTTCTACAGATTGCATGTCATTCCAATAAAAGTACCCTCTTTAAGAGAAAGGAAGGAGGATATTCCCCTTTTATTTGACCATTTTTTACGAAAGTTTTCCAAAATTAAAAACGCCAAAATGAAAACTGTTGAACCTGATGCTGTGACGGCTCTGATGAATTATTCATGGGGGGGGAATGTAAGGGAATTAATGAATTTAGCCGAACGATTGGACGCTCTGGTTGAAGGTGACATAATTGAATTGATTGATTTACCAGATTATATAAAATGTACGATTGAACCTTCAAATATATTTTGCCCATTGAAATCATACTGGGATTTGCCTTTTCAAGAGGCAAAAAAGAAGGTTGTAGAAGATTTTGAGAAAGAATATTTTACCAATTTAATACAAAAACATAGTACCAATTTATCAAAACAAGCAAAGTTAGCCCAAATTAGTCGGAGTACGTTGTACCGGATGATAAACATCTATGATTTACATAAATTTATTTGAGTTGAATGATACGATTATTTAAAATGTGTTGCCAATTATTAAAAACTGTATACTTGTTGAGACATATTGTGTTTTTAAATGAGTTATTACATGAAAGGTGTATATTTTATATTCGGAATGTCCAGTTAGGTTTACACTTTGCATGTACGGGTACACGAGTACTTTAAATCAATTTGACAAAATCTTATGCTTGATCAACCATTTGATATTATGATAGTTATATTAAAGTTGTCTCGTAAATATCGGTCATTTTATATTAAACTTTACGGTTTGGTACACCTCTTGCAATAGATAATACCAGCTTTATTATGAAGATTCTATATTCTTTGGAAACCAATCGTTCCTGAGCCAGTCTAAGCAAACGCTTATCAGAGTCAGATATTTTTAGTTGTAGCATATTTTAGTTTTGCCAAATAAGAGGTAATATAAATAAAAAGAGGCCACCTTCATCTTTTAATTTGAGCTGTCCACTCATAAAAAATGATAACCCATATTAAATATATTCAATTTGGGTGATGGCCTCTTTGATTTTATATACAAACATTCTTCATTTAATGCAATATTTATCTTAAAATATTAATATAAATGTACAACTTTTTTTTAAATAAATCAGCATCCAAAACAAACCTCTTATTAAATCATATTGTCTCAACTTTTAATGCAAAAGCGGGTATTCTCTGGTTTTCAGATACAAATACTTTCAAGATTTCCAGTTTATACGGTAGCAGAAAAATATCTAATTCTCAAACTCTTGCGAGTTTTCTGGCTGGGTTCCATTACCGATTTCTGCGGTCCGGGAATAAATTTTCTCCGGTAATTATAGAAAATATAAATTCATCCACGCACTTTCCTGAAGACTTTGTTAGACTCGCACGAATTGAAAATGTGCAATGCATTCATATTTCACCTGTTCTAAGAAATGGTGAAATTAAAGGTGCACTTGTTTTAGGGCTCGAAAATTCGGATGCGTTAAATGCAATTAATTATGAATTGCTGGAAGTTCTAACAGATAGTATTAAGTTCGATGAGAAACTGGAATCAATTACAAACCAAGATGGTGTTACTCGTGATTCATTGGGCCTGATAATAGGAAGAAGTCAAAAAATTTTGGAACTTTATAAAACGATCTTGAATATTGCTGAATCCGATTCACATGTTTTTATTCATGGAGAAAGTGGAACTGGTAAAGAGCTGGTTGCCCGAACCATTCATGAGCAAAGCAAGAGAAATCATCATGTTTTTATCCCTATCGAATGTATCTCTTTACCGGAAAATTTACTTGAGAGTGAATTATTTGGACACGAGAGACAAAGCAGTTCTGGAAAAAAGAACATGAAAATTGGCTTGCTTGAATATGCAGATAAGGGGACATTTTTTCTTGATAAAATTACAGAAATGCATATCGATTTGCAGGCAAAATTATTCGACGCTTTACAAAATAAACAATTTAAAAAAATTGGGTCTGTGAAATCACTGAATATTGATGTAAGAATCATCCTGGCCAGTAATTTTAAACCTCATAAAGCAATTGCAAACAGAAGATTAAAAGAGGATTTGTTCGAGCGGTTCGATATCGTTCCGATTTATATTGCACCACTTCGGGAAAGGAAAGAAGATATTCCGTTGCTAATTACCCATTTTATAAAAGGATTCTCAAAGTCTAGCAATGATAGTAATATCCATCTATCTGATGATGCTTTGCAATATTTAGTTCATTATCATTGGCCAGGTAATATTAGAGAATTGAAAAGCTTAATTGAGTACTTGGCCACCTTTGTAAAAAATGAAATCATTACTTTAGAAGACCTGCCTTTAGAAATCGTAAAAAATACTTCAATTCCAAGAGTTAATCAAAATTTGACTTTTGAAAAACTTCCTTATTATCAAGCAAAGGTAAAAAATTTAATGGAATTTGAAAGACTCTATTTCTCAACGCTTCTAAATGCGTGCCAGGGGAATATTACGAAAGTAGCGAAAGAGGCCCAGGTCAGTCGGAAAACGATCTACAATATATTGAAAAAACACAGCTTAAACAATCTTCAGTTGGAGAGTAGAGTGGTTATGTAACAAAGGACTGAAATGATTTTACAGGGATGTAACCCAAATGACGTTACACTTTAATCGTATTGAAATGTGAATAGAATAACAATATTAATTGCATCGAATGATGAAACAATCATCGATAGTATTGCAAATATTTTAGATAAAGAGCAATTTCGACCGGTTTATTCAAATAAGGCAAGTGAGGCATTACTAAAAATATTAGATGTTAATTTAGATTTATTGATTTTGGATATTGATTTGCCCGGAATGACGGTTCTCGAGATTTTGCCAATCATCAAAAAGGTGAAACAGGATATGCCATTAGTTGTGATATCTTCTGATGATTCATTTAAGACCGGTCAAGAAATCGCTCGATTAGGTAGAAGCTTATATTTACTGAAACCTATTGCAATAGACAAATTGCAGACATTCTTGAATTATATTAAACCCACTTTGGCAACTGTGAAGTAATAGCGCGTTTGGAAATAAGCAGGAAAAATACGCTATGTTGTCAGTTTAATAAAATCCACAAGGAAGATTAGCAGAAAATCCTGTTTGGTTTATTTGGCTCAGAATTTTATAGTTTAAATTTTTTCGTCGCTAATTCAAAGTGATTAGATGCTTAGTGAGTTTCTTAAATGTGACTCACTGGGCGGAGCAGTGCCTAGATATTCTAAAAACCTCATATTAATCATCAACTAAAAGAAGTGATTTTATGATTCAAAATTTAGATCGGGAAGAGAACTCAAAAGAAAACCGATTTTGGTACGCATTATATACACGGCCAAGATTTGAAAGCAAGGTGGAACAGAAATTAAAGGATTTGAATGTTGATTCTTTTCTGCCTACACGATTGGTTACAAAATACTGGAGTGATCGAAAGAAGGTTGTGCTTGAACCGCTCTTCCCCTCCTATGTTTTTGTGTTAGTAAATTGCAAAGAACGTTACCTTGCCTATCAGCCGCCCGGGGTTGTACGAATAGTTAGCTTCAATGGACAGCCTGCACGTATTCCGGCAGAGCAGATTAACGCGGTAAGGCGCATTCTTGGCTCTGGTTATTCTCCAGATACACAGTCTTATTTTTTCAAAGGAGACAGAGTCGAAATTATCTCCGGGTCACTGGTAGGTCTGAGGGGTTTTATAAATGAGTGTCATGGTAATAATTACTTTATTGTTTCAATCGATGGCATCCGCCAATCTATTTCTATCAAAATAGATGCTCAGAAATTAAAATCTATAGCACGGAACACAACTCGTACAAAGGAATTTCTCTGTCAGTGATATGAGAGGAAGGACAAAATCACAATTTGAATAACAATTTTTATCCACTAAAAAGTTTAGGACTATGAACAAAAATTTGGTTAGCTTGCTTGCCGGTACTTGGTTATTGATTACATTTATTTTTCCAATTCGGGGATTCTCTCAAAAAAATGATATTAATAATGCTGGTGTCCGGCAGATTCAGGTGAAATCGCTGCCTGATGGCGTTCTGGTTACAATTAAAGGTGAATATGAAATTAACGGTAGAGCACCTTTCTATTTACCATTTCCTCTCAAGGGAAGATACTCTATTCAGGCCAGTAAAAACGGCTATGAAAATTGGTCATCAAAGAAGTTTTTTTCGAGTAATAGTGAAAATATATTCATAATTCGTCTAAAAAAGAGAACACGTGCAAAAGCAGCCTTTCGGTCTTTGCTTTTTCCGGGTTGGGGACATTACTACAGCGGCCGGAAGTTCGGTGGGATATTTTTTACCTCAACTGTGGCATTGGCTGGAGCGTATGCTATTTTTGCACAATTTGATTATAAGGATGAAGTTGATAAGTTTAATCGTCTGGAGGATCAATTAACCACATTATCGCCGGAGGAATTACAACTATTAAATCGGCAATACGAAAAGATAGATGACGCTGACACGAGGCGGAACAGGGCATTCATTGTGGTTGGTTCGTTATGGGCTTTAAACATTTTAGATTCACTTATATTTTTCCCTGATTATGGTCATGACGCGTCATCTTCAAAAAAACAAATTCAGGTTTCCCAGGATTTTTCTATGGATTCTGTGAAATTAGGTCTTTCATTAATATTCTAAAACGAGTGAGATTGCTAAACAGTATGAATGATAAATTTACTAAAGTGCTATTTAACGTCTTGTTAATACTAACAAGTTCCATGTTTGCTTGTGTTGATAAACCAACTGCACCTGATCAAATTTTAGAGAATTTTCCAAAAACTCCTTTCAATATTCAAATAAGTGTAGGGAACAGTAAGGTTGAATTGACTTGGGACGTCGCTGATTCGGACAATGTTTCAAGTTTCAAAATCTTTCGGAATACCAGGGAGATGGCGGAACCTGAACTGATTGGAACTCCTGATAAAAGATTTTTTAGTGATTCCGGTTTAAGAAACGGGGTAGAATATTTTTATCAAATTAGCACCCTGAGCAAGAAGGGCTTTGAAAGTGAACAGAGCGACCCTGTGGTGGCCATACCAAACATTTTCTCAATTATACTAAATAATGGTGCTGAATTTACAAATTCACCCTCAGTCACGCTGAATCTAACGGGTCCTGACAACAGTTTTATCAGGATCAGCAATGATCCCACCCTGAATGATGCCCAGTTTGAACCTTTATTAACGACAAGAGAGTGGCAATTATCCGTAGTTGACGGTGTAAAAAGAGTCTATGCTATTTTTAGGGACGGAGTTGGCAACGAAAGTCAGGTGATTTTTGATGATATTGTCCTTGATACGCAAGCGATTATTTTTTCAGTTTCCGAGGATACTCAGGGACGACTCATCGTTAATGGAGAATCTATCCATTTTACCATGAATACCAGTGAAGCAAATGGAAACGCTCAGGCCGTTATTGAAAACGGTCCGACCATTCCCCTTTTTGACGATGGTACAGGAGGTGATGAGGTTGCAAGTGATGGTATGTACGAAAGGGATTATATCGTTCCGTTCGGGCTTCAAACCAATGCTGCCACGGTCTCAGGGCATTTTACCGACAGGGCAGGCAACCAGGCGTTTGCGGTATTAGCACCGGGTGTTTTGACTATCCAAACGTTGCCGGTTCCGGTAACGCTTTTGCAGCCGAATGCGAACGATATAACGGGTGCAAGTGTCTATTTGAACTGGTCATCTAATACGGATTCAGATTTTTCTGAATATAAAATTTTTCGTGCAGATGTATCTGGCGTTACTTTGAAATCCACTCTTGTGGGAACTTTATCGGATCAATCGGTAACGAGTTTTCAGGACACAACGGTCACTCAGAACAAGGAGTATTTTTATCGTGTTTTTGTTTCTGATACTTTTGGGTTATCCTCTGGAAGCAATGAAATAAATGTAACAACAACCGAAAACTAATACCTATCCGGAGAGTTTAGAATGTTTAGAAGAATGTCTTTGTTTATCACCTCATGTATACTCCTATGTTTCCAATTTAATTCAGTTCTTGCTCAAGAATATGTTGTTGAGCCAAAAGATAATCTGAAAATAACGTTTTGGGAAGACAAGGAGTTGGATACAGAAACAAAAGTTTTACTTAATGGCAACATTGTCTTACCAATCGTTGGGACAATAAAAGCGTCAGGCTTGACCCCGCAGCAACTAAGCGCGGCCATCGTAAAGAAGATGTCTCTATATGGAAAAGTGATATCAAATGTCAACATTGAGATTATTGAATATGCCAGCAAGCGCATTTATATCACCGGAGAGGTACAATCCCCTGGTAAACTCTCTTTTGAAGTGATGCCAAATTTATGGGAGATATTATTGGAAGCGGGTGGGCCAACCTCCTCTGCCATGTTGGGAAACGTGGCGATCATCCGTCGTGATCAAGGCGGGAAAGTAGAAAAGGCTGATATTTCTGCTGCGATTGAAAAGGGTGAATTGAACACATTGCCCAAAATTCGACCTGGAGACACGATCCATGTACCTTCTTCGGACGAGTCGGGGAACAAAGCACCTTCACCTATAACGAAATCGCAGGTTGTTTATATTTTTGGTGCGGTGGGCAGTCCGGGACCCCATTTTCTGGAAAAAAATACCGATATTCTTGAGGCAATTGTAAAGGCCGGTGGGCCCACGAGTCAAGCCAAACTTTCAGATGTAAGTTATATATCAAAATCGAACGCCAATCCCGTCGCGACTAAAATAAACCTTCAGGAATACATTGATAAATCTATTCCAAACGCGATTAAAGTAAAGCCTGGCGACTCGATTTATGTTCCTCAACAAGAGAAAAAAGGGTCAAGTATCGTGGATACTTTGGTGAGGGTTTTAGCCGGCGCCGCAATTACATCCGTTGTAGTAGCGGTTATACAGAAATAACATTAATTAATAGTAGCGGTGGGAATACGATGAATTTATTGGATACAAGGAACAATTTAATTTGGAAAGACTATCTGCAAATCCTGTACAAAAGGAAATGGTGGGTGTTGGTTCCATTTGTCGTGACAGTTGCAATAGGTCTCTTTATATCAATGAGCAAGAAACCTATTTATCAGAGTTCCTCGATGATAAAGATTTCTGAGAATATGGATTTCTCTCAGGCAATGCGGAAAATATTGCCTGGAGTTGGTGCCAAACGAGGTTCTGCCGATGTAAGACAAATTGCAAAGGAGATGGTGAGTACGAAATATGTTGATAAGTTAATCGACCGATTAGGATTAAAACCAGAATCAAAAATCCTGGAACAGGCAAATGAGATTCATGAAGAATTTCCACAAAAAGATTTAGATGAAATTGTTCGTGGTTTGCAGTTAGATATGCTGAAAAGTAAAATTCATACAAAGGGTGTTGGCCGCGATATGATCGACATAAAAGTTAGCGGGCCTGATCCTGAAATCTGTTATTTGGCGAATAAGGCTCTGATAGATGTCTATCTTGAGGAGTCCACCGAAGTCCAGTTAGTCGCGCTGAAAAATGCTTCAAAATTTAGCGATCAGCAAATTGGCAATTACAAAGTTAAATTGGATGATGCTGAAAAACGCTTAGAAAAATTCAGCCAGAATATTTCTATGAAGAAAGTGGATGATAAAAAACTGGAAAATATAAATATAAAAAGATTCGAGGATGCCTCTGCGTCCATTGATCTTCATTTGGATGAATTGGAAAAGAATTTGGCAAAATATGACAACGTACTAAACAGCAAGTATGCAGGAAAAACACCACCAGAAACTCCCGTTATGGCAAATATTCAGGATAAAATAAACAACAATATTGATAAAATAGCTTCACTGATGTATCAATTTGAATGGAAAGACCCTCAACTGATCAAATTGAATGCAGAAATCGATGACTATAGGATGAACTGGAAGCACGAGGTCGAAAGAAGCTATCGGGTGATCTTAAACCGTGATGAATTGAAAAATATTGACCTTTTTGTAGAAAAGTCTCTTACCTTATTTGATATTGATAACTGGACCCGGAGAAAACGTTCAATAGGTCGTATTGTTAACAGATATAAACAGTATGTTGCGGAGGAACCAGTAAACAAACAAGTGCTCTCAAAATTAGAAGATGAAGTTGAGCAAACAAAGAACATTTATTATACCCTTGTTGAACAGGATCGGGGCAGCAAATTAAAAGAAGCTATGGAGCGCGCAGATTTATTAAATCGTATTAAAATTTTGGAACCGCCAAGAAAACCTGTCATCCCTATAAGTTCTGGTGCTAACATGGCATTAGCGTTGACCATGTTTCTCGCTTTCATACTGAGCATTGGCAGTGTTTTTACTGTTGAATATATGGACAAAAGTATCAGAACAGTTGAGGAAGCCGAATTAGAATTCAATATTCCTGTAATCGGAGTTGTCTCTAATTTAAATCAAACACCTCAATCATAATAATTTGTCAATCAAGTAAGCCTCTTACGATTTCCCCCAAATTCGATAAAACAGATTGATAATAAACGAGGAGGAACCATAGATTTGTTAATATCAAAAAATTGGAACCGGGAACCAAACAAAGGAAGATATAAAGATATTCAGATGGGTAATGGGATTATGAAAAATAATGAAAATTCAATTATCGATGCAGAGATTCAAATAGGAAACAACAAGATAGAAATGGCCCAAATTGAAGAAAACGGCGTTGAAAACAGAGCGGCTGAGAAAGAAAAGGAGAGCGAAAAAATTGCCAATAGTTATCAGGATTCACCCATCAATTCAGAATTTCAGCGAATCATAAACAAATTGGATAGTCTTAAAAATGGCAGTGGCAAACAGGTGATATTGGTAACGAGCGCCGTCATGGGAGAAGGAAAAAGCACCATAGCACTTCAATTGGCAATCGCCGCCGCCAGAAATTTAACTTTGCCGACGTTACTCATCGACACTGATTTGCGCCATCCAACCCAGCACAAGTTTTTTGACATAAATCCCAATGTCGGTCTGACCGATTGTTTGGAAGGGAATCTTCCACTTGAGCTGTGTTTGAATAATTGGCATAGAAACAATGTTCGTACATCAAATTTTAAATTATTAACGAGTGGCGCTTTAAACACGAATCCTTTGGAATTGATCACGCTGGAAAAAATGAAATTATTATTCGAAGATGTTCGGAAGAAGTTTGATATCATCATTGTAGATGCAGCCCCCATTATTCCAGTAAGCGATCCTTTGATTCTCGGTCGATTAGCAGATACCGTTCTTTTAGTCGTGAAAGTCGGTGCAACTCCTAAAAAGCTTGTCACGAGGGCAATCCAAATGATGAAGAAAGTCAATATCGATATTCATGGTTTGGTTTTGAACAATGTTGAGGATGTCATGCCTCATTATTATAATGATAAATTTTATCAGTACTCTTATTACACAAATAATTCAAGATAAATGTTCATTCCTTTTTGTAAACATACCGTCGGTGACGAAGAAACAGCAGAGGTCCTGGATACTTTAAAGTCTGCCTGGCTGACCACCGGACCAAAGACGAAGCAATTTGAAAAGGATTTTGCGGAGTATATTGGTGTGAAACATGCCATCGCTCTTAATTCGTGCACATCTGCCCTGCATTTGTCACTGTTGGCCAATGGCGTTGGTCCTGGTGATGAGGTCATCACCACACCGCTGACGTTTTGCGCAACAATCGAGGCCATTGAATACTGCGGCGCACGGTCAATCTTCGTCGATGTGGATGAGAGAAATTTTCATATCGATGCCAAACGTATCGAGGAAAAAATTACCCCTAATACCAAATGTATTTTGCCGGTTCATTATGGTGGCATTCCGTGCGATTTAGATAGTATCAATCGAATTGCCAAAAACCACAATCTACAAATTGTTGAAGACGCTGCGCATGCATTAGGCACGCAATATAAATATCACCGCATCGGAGGCTCTGGCAATCTCACCTGTTTCAGTTTTTATCCCGTGAAAAATATTACCACCGGCGAAGGTGGCATGGTAACGCTTAATGACGATGACAAAGCTAAAACGATAAGAACATTGGCTTTACACGGGATGTCTAAAGACGCCTGGCAAAGGTATTCACAGCAAGGTAGCTGGTATTATGAGATTCATCATTTAGGCTATAAATATAATCTCACGGACATACAGGCCTCTTTAGGTATTTGTCAATTAAAAAAATTAGAGCGGTTTAACGAACTGCGGGAAAATCAAGCGAAACTTTATTTTGAATCCCTGAGAGATTGTGATGAAATATCTCTTCCTTCCTGGTATTATGATTATTTTGGAACGCTTCGAGATGAGGGCTTTGTCAATTCCTGGCATCTGTTCGTCATCATGCTGAATTTACAACAGGTTTCCATTACTAGAAATGAGCTTATTCAGGAATTAAATGAGAAGGGGATAGGCACCAGCGTACATTTTATTCCGGTTCATCTGCAGCCATATTATGCTCAAAAAAATAATCTGCATAAGGGGCAATTCCCGGTAGCCGAATCTATTTTTGATCGAATTATTTCAATACCGATTTATCCAAAGTTAACCGAAAGCGAGTTGCTTTATATTACGGATACATTAAAGAAAATCTTGCAGGCAAACAGGAAATAAAATAATCTTTGTATAATGATGAAACCAACACCGGAATATTGGGGGAAACGTCTTTTTGATGTCGTATGCGTTCTTATTTTGTTACTGTTTTGCATACCGCTTTTTCTCATTATTGGTATTGCCATCAAACTTGACAGTCCTGGCACGATATTCTATAAACATCCCAGGGTGGGGAAAAATGGCACTCTGTTCAAAATGTGGAAGTTTCGTACGATGGTTTCAGAGGCCGATAAATTAGGCGGCGGACTCACGCAGCACGGAGACCCGAGAATAACCAAGGTTGGGAAGTTATTGCGGCGGGCGAGTCTCGATGAACTGCCGCAAATTATAAACGTGCTTTTAGGAGAGATGAGCATTGTAGGGCCACGGCCTGAAATTCCGGAAATTGTTAAAGATTACACGAGCAAACAACGCGAGGCGCTAACCGTGAGACCCGGAATTACGGGATTGACGCAGGTTAACGGTCGGGACAATTTGCCAATCAAAGAAAAGCTTGAAATGGAAAGAAAGTACGTTCAGGACCTCACACCGTGGTTAGATTTAAAAATTTTGTTTCTGACGTTACCTGCGATTATTTCAGGTGAAGGAACAAGATACTGATATAAAATGAGAGAAAAGGTATGAATGTTTTGGTACTGGCGGCGCATCCGGATGATGAAGTTTTAGGTTGTGGTGGTACTATCGCTCGTCTTGTGAATGAAGGTCATAAAGTCAGTACGGTAATCTTTTGTGAGAATGCCAGTGCGAGATATGATTCCGGATATGAACCATCAATGAATGGAAAAATCGAAGAAATGTGTAGAAAATGCGCCAAAGTTTTGAATATGGATGAGCCGGTCTTTTTAAGGTTATCCGACCAGAAACTTGACACGTATTCCGCTTTAGAAATGGCTCAGACCGTCGAAAAAGTGCTGCGGGAATTTCGACCGGAAATGGTTTTAACCCATCATGGGGGGGACATCAATGCAGATCACAGAGTCTTATTCGAGGCAACAATGGTAGCGACGAGACCGCTACCTGAGGGTGGAGTAAAAACGATCCTCACGTACGAGACTATCTCTGCAACTGAGTGGGGGATTTCAAATTACCATCCTTCATTTCAACCGAATGTCTTTTATGATATTTCTGTAACGCTGCAAACAAAAGTAAAAGCCTTTGGTGAATACTATTCTGAAATACGTGAATTTCCACATCCCCGTTCTTTGGAAGGTATCGAAATTCGTGCCAAAGATTGGGGCACGAGAGCCGGGTTGCTGGCCGCAGAGCCTTTTCAACTCATAAGAGCATTACGATAATGGATCCTGTAATGAGGAGTTTTTGAAAAAATGCCATGAAAAGTACTTCGGAAATTAATGAAAAAAAATGCCGTATCGTATTTGTTGGATGCGTAGAAGAGGGCAAAGAATGTCTGCGTGAAGTCCTTCTGGCCGGTGGTAATGTGGTAGCTATTCTCACTTTTGTGGATGATATTTTCGAAAAAACCTCAGGGGCAGTACGGTTTGAGGACATTTCCGACGCGCATAATATCCCCATTTTTAAGGTGCGAACCACGAATTCTCCGGAAGCTGTAGCATTGATAAAGGAATTAAGCCCGGACGCCATGTTCGTCATTGGTTGGACGCGGTTGGTCAGTGCGGAAGTTTTGGCAATTCCCCGCTATGGTTGTTTTGGTATGCATGCTTCCCTGTTACCTGATTATCGGGGGAGAGCCCCGGTAAATTGGGCGCTTATCCGTGGGGAAAAAGTTTGGGGAAATACACTGATGCTTTTAGATGATGGGATCGACACAGGGGATATCGTTAGCCAGAAAAAGTTCAATATAAAACTCGCAGATACGTGTAAAACGGTTTATGATAAAGTTGCCCAGGCCGGTTGTGAAATGATTCATGAATTCATTCCTTTATTGGATGCAGGGGATTTTCCCAGAACGGTACAAACCGATAAAGACGTCCCATCTATGCCGAAAAGAACGCCGGACGATGGTATCATAGATTGGTCTAAATCGAGTCTTGAGTTATTCAACTGGGTGAGAGCATTAACCTCTCCTTATCCTGGGGCATTTACTTATCTGCGCGGTAAAAAGCTTTTCATTTGGGATGCACGCATTTTACATATTCCAAGTGATTTGTCCAAAACCACAGTATGGTCTCAAAGCAAACCAGGGACTATCCTTTCAATCAAAGCTGGTATTATTATTTCAGTGGGGGATTCTGAACTTTTAAGCCTGCATCGATTAAATTTTGAAGACGAACCTGAATATTCATGGCAGCAGTTTGTGGAAACGTATTCTTTAAATTCCGGAGAGATGTTTTCCAATGGCTGAGTTGTCATTCCCACCCTGTTCTTTTCCCGATGAATAGCTAATCGTATGTAATGTGTAATTGTCTCAGCGCAACTGTGTCAGTGGGTTGCACAGACAGGTTTTACGCAATTATTTTTTTAATTTAATCAAATTAAAAATAATCATTCAAAAATGAGGTAGTTACCGTGCTAAAACGCGACCTTAAAATAGCTGGGTCGTCAGCTATCGATTCTGCAGCCAATTCAAACAAAAGTGGTCTGAATAATGGCAATCGCAAGCTTTGGAATAACTTCAAAGGTAGTTTTAGAACGCTATTTGAGCCAATACGCGAGCTGCGTTCTTTCATGGTTAACAACAGTATTTTTCTTCGCGTCATTGCAGATATTATTTTAGTAAATGCGTCGCTCATGGTGGCTTTGGTATCGCGATTTGTTGTTCTTAGTATTCTTGGATTAAA
>CAYVXE010000005.1:14694-75277 GCA_964455375.1 uncultured Calditrichaceae bacterium
ACAAAAATTCCTTTTCCGGTATGGGCACTTTCGATGGGTTTTCTTCATACATGTCTTTTCGTTGGCGGCGCAAGGTATGTCGCTCTTATTTTGTCACGGACAGGAATTGCGCACCAGATTCGTAAACCTGATGCCAGATGGCGTAGAATTCAAACGGTGTTAGTTATTGGCGGGGCTGGTTATATCGGTTCGCTTTTATGTAGAAAACTTATCGAACAAGGCTTTTACGTAAGGGTGCTTGATAAACTTGTCTATGGGATTGAGCCTATTTCTGCTCTTCTCGACAATCCCAATTTTAACCTTGTTCAAGGCGATTTCCGTAATCTTGATTGTGTTGTGGATTCCATGATGGACATAGATGCAGTTGTTCATTTAGGTGCTATTGTTGGTGACCCCGCAAGCGCGTTAGACCCTCGTTCCACCACCGAAATCAATCTTCTGGCAACGCAGATGATTGCTGAAATTGCAAAAGGCTATGGTGTGCAGCGGCTTGTGTTCGCCAGTACATGTAGTGTTTATGGCGCCAGTGACGGGATTTTAGATGAACGCTCAAAACTTAACCCCGTCTCGTTATATGCACGTACAAAAATAGAATCAGAAAAGTTGCTGCTTGGCCTTACATCGTCAGAATTTTCTCCAATAATTGTAAGGTTTGCAACCATCCACGGCCTTTCTTCCCGGCCTCGATTTGATTTGGTTGTTAATCTGTTATCGGCCAAGGCAGTCGTGGACGGAAAGATTGGAATTTTTGGTGGTTCTCAATGGCGTCCTTTTATACATGTTGCTGATGCTGCCGATTCGATTGTTCGGATATTGCAAGCTCCCTTACGGAATGTTCGTGGTCAGATTTTTAATGTTGGCTCAACCAATGAGAATTACCAGATTAAAGAAATCGGGACGATCATAAAACAAATTTTGCCGGACGTTCAAGTCGAATATTCCGGATTGGATGGAGATGAACGAAACTATATTGTAGCCTTCCAGAAAATTGAGAAGAAGTTGGGATTCACCCCCAAAAGAATTGTAAGGGAAGGCGTACATGAGATTATAAACGCACTCAAAAACGGGTTGATTCCGGATTATAGTGATCCTCACTTCAGCAATATTGCATATCTTAAAAATGGTGCAAACTTTTCCACTTTGCAAGAACGTACGTCCATTGCACGTCTCAGTAACTATATTAAATGAATAACCCGGAAATTATAAAACAAAAGGGGAATGGTGCAGCATTGTCCCCGGACAAGAAAATAAATATACTGTTCATGACGGATACGTTTTATGGCGTTGGAGGCACCGAAAAACAATTATTGGAACTCATACAACGATTAGATAAAACGAAGTTCACATGTTATATTTGTCCCTTTTACTTTAGTGAAGAAATGTTACACCGTGTTTCTAAACTCGGAGTTGTAACGTGGCCTTCACCGATTCAAAGGATTTATGGTTTGTCAGGTGTTCATCAGGCTTTCTCAATTATCTCAAAAATACGACAATACAAAATTGAAATTGTGAGTACATTTCATTTTGCGGCCGACACATACGGTGTGCTAATTTCAAAATTAGCAGGAGTACCGTGCATTATTTCGAACCGACGGGATACCGGTTGCCACCGGCACAACAAATATGCATTTTTGATTAAAATGCTTGATCCTCTCGTAAGTCAATATTTTGCAGTTTGTCATGCTGTCGCTGATCACATAAATAAGGATTACAAAGTTGAGCAGAATAAGATTCGTACGATTTATAATGGCATCGATATTGACAAAACCCAAAAAGTGCAAACCAGGAAACTCGATGAGTTGCGAAAACGCTACAAGATCAAGGATGACACATTTGTTATCGGTAACATCTCCCACCTACGACCAGAAAAAGGGTATGACATTTTTTTCGAAGCTATCCGTCTTGTGAAACCACAGATACCGAATCTCAAAGTGTTTGCAGTGGGGTCTGTCCTGCCAACGGAAAAGGAATTTGTGAATCGGTTGAAGCAATTCGCAAAAGATAAGGGAATTGATGAGAATCTCGTCATCACCGGTTATGTTGATAATGCAACGGATTTTGTTCACATGATGGATATCGCCTGCCTGACTGCCGTAAGCAATGAGGGTTTTTCAAATGCCCTTCTGGAAGAGATGACACTTGGGAAAGCCATCATTGCTACTGACGTCGGTGGAAATAAAGAGGCAATTGTGGATGGCGAAAGCGGGATTATCATTCCCCCTCGTGACCCCGAGGCGCTGGCTTCTTCAATACTAAAACTTTATCACCAACCTGCATTGCGCAAGCGGATGGGCAAGGCAGCAGTAAAGAGAGTCAAAGCATGTTTTCTCATCGATAAGACAATATCTGAATTAGAAGATCACTACCTCTCACTTTATAATCAGTGCACAAATCACAATTAATAGCATAGAGATGAATAATACTTTACAGGCGAAGTTGTACGCACAATTGGAGAAACATCCGGATAGACGCGCGCTTACTTTTGTTAATAGCAACGGAGAATTCTCCTGGCAAACCTCTGAACAAGTGTATTCGAAGGCGTCAGCTTATGCCGCAAACCTGTCAGAGCTCGGGATAGGCAAGGGAGATATCTGTATTCTCGTACTGCCCAGCAAAGAATTTTGTGCCACGATGCTTATCGCCACTTTACTTGTAAACGCAGTGCCTCTCTTAGTGGCGCCCCCTACGCTGCAAGGGTTTAATACATATCTCCTGCAGGTATTACAGAGATTGATAAGAAAAACGAGAGCGAAACTTGTGGTAGCGTCGGCATCGATGCAAGAAATGGAGGAAGAATTTAAGAGTATCCGGAAGCAAACTAAAGTCGTTTTTGGTGAAACCGCGTTCAACACAACCGAGAAGTTGAAACTACCGTTACCCTTTCCGGATGAAAATGACATCGCCGGACTGCAGTTAACTTCAGGTACAACAGGTTTTCCGCGTGTGTGCATTTGGCAACAAAAAAATGTTATTGCTGCCTTAGATGGCATGGTGCAAGCGATGCATCTGACCGGTGACGACGTTTGCCTGAACTGGACGCCGCTTTACCACGATATGGGATTGGTCAATAATTTTTTCACGTGTTTAACGAATGGTCTGCCATTGGCGATGCTGAATCCAATGGATTTTGTCAAGAACCCGTCACTTTGGTTACGCAGCCTCACCGATACCGGTGCAACAGTGACCTGGTCACCGAATTTTGGCTTTGCTATTACAACGAAATGGGCACGGGAAAGTGAACTCAAAGGTGTTCATTTGGAACATGTGAAGGGATTCTGGAATGCCGCTGAACGGATTCATCTTGATACCATAAATGCCTTTTATGAAAGGTTCGCACCTTATGGCGTAAAGTATGAATCTCTGAAAACGAATTTTGGCTGTGCCGAAAACGTTGGTGGTGCTACCTTCAGTGATCCGGAGGGCACATTCCCAAGCGAATGGGTGGATACTGAGCTGCTACATCAGAAAAGAATCGCTCGTGTCACAAGGCACTCCGGACAAAATGGCAAGACAACCTCCGTTGTTGGTGTCGGTCGGCCGCATCCTGGAATCCGAATTAAAATTTTTTCCCAAAGAGGTCAAGAGTTACCAGACGGACATGTCGGTGAAATCGCGCTCGACACGCCATCACGGATGACAGGGTACATGGGAAATGCCCGAGAAACCAATAAGGCTACAAGAGGTGGATTCCTGCGCACCGGAGATTTGGGGTATCTCAGAGGTGATGAACTTTTTTGGGTGGGGCGGGTGAAGGAACGAATTACAATTAGAGGTAAGAAGTTAGATCCAAGTGATTTCGAACGCGTGCTTTTGAATATCCCCGGTCTGCGACCCGGTTGTTTCGTTGCTTTTGGGGTTGATAACCATAAAACCGGTACCCAGAAAATTGTCATCGTATCGGAAGTTCGAAACTCCGGCACGTCCCGCCCTTACTCTGAAATCTCTGAAGATATTCGGGAGCAGGTAAGCTTGCAGTTAGGTGTGCCCGTGAGTGAGACTGTTTTGGTGCCGAAAGGAACGCTTACGAAAACATCCAGCGGCAAAAGACGGCACCGTTATTTTCGCGACCTTTATTTAAATGGGCAATTAGATTCCATAAAGTTTGAATAATATATAGAATATGAAAAAAAAGATTTTCTCATGAATAAACCAAATATACTCTTCATTTCTATTGATACATTAAGGGCGGATCATCTGTCTTGTTATGGTCACCACAGGTTGACAACACCTAATCTTGACCAGGTAGCAGAGGAGGGAGTGCTTTTTAAGACAGCCTACTCGACGGCAGCCTGGACGCCTCCTGCACATGCGTCCATGTTTACCGGCCTGTATCCTTCACAGCACGGCGTAATCGATGAGTACAAATTAGATCGTGGCACGCCTACCATTGCAGAAATCCTTAGCCAACATGGATACCAGACCTCGGGATTTATCAATAACAGTATGGTAGGTGAGTTGGTGGCGCTCAATCGCGGTCATCAGCACTTCGATGAAGTCTGGGTCGGGGCAGAATACAACAACATTTTGACCCGGGCATTAGGGTTTCTCAGTAGAAAATGTGTTGAATGGTTCGGTAAAAGTGATGAGGGTACGAAGGCGACAAACAAGCGTGTGTTAGATTGGTTGCAAACCAATACCCGGGGATCGATGCCGTTCTATCTTTTTATCCATTATATCGATGTTCATAATCCGATGAAAGCGCCAAGACCATTTCGGTATAAATTTCTCAAACCGGCTCTACGCAACAAGGTCGATATGGCCAAGATTTGGAAAGTTGCGGATAACCCTTTGATCTGTTTGACGGATAAGATAGAACTTAATGAAGATGAGAAGGAAGCTCTGAACTGCATTTATGATGAGGAGATCGCTTATGTGGATCACAAGATAGGAGAAATTCTTCAGGAACTCAAATCACGAAATATTCTGGACAATACCCTTCTGATCATCACCGCTGACCATGGCGAGCATTTCGGAGAACATGGTCTTTACTCACACGTATCCAGTTTGTATGAGCCGGTCTTACACATCCCGTTACTCGTGCGATATCCAAAATTATTAAATGGTGGGCAACGGTCAGAAAAGCATGTTCAGTTAGTCGATGTTCTGCCAACGATTCTTGAGTTACTTGGTATTGACTATCCCGGCGATGCCAGGTTGCCGGGTAAAAGTTTGTTTTCTGTTGAACCGGAAGATCGTTATTTGTTTGCAGAATGGGAAGGCCGGATTCCTCACTTCGTCAAAAGTCGTATGGGCACCAATGCGCATCCCGAAGATTTAAAGCTTTTTACAACAAAGCAAAATATGATTCGTTCGGGTGGGGATAAATTGATTCAGCGGGACAACGGCAAAGTTGAACTCTATGATTTAGACAAAGACCCTGAAGAAAAAAACAATCTGGCTTCGTTTAAACCTGAATTGGTCAATGAGCTAAAAGAAAAATTAACGAGTTGGCACGACTCAGTTCAAACAGTGAAAGAGCGGGAATTGTATGAATTAAGCAGTGAAGCGAAACGAAACCTGGAAGGGTTGGGGTACATTTAGGTGAGTTTTCAGAAAAAAGCTCTAAACCAATCGTTCATTTATTCACTCGTCAGCATAAGCACGGTTCTGGCAGGCTTTGTTTCGTTTCCCATTTGGACGCGGGTGCTTAACCCTGAAGAATATGGGGTTTACAATCTAATCCTTGTTTCCATTGGATTTCTAACCACCTTTTCCAAAGCCGGGTTGCAAAAATCTGTCATTCGTTTTTTTTCAGAATTTGCCGGAAATCGCAGAAACCAAAAGATCTCTGTTTATTATTCCACTCTTTTACTTGGAGCATTTGGTGCCGGTATTCTGTTTAGTGTGTTTTTTTTGCTGTTCGCTTTAGTTTTTAAAAATTCGTTTCATTTTGGTGCTTCTAACAGCACGCTTCTACTGCTTACAGTCATTATTGTTATCATGCTTTCCTTAAATAGTGTGCTTATTTCCTTCTTTCGGGTAGAGCAAAAGGCCTTTAGTTTTTCAGTAATATCACTTGTACACAGATACGGAAATATTGGCGCCAGCGTCCTGTTTGCCATCGTTTTTAAAATGGGCATGGTGGGGTTGTTTGTAGGGCAGGCGGCATTGGAAAGTCTGGTGACTCTTGGTTGTGTGGTGCAACTGATCTGGCAGAAAAAGTTGGCGATAAAGCACTTTTCAGTGAAATTCTTTCGTGAAGCACTCAGTTTTGGCATTCCTTTAATGCCAATGGAGTCATCGAAATGGATATTAGCCTATATGGATAGATTCATCATCAACATTTTTATGGGAACGGCAGCGGTAGGTTTTTATTCGGTTGGGTATAATATGACCTTATATTTTAGCACGTTACTGGCAGCACCATTGAATTTAGCAATTACGCCTCTTTATCTTGACATCTGGGAAAAGGAAGGGGCTCAAAAAACGAAAGAATTCTTAAATACCATAATAGATTATTTTCTCATGTTGGCTATTCCGCTAATTTGTGCTTTTAGTTTCATGGGGCGTGACTTGATCGAATTAATGGCATCGGCCAAATACCGGGAAGCTTATGTGGTCCTTCCTTATCTTGTCATACCTATTGTATTGAATAGCGCTTACAGTGTTTTCGGTGCAGGGCTTTTGATTCACAAGAAGACAAAATTAGTCATGTATTATACGCTGCTTGCGAGTGCTGTGAATGTTGCATTGAATTTCCTTTTGATTCCGAAGTTTGGACTTAAGGGCGCTGCAATCGCGACTCTGATTGCTTATTCCATTCTCATCGTGATGACCATAATGACTGCTTCAAAATATTTGCGCCTGTCGGTTCGACCCCGTGCCGTACTTGGATACATTGGGGCTTCCATAATCATGATGTGGTTGTTGAATAATATTTCATGGGGGACCTTTATCGGCCTTGCTATGAAAATGGGTGCGGGTCTGAGTCTGTATGCGGTTTGCCTTCTTGTCATCGACAACCGCTTAAGAAAAAAGTTTATGTCTCTTCGTTTTCTAACTCACTGATATGATAAAAAATATGCCTAAACAAAAACCAAACATCGTTCTGATTGTCTTAGATACACTGCGTCCGGATCACCTGTCATGTTACGGCTATCCGAAACAAACGTCACCCAATATCGATAAAATTGCCGCTGAAGGAGCGTTGTTCAAAAGGTCTTTTAGCACTGCACCATGGACTTTGCCGTCTCATGCATCTATGTTTACGGGCACGTATGTCTCGAGGCACGGCCTGGACAAGGGCAAAGAAAAACTACCTGATGATTTTGTTACAATCGCCGAGTTGCTGCATCGTGAAGGTTACTTGACCGCCTCTCTTTCAAGTAACATCTGGGTAAGTGAAATTACGGGGCTGTCCCGCGGTTTCGAATATTTTAAGAATGCCAAAGAGATCCCTTATCAAAATGTGAAAAATCTCAACCTGTTTCAGAAAGCAGTAAAAGAGATTTATTTGAACTATTTTTTCAAAAAGTATGACTATGGGGCGCGAGAGATTAACGGGATGATCAAGGATTTCTTTAAACGTAAGTCGCAAACAGATAAACCATTTTTCCTGTTCGTAAACTATTTGGAAACACATTTACAATATAAACCGCTGAGAAAATATAAAAATATTTTCCTGAATAAAGACTACCAGCGGCAGGCAAAATATGTAAATCAGGACGCTGCAAAATTTAACGCCGGCATGGTGTCTATGACGGATGAAGATTTTGATGTGCTGCGTGCGCTTTACGATGCTGAAATTCGATATGTTGACTTTCGCCTGGGCGAGTTTATTTCCATTCTGCGGGAATTGAATATTTTGGATAATACCATGCTCATAATAACCTCCGATCACGGTGAAAACCTCGGCGAGCATGGTCTCATGGATCATCAATATTCTCTTCACGATACGTTGATTAACATCCCACTGATTGTCAGATATCCTGAGGTGTTCAGCGGTGGTAGTGTGATCGAGTATCCCGTTCAGACAGTGGATTTCCTGCCAACAATTTGTGAATTACTTCAACTCAGCAAGAGTGCGCTCCCGTTTGAGCAAATGCAAGGTGAAAGTTTTTTAAATGCCAGAGACAAAACAGCACAAAGGGATGTTTTTGCCGAATATTTGAATCCCCGCATTCAGGTGTTGCAGCGTATCTGCCCGGACAAAGATTGGACGGCCTTTAATGCAAAACTTCAGGCTATACGAACGGATGAATTCAAGCTCATTAATTCTTCCGACGGAAAAAACAGCCTTTACAACTTAATAGATGACCCTGGAGAAAATCATAATGTCATATTGGATTTTCCCAATGTCGCTGAGGAACTGGCACAAAGGCTTGTTTCGTGGACTAAAAAGGTTGCAAAAAATGTGGAACATTCAGAGTTTGAAATACAAAGTGATGTGAGACGTGTATTAGAGGGATTGGGATATATTTAACTGGGGGATCAATGGAATGAAGGTTATTTTTTACGTTTTGGACAGCTTAAGAGCTGACCATTTGTCTTGTTACCGCTATTCAAAGAAAACCTCGCCAAACATAGACGCAATGGCAGCAGAAGGGGTGCTTTTCGAAAACGCTTTTTCGGCGTCAACCTGGACCAGGCCTTCGGCTTCATCCCTATTGACGGGTCTCTATCCATTACGGCATGGTGTTGAATCGTTTTATTCTACGTTATCCGAAAAACTCCCCAAAATTGCAACAATTTTACAGTCTAAGAATTATACCTGTGCTGCCTTTTCCACAATAGTCCAGGTCTCAAAGAATTTCGGTTTTGACCATGGTTTCGAAGAATTTTATGAATTATTTCGGGATGGGAATGTTCTTCATGATGAAGCCGAGACCGGGGAAACCAAAGGCCTCCTGCCATCATCAGAAGATTTAAATACGGCTTTATTCCCCTGGTTAGAAAAACATGCTAAGGAAGATTTCTTTGTGTTGGCGTGGTCTATTGACACTCATGTCCCTTATAGAGTGCCGGTGGAGAAAGCCAAATTTGTGGATAAAGATTTTAAGACCCGTGAAATGGAAATCAATTACAAATCTAACACTCACACGCCCAATGAACTAAAATACATCAAACAACTTTACGATAGTTGCATTTATTATAACGATCAGCAATTTGGTAAACTCTGTGCATTCTTAAAAGAGATGGAAATTTATGATGACTGTTTGATTATTGTCATCGGTGATCATGGTGAGGTGTTCAATGAACATTTGGATCCAAAAAACAATCTTGGGCAAAGAATTAGCCGCTTTAAAGACTATTTCTCTACACGAAAAAATGGGACTTCAGGTTTCTATGGTCGACGAGGTCATATCATTGTTCCACCTTACGATGAAGATATTCATGTGCCACTCATCTGCAAGTTTCCCCACAATAAGTACGGTGGAAAGCGAGTTTCCCATTTAGCCTCTTTAGTTGATGTCACTCCGACCATATTGAATCTTGTAGACGCTAACGCAGCGTTAAAACAAGTCAATTTTGATGGCAAAAATCTGATTCCTTATTTGAACAAAGCGTCTCAGCCAAACCCGGAAGATGTCGTCTATTGTTCTGGAAAATCGTACCCCTCATGTCCATCCTATTATTGCATCCGGAGCCATGACTGGAAATACATATTAACCGAGCCACCCGAAGTTTCTTTTAGGCATTTTATGAAAGATAAGTTGAATTATTCAATCGGCTATCTCCGCCATCGATTTCTTCTGGCGAATGAGGTGCTATATAATTTGAAGACGGGTAGTGAAGATCAGAATGTACTGGAAAGTAATCCAGAGATTGCTGAGATGTTCAGAAGAAAAATGGCTGATTGGAGAAACCATTTTGAATATAGGCAACAGGAAGCATCATTCCAAGTCACCGAACTTGATGAAATTAATGAAAGACAATTAAGAGCTTTAGGTTATACTAACTAAAGATATGAGATATGGAAATTGCTTTGCGACAAATGTTTGAGAAAAGATCAGAATCCGTATTGAGGAATGAGAAGCGTGCAGACCATCAGAAATGTCATGTTAACCATCGGTGTTTGACTGTAGCGATGATCATGTATATCTTTCCGCCAAATTACGGCGGGCGAGCTGTTCAAGCACTGCAGGTAGCAAAAGCTTTAAGGCGTATTGGAGTCGATTCATTCTTTGTGGCTGCAAATTTGGCTGACGCTCCCGATTTTGAAATAATAGATGGTAGCCCGGTGTATCGGTATCGAACCGTCTCAACGCCACGGTTAGACTATCTTATTTATATGCTCAAGGTGTTATCTTTATTGTTCAAAAAAAGAAATACCTATGACGTCATCCATTTCCATTCTATTAAACCATTTTCTTTTTTGATTACCGGTATGGCGAAACTTTTTGGTAAACCGACTTTGGTTTCTCTTTCTTTGATAGGAAATGATGATCCGAACGCACTGAAATCAAAATCCTTTTTGTGGGCAGTTGAGGCGAAGATGTATAAGCGGTTGGATCGGTTGAACTGTGAGAGTACGGCTCTAAAGGAATCATGTTTACAGGAAAATATATCGCCGAAAAAAATATCTTCCATTCCGTGCGGTGTCGATGAAAAAACATTTGTGAAAACCGAAAGCGCTCTTGAAAGAAAAAATCTTCGCAGAGCGTTGGGATTACCCGAAAACGCTTTTATCTGTTTGTTCGTGGGACGAATCAGTACCAGGAAGGGGTGTGACTTACTTTTTGATGCCTGGGACATAATTTTAAAAAACGACAAGAATGATTTTTATCTGGTTTTGGTTGGTCCGTACGGAGACCATTTATTTATGAAGGAGGAACAACGAAAGTTCGATGAGCAGGTTCAGAAATGTGCTAAATCTGCTGCTCAGCGCAATATGCAATTCAAAGGGAAAGTGGAGATTGAAGAGATTGCCCGGTACTTTAAAGTCGTTGATTGTTTCGTATTTCCTTCGAGGACGGAAGGATTCGGGATTGTTACCATTGAAGCTATGGCTTGTGGCGTGCCCGTGATTGCTACCCGGATACAAGGGGTTACGGAAGATATTATTACGCATGGAGAAGATGGTATTATTTTGGATGAAAGAGACCCGGTAGCGCTCGTCGAGGCAATTCAGGAATTGCAAAAAAACAAAAAATTGCACGCAAAAATATCTCAAAATGCTGTAAGGAAAGTTAAGAGATATTATACGATTTCCTCGGTTGCCGAACAACATGCTAATCTTTATAAGCAACTTATTTTGAGAGAAGAAGAAACAAGACATATTAATTGAGAGGGAGAAAAAGATCCGTGAACGAACTTAAAGAAGTCTCTCGAAGCAGAAAAAGTATAAAAAAGTCAATAAACGAGTTTTTGGAAGTAGGTAAACAGAAGAAATTGTGGCGGCGAGGAGACCGCTTCGTATACTACTGCAAGGGGCAGCTATTTCAAGGAGTTGATTTTCAGGGTAAGTCTATGTTGGATATAGGTTGTGGGGATGGGCTTTATATGGTTTGGGCTGCTATCAACGGAGCGGATTCCGTGGTCGGTCTGGAGCCGCTTGCAGATGGGAGTGGTAACTCAAAAAAAGTCAGGCACATTTTTCATGAAATTACCGCAGCCATGGATCTTAGCAATATCGAACGGCAACCCTACACCTTTCAAGACTACGAATGTGAAGATAATACGTTTGACATTGTATTAATGCATGCCTCCATTAACCACCTCGACGAACAAATGTGTATCGATTTGCGAGACAGTCCGGAAGCGCAGCTAATTTACATACAGATTTTTAGAAAATTACGACGCTTAATGAAACGGGATGGAAAACTTATCATTGTGGATGCTTCTAATAGAAATGTCTATGGAGATTTTGGGTTCAAAAAAAATCTTGTGAATCCGAAATTGCGATGGCACAATCATCAGACACCACAATTTTGGGCAAAGACCCTCAAGAACGCAGGTTTTGGGAAGCCAAATGTTTCATGGATTTCTAATTCTCAATTTGGACCTTTAGGTTTTATTTTGAGAAACAAACCAATAGCGTACTTCTTAGAAAGTGCATTCCGATTGGAAATGACAGCGGTGTAAGCATGGAATTAGGAATTGGCTTAACAAGAATTGCGCCATTATGCGTCTACATTACTTTGTGGATAGTGGTTATCATCACGCTAACAAAACGTCTTGACTTTGGACTTTTTTTCCTTGTGCCATTGATACCGCAGCAAAGCCTCTTAGACGCTGCCATTCAATACCCGATGGGTAAAGATTTAGTGGATATTATCCTGATTGCCATGCTCGTTCGTTGGTATTTAGATAAGCGAAATGAAAACGAGATTACGAAGAGTTCACGCGGATTTCTCCTGGAGACTCCTCTGAATAAATGGGTTATTTGCTTTGTTATCTATACGTACTTTGGGTTGTGGTACGGTTCTTTTACCCTTGGCATTCCAGCACCTATTGAACTTTCAAATCCACGCTTCGAGGAGTGGAAGAATTTCATGATTCTCCCACTGCTGTTTTTCATTACCGTAAATAACATTAAGACAAAGAGACAAATTGAAATTCTGGTCTTACTGATGACGATTTCGATGCTCTTTATGGATCGTTCAGTTGTCAGTATGATTCGGGGTAAAGATATGTCCTCATACAGCCATGATCTCAGAGTTACCGGAACCTTTAGCCATTTGGGGGTTAATGCTCTCGCAGTGTTCTATGCACAATACAGCGCGCTCGTGTTTGTCTACGCTTTGATGGACAAGCAGAAATGGCGGCGTATTTTATTTGCCACCACGACATATATGAATTATTTTGTTTTAGCATTTCTCTTTTCACGCGGTGGCTACGTGGCTGCAATGTTTTCCTGGCTGTTTATCGGCTTTTACAAGGATCGACGGGTTTTGGCTGCTGTTGCTGTTCTATTAATATTTTGGAACATATTATTACCAACCGCGGTGGTTGAGCGAATTGAAATGACGAAAACCGATGAAGGGTTAGATAATACGGTGAAAGAACGGTTGGATTTATGGAGTCAGGCAGAGGTCGTGTTTAGCAATAATCCCATCTTTGGTGTTGGGTACAATACGGCGCCTTATATGGGGTATAAAGACAACGTTACCGACAGGAACAGAAGAAGTTTACATAGTGGCTATTTGGAATATATATCGGAAAATGGCTTGATTGGTCTCTTCCTGTTTTTGTCTTTTTACGTTTGGGCGATTAAGCTCGGTTTAAGACTTCATAGAAAGACGGATGATCCCTTCTTTAAAGCCCTGGGTTTTGGCACTGCGGTGGGAGCTGTCGCTGCCTTTGGGGGAAATATTGCCGGTGCCTACTGGCAGTATTTCAGTGTGTCCGGTTTCTTCTGGGTGCTTCTCGCCTTGCTGGTGCGAAGTCATATTATTGTGGATGAAGAAAAATCTAATTCTGAAACGAAAACCGTGGACACCGGGCTTTTGGAAAATGCAGTATCTTTGCCAAAACCGGTTATGGTGTAATCGGAAAATGATCCATTTGAAATGGACATCAATGCTTAAACAAACAAGATGGATACTATGATGACTCAAACACCTTTTATCTCTGTTGTCGTCCCCATTCGCAATGAGGCTAAATACATAAAGGAATGCCTCATGTCAATTGTCGAACAGGATTATGGCTTGGGGAATTTTGAGATCATTGTCGTGGATGGCATGTCTGATGATCAAACGCAAGAAGTTGTCAGAAATTTACAACAGGAATATCCGAACATAACGCTCTTGGAGAACCCTGAGCGATATGTACCATTTGCTCTGAATAAGGCCATTGCTGTAGCTAAAGGTGAAATCATTGCTCGTGTGGATGGGCATGCGGCGCTCGAAAAAGATTATTTTACGCAAGCAGTTCATACGATTAACGAGACCGGGGCCGAGGGTGTAGGAGGACAAATTATCAGTGTGAACGAGAGCAAAGTTGGAAAGGCAATTGCGCTGGCCATGTCTTCAAAGTTCGGAGTTGGCAATTCAAGATTCCGCACCGGTGGCCAGGACGGTTATGTGGATACGGTTGCCTTTGCTGTTTATCCTAAAGATGTGTTTAAAAAAATTGGTCTTTTCGACGAATTTATGATTCGTAGCCAGGATGATGAATTCAACTTTCGCTTGCGAGATTTTGGCGGAAAAGTCTATCTGACTTCAAAAATGCGTAGCAAATATTTCCCGAGATCGAGCGTCAAAAAATTGTGGCAGCAGTATTTTGGTTACGGTCTTTTTAAAGTCAGACTGTTTCAAAAGTATCCTCGTTTGATGCAACTCAGACATTTTGTTCCTTTGGCATTTGTTCTGTCTATTTTTGGCAGCGCTATATTGGCGCTGTTGTCAGGGATAGCCTGGCCATTTTTCACAATTGCTGTCACCTATCTTGTCGGTAGCTTTGTTTTTGCCTTAAAAATTTGCAAGACCAGCGGTTTAGAGTATCTTCCTCTTCTTCCTTTTATTTTTGCAACATTACATCTCAGTTACGGATGTGGGTTTTTGTTTGGGCTTATTAAGTTTTCTTTGTTTAAACCCCCGCAAAATACAATTCCGCAAATCCATGTAGTCATGTCAGAGCAAACCGTATCATAAAGCATTCATCGTTATGTGTAAAATACTACAACTTCGAAGTACCGAGATGCTGGGAGGGGCTGAAACCGTCGTTCTCGAATTGAGTAAAGAGCTCAATTCATTAGGCCACGAGAACATTATCGGTATTCTGAATAACACAAAGAAACCAAATTCCGAATTGGCGAATTTAGCAGAGCAATATGCTCTTCAAGTGCGAATATTCAGTTGTCGGGGTAAAATGGATTTTCATACGGTCAAAGAGATAAAACAGTTTATCAAAGAAAATGAAATACAGATCGTGCATGCGCATGGCTATAAGGCCAGATTTTATGCCTTGTTGAGTAGCCGAAACAAGCCGTGCATCACGACATGCCACCTGTGGGATAATTATAGTTTGCTGCAGGGTTTTTATATCCGCCTGGATAAATTCTGGTTAAATAAATTCGACCGTGTGGTTGCGGTTTCTGATGCCATTCAGAATGAAATCTTACGTGCCGGTGTTTCGGCAAATAGAGTATCCGTCGTAGAGAACGGTATCGAAACATCACGTTTTAATGGGCATTCAAGAAGAGAGACCATCCGTGAAAAAGTTGGCTTGCCATCGACCAAAACCGTTGTCGGTACCGTTGGCCGTCTTGTACCTCAAAAAGGCTTTGATATATTTATTCAAGCCGCCAAAAAGATTTTACAGCAAAATTCAAATGTTGTTTTTGTAATAGTTGGAGACGGGCCTTTAATGGATGTGCTCAAGGAACAAAGCGCACAACTGGGACTGGGAAAAAAGATCGTCTTCTTAGGCCAGAGAAACGATATTCCCGATCTCCTTTCTGCTTTGGATATTTTTGTGATGAGTTCCCTGGATGAAGGTACACCGATGGTTCTTCTGGAAGCGATGGCATCTCAAAAACCGGTCGTGGCGACAAAAGTCGGTGCAATTCCAGTGGTTGTAGAAGATGGGAAGTCTGGCCTGCTATGTGATCCTGATGTTCACGAGCTTCATGAGAAGATTACAGAATTGTTGTCTGATACAAAGAAAGCGGGCAGGTTAGCTCGCTCTGCTCGTCAACGAATTGTAAAAGCTTATTCCTCACGGGCAATGACTGAAAAATATGTTCAACTTTATGGCCAAATACTGAATTAATATGCCGCCACAAACAAATTTCCGCATCCCGGTGTTAGCTTATCACAGAGTGATCAGAACCTCCGGCAATCGCAACCCTCACGTCTATTCACCTTATGCGCTTCCGCAATCCCAATTTTCAAAACAGATGCAGTATCTGGTCGAAAACGGTTTCCGGGCGGTTACCTTAGGTGAACTCCTTGCAAATCCTGATTCCTCCGAGAAGAGAGTGATTATCAGTTTTGATGATGGGTATCTTGACAATTACACGAGCGCCTTTCCCATTTTGAAAGAAATGGGTTTGAAGGCAACCTTCTTCGTCATTGTCAATCGGGTCGGGAGCAAACATTTTATGTCCTGGCACCATTTGCAAAAAATGCTTGAAAGCAATATGGAAATTCAATCGCATACATTAAGCCATAAATCTCTGTCAAGCCTGAAAAGAGAAGACCTGTTAAATGAGGTGCTTAATTCTAAAATCACGTTAGAAAATGAGCTCGGCAGCAAGGTTCGGTTCATTAGTTTCCCACATGGAATGTATAACAAGAAAGTATTGCAGGCTTGCAAAATGGCGAGTTATGTGGGTTGTTGCAACTCAGATTTCGGCTATTTCAATCCCGGGCAATATTCCTATCTGATCAATCGGTTTATGGTTAAACAATCGTATGATTTTAATACGTTTACAAACATGGTAAATGCTGACTGGCGGTTTGTTATGAAGTTCGGAAGCCTGATTCGGGCGAAGAGAACCATTAACCAATTAGTTGGGTTTGGGATCTACCAGAGCCTTTATCGAATGGTCTATCGAACCAGGGAGACGATTTCGTAAGAAGGCGTAAGTGCTGACCTGCCAAATTGAGATATAAAATGAACATTTTGTTTATCGCCACAGAAAATCCGTTCCCTCCCGATCATGGGCACCATATTAAAACCTATAATGATCTAAAGGGTCTGGCCAAAAATAATACAGTTTACTTTGTCGGTTTTGCAAAAAGTCAGGATGAACTTCAATACCAACAATCTCTTGAATCCCTGTGTGAACGTGTGGATATTTTCAGGCTTGCTTCAGGAAGCGGTTGGCGTCTGTATCTCGCTTTGTTTCTCAATCTGTTTTCGTCCCTACCGTTTGTCGTTCAAAGATACTATCTGTCTGACGCTCGTAAAAGAATAAAGACCCTTTTAAGGACTGTTCAAATTGACTTGGTTCATGTAGACCTGCTGCATGTTTCTCGTTATCAGGAAGATGTTGGGGAAATTCCTAAAGTTTTGGTGAACCACAATGTGGAATCAGTCAGATTGTTAAGACGAATTAAGACGGAGCGGAATCTCCTTGCAAAGTTATATTTTTACTTGCAGTACGATAAGTTGAAACGCTATGAAAAAAGAATCTGCTCAAAATTTAATACATGTGTGGCAGTGTCGGATGTGGACAAAGCCTACTTTGCCAGCCTTACCGGAAATGCCAATTTTGCAACCATACCGAATGGGGTCGATATTACATTTTTTAAACGCAATGGTGTGCTGCCAAAACTCAACACCCTGGTTTGGGTCGGCTCAATGTCGGGCGCTTATAATGCAGATGCTGTTGATTATTTCCTGGAATGCATTTTACCCTTGATTGCATCAGAAATCCCCAATGTGAAAGTGACCTTTGTGGGGTCTTCGCCCACCAGACGTTTAATGCAAAAAGCTGCTGGTAATAAAAATCTTTTCCTTGCTGGTTACGTGGATGATGTGCGTTCCTATATGGAGGAGGCCTCAGTCTTCATTGCCCCAATTCGCAGTGGTAGCGGCACCAAGATCAAGATTTTAAATGCATTGGCAATGGAAATGCCCGTGGTAACGACTCCTGTGGGTGCCGAGGGAATAGAGGTTGTCGATGAAGAAAGCATTCTCATCGCCACTGATGAACATGATTTTGCAGATAAAACGATTCGCCTGTTAAAGAATCCTGAACACGCACGCAAATTAGGAAAGGTCGGAAGGCAGGTTGTGAAAAAATGTTACGACTGGAATAAAATTCATAAAAAAACTGCGGAACTTCATGCACAAATAGTTAAGGGATTAAGTTGATGATTGAAAATAACTCAAAAGGAGACATTCGGGAATGTTAACTGTAATTGTAATTGGAGTTGTTTGTTTGGTACTGCTGGAAGGAATCGTTCGATTAATATTCCCCAGGCCACGGTTGCGAATGGAGCCCCAGGTTCAAATCGATCTGGATGAAGTGTTGGGCTATTGCAATCGGCCAAACCAGCAAGCTTTTACAGTTGAGGCTCCTGCTTCGATAAACAGTTTGGGGTTCAGGGGACCGGAGGTTAAACTGGCAAGAGAGGCGAATGACATTCGCATACTCGGACTCGGAAATTCGCTTACATTTGGTTCAGGCGTCAGGGATGATGAGACCTATCTTGCTTATGCAAATAAAAAGTTAAAGGATAAAAATCCGGATAGACGAATTGACATTTTAAATGCTGCCATTGTTGGTTTTACCATTCGCCAATATATTCCCTTTCTTCGAGGTGTATTACCTAAAGTTCAACCTGATATTGTTCTTCTGGGTGCTCACTGGCGGGATTTACATTTCAACCCAAGATTTGGTCAATTGAAAAAAAATATCGATGCGCAAACCTGGCATTTAGTGAAAAAGAAATTCAAAGAACGCGTTGCTAAATGTGACCCGCCGGAAACCTTAAAAGAAAAATTTATGCGACAACTTAAAAATTTCATACGCCGCTGGAGAACCGTCTTTGTTGCAATCTATTATATACAGGTTCTTCGCGACCAGTTTAAAATCCCAACGTTCAAACAATGGCAAATGGCTTTTCTTTCCGGTGAAGAAACAGAACCGATCAAACAGCGAAGAGTCGAGACCAGAAAAACGCTCAGCCAGATGAAACAAATTTGTGATGCGCAAAATGTAAAACTTGCAATCGTTATTTTCCCTGATTTCAAACAACTCAACAATGATTTTCCAAAGTCCACCTGGCCAGGCTTGTTAACGGCGGTCTGTGATGAATTTGAAATCCCTTATTTGAAACTGTTGCCTGCCGTACAGGACGCTTATAAAAAACGGGGCAGGAGTATTCTCATGCCGTATGATCCTGTTGGTCATTACAATATTGAAGGCCACGTTGCTATCGGTGAGGCACTGGTTGACTTCCTAACTCAGGAAAAATTTCTGCAAGTGCATCGTGATGCAAGAGTAGCTGTCGTCGGATAATTTAAGGAGGAAATACAGAAATGTTAATAGCTGTGCTGGGGGTGATGATTTTTGTCCTGATCATGGAAGCGGTCATTCGGTTTATATTCCCGCGACCACTGCGTTGGCTGGAACCACAGGTTCGCATCGAACTCGCAAACCGAATCGGTTACCGCAACCATCCAAATCAGAATGCGTTTTGCGGAGATAAGACCTGCACCATAAATAGTCTTGGCTTCAGAGGTCCGGAAATTCATTCGGAAAGAGAAGCGGTCAATCATCGCATCCTTGGATTAGGAAACTCTTTGACTTTTGGCGGTGGTGTTGCCGACGATGAGAGTTATCTTGCCTATCTTAATCATTATATGAATAAGCGCTATCCTGATGAACGTAATGAAGTTATAAATGGTGCAATCATTGCTTTTACCATTCGTCAGTATGTACCATTTCTTGAATCGGTGGTACCGACATTAAAGCCTGATATTGTTTTGCTTGGTGCGCACTGGCGGGATTTGCACTTTCACCCCAGGTTTGGACAGTTGAAAAAAAAGGTCGATGACGAAACCTGGCAGATGATACAAAAGAAGTTTAGAGAAACCATTGAGGAACGTTGGACAACGACGTCCACGAAAGAAAAAGTCGTAAAGAAAATAAAGCACATTATAAGCTACTGGCGGACGCTTTATGTTGGAAATTACTATTTACAGGCACTCAGGCAGCACATCAAACCGCCCAATTTTATGTTATGGCAAAAGGCTTTTCTTGCCGGTGAAGAAACGGAACCCATCAGACAGCGAAAAGCACAGGCAAAAAAAACACTTAGTCAAATGAAACGAATTTGTGAAAAGAATGATACTAAATTTGCACTGGTCATTTTCCCGGATTACAAGCAAATACGTGGGAATTTCCCGAAATCTATTTGGCCTTCATTGCTGATTGAAATATGTGAAGAACTTGACATACAATATATTCATCTTCTTCCAGCAATCCAGCGCGCTTATAAAAAATATGGGCGTTCTATTTTGATCCCTTACGATGTCACTCACTACAGTGCGCAGGGCAATCAAGCGATCGCAGAAGCGCTCTTTAAATTTCTGCATGCAGTTAGATTTTTGGAAGAGGACAAATCTTTAGATGTAGCGGCTGCATGATAGTTGTATAATTTAAAAGTTTCGATAAGAAATAAAAACCCACAGGAGATTGAAGAATGCTCGTTACCATTGCGATAGGATTTGGTTGTTTACTGCTGTTGGAGGGGATTGTTCGACTCTTTTTCCCTAAACCACCCCGTTTCCTGGAACCACAAGTTCGAGTTGTACTTGATAATCGAATAGGATATTGTAATCATCCCAATCAAACAGCTTTTTCTAAGGATAGTGTTGCCACCATAAATAGGTTAGGTTTTCGCGGCCCGGAAATTCAATTGGGGAGACGGCCGAATAGTTTTCGCGTGCTTGGGCTTGGGAATTCCATATCCTTTGGCGGGGGCCTTGCCGACAACGAGACCTATTTCGCTTATCTCAATGAGCAATTAAACACTCGGTTCCCAGATCAAAAGAACGAAGTTCTAAACGCTTCAATTTATGGTTTTACGATACGCCAATATATTCCATTTCTTGAATCGGTCTTGCCAAAAGTGAAACCGGATGTCGTGCTAATAGGCGCTGCCTGGCGGGACTTGCATTATAATCCCAGATTTGGACAACTGCAGGAGAAAGTTGATGAAGAGACCTGGGAGAATATAAAAAAGAAGTTTAGAGAGCGAATTGAAAAGCCCGATTTTCCGTCTACTAAAAAAGAGAGGTCCATAAAAAAACTCAAGAATCTCCTGCGGTATTGGCGAACTGTATTTGTGGCTAACTATTATTTGCAAGTCCTGAAAGATGTCATTAAACCACCCAATTATCATTTATGGCAGAGAGCGTTTCTTTCCGGGGAAAGGAACGAAGAGGTCGAGAAACGCAGGGTCGAAACCAGAAAGACTCTGCGTCGAATGAAGCGACTTTGTGAACAACGGAATATACAATTTGCTGTACTCATTTTCCCCGATTATAAGCAAATAAACAAAGTGTTCCCAAAATCTTTTTGGCCCTCATTATTAACTGATATTTGCGATGAACTTGGAATTCCATATATAGATCTTCTGTCTCCGATTCAAAATGCCTACGCACAGCATGGCCGTTCTATTTTTTTGCCGTATGATGTTCACCATTACAGTGCTGAAGTTCACGGCGGGATAGCAGAGGCTCTCTTTGAATTCCTGCAAGACAAAGAGCTTCTGAAACAGCAAAAAACGTCACAAGTAGTTGTGGCTTAACCGTTTTGAATTTTTTAAAAAACTTAGTGACGAGTAGAAAAGACCATACCAGATGATTGGCGAGCTCCTTTGTGAATGTTTGAAAAAGGAAAACATGGCGCAGCCGGAAAGGACTTTGAAAGGTGCTTATGTTTGATAATTCAAAAGGAAACTACATAGCTATAACATATTCAAAACTACCGCGGAGAATTTAAATGACTGTTGAGAAAGCACTAGAAAGTTACCTTCTTGAGGAATACATGGGTGATGATGATACCCTGAATTCCATCCAATATGATGCTGATCTTTTCAAGCAGGGTATCATTGATTCATTGGGTATCCTTCGTTTGGTTGCTTTTTTGGAGGAAAACTTTAACATCTCTGTCCCTGAAGAAAAGCTGCGACCTGAAAACTTTAGTAGTATTCGGGCTCTTTCTGCATTAGTTAGTGACATTAACAACTCAATTTAGGGTGAACTATATTATTAATGAAGGATGTGAAGGTCTAAGATGAGGTTACTGTAGTAACAGCAAACAGGGGTTACCATCTTAAAATTGATTTATTAATTATTTTGTAAGGAGGAATGTACCATGACTATAAGTCAAGAGTTAGAGAAGCATTTGCTGAACGAACATGTAATGGCACAGGGTAAAAGTTCTATTAAACCGGATGAGGATCTTTTAACACAAGGGATAATCGACTCTCTCGGTTTATTGAAGTTGGTTGCTTTTATGGAAAACAATTTTCATATTTCCATTCCCGAAGAAGAACTGATTCCTGAGAATTTTGGTACCATTGAGTCACTCTCCAATTTGATTACCAAATTCAGCACGAACATTGCAAAAAGTTAGAAATTAATTTTAAATTGTTTCTGAATCGAGTATTTAACGATCCAATGTTGTTTATATTATTACATAGAATGGAGATCGGTAATGAACATTAAAGATGAATTAGAAAAATATCTGCTATCGGAAGTTGTCATTTATCACGACAAAAAAACCATCGAACCTGATGAAGACCTTCTTACCCAGGGGCTTATCGATTCTATGGGTATTTTGCAGTTAGTCAATTTTGTGGAAAAAACGTTTGCGGTTGAAGTGGGTGATGAAGAAATAGTGCCTGAGAATTTTCGCAGCCTTAATTGTCTAAATGAATTTATAAAAAATAAGAAGTCAAATCAATTAGCTTGAAATATTTACAAAATTGTTTAATGACGGTTTTTCTGCCAGGAAGATTTTGATCCGTTCCTGAATGGATGTTAAAGACGAATTACCTAAATGAATGATGAACCACGAATATGTAAGAATTCTATTGTTTATTTTTTTGTTAAGAAAAGGAAGTGTGAAAAAGTGGTTTTGAATAAAAAACATTATTGTAATTTTTCTTACAATGCATGTAGGCATTTATCAGAAAAAATTGCAATGCGAATTTTCTCCAATTTCCTGAGACACTGGGGGCACATTATTTGCACAGGCCAACTGCACTGCGCAAAAATTTGGTGTTGGCTACGCAAATATTTATTGATAAAACTATGGGGTATTTTCATGAATGAATATCGTGCTGTTTGGAGAAAACAAGTGTTTATGATAGGATTTTATTTGTGCACCGTAAATTTCTTGTTTGGTAACACTTTTTATATTTCCACGACGGGCTCAGATGCTAACGCTGGCTCATCCAATGCTCCCTGGGCGACATTTAAACACGCTTTCCAAAACACGGGTGCAGGTGATATCGTGTTGGTACGAGGCGGCACATACTCCTCTGAAACAATAAAAGATTCAGATATGGCTGGAGGTGCTGCGGATAACTATTTGGTGTTCAAAGCCGCTCCGGGTGAGACGCCGATTCTGGATAATTTCAGTAAATTAAAACTCAGCAAAGATTACATTCGATTTGAAGGCATGACTTTCTTACAACAAGGCATCGCGGCTGCGGGAACCGGTTGCCAGGTGGTAGGCAATACCTTCTCCGGTCCGGGTTTTGGGTTTGGAGCCATACATGTCCTTGGTAACGATTTATTGTTTGAGGGGAACACTATCGACGTTATTCAAAATAATACTTTAGACCACGGCATTTACGTCCATGAAGGCGATGGCGTTACGATCCGTAACAACATGTTCTTGAGATCTTTTGGGTATGCCATTCATATCTTTGGTCAAAATAGGGATGCCACGCCTTTACCTCTCAAAAATATCCTCATTGAAGATAACTACATTTCCGGTTCGGAACAGCGAAGTGGAATCATCACAGCTTTCGCTGCTACTAATGTAGTTGATCTTGCGAACATAACAATCCGGAACAATGTAATTACTGCCAATGGCGGAGCCGCTATTGCTGCTCGACAGGGTACGAATATCCGAATCTATAATAATACTATCTATGATAATCAGCAGGCTGTTTCCGGTAATTCCATCGGGCCCAGTATCTTTATTTCGAGCTTTGCAGGCTCTGAAGATGTTAACAACGTCACCGTTTCCAACAATATCATTGTTACATTAGGCGGAGAAGACCACATCAAAATGACATCTACCGGAGCCAATATTGTTGTAGATAATAATCTCTATTGGCCACAATCGAGTAGTATTTCAGGCATCAGTGATAATCGTGCTATCTTTGCAGACCCGGGTTTAGTCAATCCGACTTTAGGAGATTTTCATATATCTTCCAATTCTCCTGCTATTGATGCGGGTCTCATAATCGCTTCGGTTACAGAGGATTTTGAAGGAAATTTCAGACCACAAGGTAATGGGTATGATATCGGTGCTTTTGAGTTTACAGACTCTCCGACATCGGTAGAACAAAGAGAAACGACGCCTCCAGATCAGTTTCAACTACAACAAAACTATCCCAATCCATTTAACCCCAGTACAGAAATCACATTTGCTGTTCCCAGAGGAAGCAACGTCTACCTGGCTGTGTACAATCTGTTAGGACAACGTGTCCGTACGTTAGTAGATGAAGTAGTCAATGCCACCGGCTCTCGAAAAGTAATCTGGGACGGTAAAAATCAATTTGGTCAATCCGTTTCTTCAGGTGTTTACTTTTACAGATTAGAGTCTGCGGCGACGGTATTATCTCGACGAATGGTTTTGCTGAAATAATCAAAGCTAATCGTAGACTTCAATTTTCTACTAAGAATGTTCCTTATATACATTCGTTGTTTGCGTTTTATTTGCAAACGATGCCGTTCTCTATATTGAAATTGAATAGCCTTATATAATTAATCAATTTTATAAACTATAACTTAACAGTGATACGACAGGAGGAAGACTATGACTGATGTAATCATAATTGGTGGAGGTCCCAGCGGTTCGATATTGGGTTCTTATCTCTCAAAAGCAGGCATCAGTAACATTATTTTTGAAAAAGCGCATCATCCCAGACCTCACGTAGGTGAGTCTTTGGTTCCATCGACCACTCGAATTTTCAAGGAGATTGGTTTCTTGGAGACGATGGAAAAGGAAGGGTTTGTCAGAAAATATGGTGCTGCGTGGCATCCGTATAACCGACGAGGTGAGTTCGACATTGAATTCCGTGAATTTCCTCAAAAAGGCGTGGACCAGGATTATACCTATCACGTCGATCGAGCGAAATTTGATCTTTTATTGCTCAAACATGCGCAAGGTCTGGGTTCGAAGGTTTATCAGGGAGTGCATGTGCAAGAAGTGTTATTTGAAAACGGTTATGCAAAAGGTGTGAGCTTCAAAATAGGCGAGCAGAATGTTACGATGCCATGTAAGATAGTTGTGGATGCTTCCGGGCGGGATACGCTGCTTGGAAGACAGTTAAAAATTAAGATGAAAGACCCAATTTTTAATCAATATGCCGTCCATGCCTGGTACGAAAACCTGGATAGAGGCAAGGGCAGAACCGCCGATTACATTCACATTTACTTTTTGCCTGTGGAAAGAGGTTGGGTGTGGCAAATACCCATAAATAACGAAATTACATCTGTCGGCGTTGTGGTTGAAAGAGACGTTTTCAAACAATCTAAAATGGACATTGAAAGTTATTTTAATTTCCATGTTGACAGTAATGAAGATATAAAAACGGCAATGCAATCTGCCAAACGTATAAATGATTTCAAAACAGAGGGTGATTACAGTTATAAAATGGACAAGTTCTGTGGGAACGGATTTATGTTGATCGGTGACTCTGCCAGATTTGTTGATCCAATATTCTCCTCAGGAATAAGTGTAGCAAGTTATAGCGCCAAATTTGCCAGTGAAAAAATTGTGGAGGTCCTTAAAACCGGCGATTTCAGCGAAGCGGCATTGAAACCATACGAAACGAAACTCAGGGCAGGGGTTGAAATTTGGTATGAATTCATTCGCCTCTACTATAAATTGCTGCACCTCTTTACATTTTTTATCATGTCCAAAGATCATCGACTTGCGGTATTGCAACTTTTACAGGGTGAAGTGTACGATCGAACAGATGCGCCTGTCCTCAAGGAGATGCGGAAATTCATCGAGAAAGTCGAAAAATCTGAAAACCATCTTCTCAAAGGACATTTGACAGAGATGCCAATTGATTGATAATTTAGAACAAGAATAATTGAAGGGATCTATGCAGCTTCTATTTTACTTGAAAGACCTGTATCATCTGTTGTACTACTCGGTGATCCGGTTTATTTTTAATGTCACCCCATTTCCCTTATTTATCCGTTACGCTAATTTAAAGGGAACTTATAAATATTTAATATATAGCACCTTCAGGAAAGATGTTTATAACAATGTCTATCAGGCCTTTGGTGATCAGAAACGCAAAGCGGAACTCTTAAGATTAACAAAGTCTATTATCCAGGGTGTGCAGGTATGGAATATTTGTAACTATTTCCAAATAAAATTAAACGATGCTGAAATTGAACGTTATTTTCCTATTGATGGATTGGAAAATTTGGAGGGGGCATTAAAAAACAGTAAAGGCATTATTCTCCTCAGTGGTCATTTAGGTCCCCATTTTATTACCAGATATGTCTTGCGAAAAAAGGGATACCAACTCAAAGGCGTTCGATTTAGAAATGTTTCTGGTGTAGATTCTACTAAAATGGAAACAAACTCCTGGCTTGGAAGACGCATTGAAGAAAAACTGAAGATACGACGATACACCGAACCATCGGATTTCTATTTTAAAGTAGAATTCAATTCCCGGCCTCTGCTGAAACATTTAAACGATAATGGTATTCTCTTTACGATGGGGGACGGCATGCAATCCTTAACACATATTAAGGCAAAATTTCTAAATAATACCGTTCCCTTTTCTCTGGGCGCAATGAGTTTGGCCCTGGCCAGCGGAGCAACCGTCCTGCCGGTCATCGTTTCCGGAAAAGCCGGTTCAAAAAACTTTAAGACAACAATTGGAAAACCACTTGAACTGCAAGCAACTGAGGATAGGCAAGAAGATATTCGTCAGAACACCTTGAAGTTTGTATGTTGTTTGGAGGAACAGATTTTAAAATGCCCATCGAATTGGCGGCACTGGGTAATCCGGCAATATTTCACACGAATAAATGAATTTTTTCTGAAAGAAAAAAATAGACATTCGAAGGTTTTAGGACTTGGCAAACCGTAATTAATTAATTCAAAGGAGAATAATGAGCGCTCTATTTCACAATAAAGTTGTAGTCGTATTATTGTTTGTTTTTTTTAGTATGTTTTTTGGAGGTGATCCTGGATCAGCGACTACTTATTACGTCGCCACAAATGGTGACGACAGTGGTACGGGTACGCTTTCATCCCCGTGGAGGACAGTCACCTTTGCCATCGAAAGCAGTGGTCCTGGCGATACGGTTCTCGTACGCGGGGGAACGTATCAAGAGAGTGTTATCATGTTTAAAGGTGGGATGCGAGGCAGACGTCAAGGCCACCAGCGACAGCAACGGCAGTATATACCACATCGTGGGCGACAGTCGAGATCCCGTCAATCGTTGCCCCGGTCTCGGGACAGGTCGGGCCGCAGTCGTTTTAACAATGAATCAAGTAGCTCTGGCGAGTACTGGGTACTCAAAGCCTATCCCGGGGAAGAAGCAATTATTGAAGGCGATGGCCCTGTGCGTATTCGGGTACCGTATGTTCGCATTGAAGGGATTCATTTTAAAGACAGCGGGGTCGGTACGGTCGGTAGTCAGAGCCGAGGTGGCGCCCACCATGTTGAAATCGTAAGGAATCGGTTCAGCGGTTCAGGGTTTCGGTATGGCGCTATTTCGGTAAATGGAGATAGTATTTTAGTGGAGGGCAATATCCTCGAAATTGAAGAACAGGGAGGAACATTGGACCACGGCATTTATGTCCATTCCGGCAAAGGCAATATTATCCGAAACAACTATATTTCCGGGACGGAGGGGTATGGTATTCATGTTTTTTATCAGAGTGGAAGGGGCAACAGGTCAGCTTCAATCATCTCCGGACTTCTGATAGAAAAGAATATCATCACGAATAGTAGACAAAGATCAGGTATCATAATCGCTACGGCGAGAGGAAAAATGCTTATTGAAAAGATCATTATTCGTGAAAACATTATCTACGACAACCGCGGCAACGCGATCGATCTGAAACCAAATATCAGAGATATTGAGATTTATAATAATACGATTTATGGTAATCAAATGGGTGGTATTACCTTGGGTTTGATGGCAAAGATGGGGGGAGCGATAGAGAATGTAACCGTGAAAAATAACATTGTTGTGATTAATAGTTCAGATAATTATCATATTCAAAGTAATCCGGAAGTTGTGAAATCGGCCGTGGTAGAGCACAATTTGTTTTGGCCGGGTCCCTTTCAGAATAACAAGGATTTAGAGGTGTCTGGAAACATTGTTGCGAATCCAAAATTTGTAAATCCAAAGGCTTATGACTTCAGGCTAGGTTCTGATAGCCCTGCAAAAGGAGCTGGTGAAAAATTGCAATCAGCATCTGGTGGTGCTGCACCGGATTGCGGTGCATGGCAAATTACCGACCAAAATAAACTGGATGTTTATTTAAATACGTTTCACGCGACCCCCATTGGTAATGTTCTTAAACTAGGCTGGAGTACGGTTTTTGAAGAAAAGCAAGTTGGTTTTGAGATAGAACGATCAAAGGCTGGGGAAGATAGTCATTTTGAAAAAGTAGGTTTTGTTCAAGGTAACGGTCCGACAGTTGGTTCTCAGGACTATCAGTTTCTGGATGAGAATGTAGGGTCTGGTACGTATGTTTACCGATTAAAAAAGATCGACAAAACAGGAAATGTTGAATTCTCACCCAAAATTGAAGTTAGCGTAACTGGTAAAAAATCTGAGACTTCAAAAGACGTTACTCAACGAAATTAGTCCTGTTTTTGAGTTCAATAAATTAAGTGTAAATCATTATTTATTCATTTTATCTAAAGGAAAATACGATGAAAGAATTAACACCTTTTCAACAAAAACGAGGAAGGGAGAGGTGTTATTCATGGAGTGGATCATTTGGATGTTCTCTACTTGTGTTGGTTACAATGATTACTTTATCGTGTGACCTTCTTGCCCAGGATTGTGGCGGTACATCGACAGGTTTGATTCCATTAACAGATTTAGGCACACAATCTTATCAAGGTTCTCAAGGCGGTTTGTATCCGGATGGTAGTAATGTGATGTCGCAGGATCGCTTGAAGGCTGGTTTGGCTTTTTTAAAACAGATTCAGCCATTGAATTCTGCCGGTCAACCGGACCAAAACGGTAAGATTGTATTGATCTCTATGGGGATGTCAAATACGCAACAAGAGTTTACACCGTTCATTCCACTGGCTTTGGCCGATCCGGAGATCAATCCTAATCTGGTTATTGTAAATGGTGCAAAAGCAACGCAGGATGCCAGCAAGTGGTCGGTTGTTAATGGGCAGGCATGGCAAAACCTTGCATCGCAGATTTCTGCAGCCGGTGTAACAAATCTCCAGGTACAAGCGGCCTGGTTACTAAACGCCATGCCAGCTACTCTTGGCCCTCAGACATTTCCAGAACGTGCCCAGTGGCTTAAAGATTTCTTGAAGACGGGCATTAGAAATCTTAAAGACAGTTATCCTAATGTCCGGGTTGTTTACTTGAGTAGTAGAATATATGCTGGCTACGCGACCACTAATTTAAGCCCCGAGCCTTTTGCGTATGAAGGCGGTTTTGCTATGAAGTGGCTTATTGAGGATCAAATCAATGGAGATCCGGAATTGAGCTATGATGGCGCGAACCCAGAAGCTCCATGGCTTGCATGGGGCCCGTATCTCTGGGCTAACGGTTTAGGTTCAGATAATGTTTCAGGTGGTATCCCCGGTAGAAGCGATGGTCTGGAATGGGAGTGTGGAGATTATCAAAATGATGGAACACACCCGAATCCAAGGACAGGTGCACCCAAAGTGGCCCAGTTAATTCTGGATTTCTTTAAAACAGATTCGACCGCAACAACATGGTTTTTAAATAATACGATAACACATGTTGAATTAACCAGTTTTGAAGTTAACGTCCGGGAGACGAACGTGGTGTTGCGTTGGCAATCCTCAAACGAGTTAAACAATGCAGGCTTCGAAATTCAAAGGCAAAGCAACCAGTCTGATTTTGAAACAATTGCTTTTATTCAGCCTGACCGTTCAACGAACTCCGGGCAGAATTATGAATTCACTGATAAAGAACTTCCCCCTGACCTGTACACTTATCGACTAAAACAAATTGATATAGATGGCACGATCCAGTTTTCCAAAGAAATCAGTGTCCAGATAGAAACACCAAAAGAGTTTAAACTTGCGCCAAGTTATCCGAATCCATTTAGAAAAAACGTCAATCTGGTATTACAGACATCGGAAAGGGCTTTTTTATCCATACGAATATATAATATTTTAGGGCAAGAGATCACGCGTTTAATTTCAGAGGAACGTGAAGCAGGTGCTTACACAATACAATGGAATGGTCTTGATAGGCAGCAGCGGCAGGTGGCCCATGGGATTTATTTTGTAACTCTTTGGCGGCAAAGTTCCGGAGGTTCGGAACAATTAGTCGGCAAGCAAAAAATATTATTTGTCCGATGAATGATCTTTTATTATACAATAGCCATGGAGGCGCCCAAAATGTTAAGTTCTTTCTGTGGAATAAATGATTTAGAGAGTACCAAATTATTTTATCTTTCAACAATCCGGTGGACTATCTGGATATTTGCAACGGTTTTCGCACTGCTTGCAGGGTCGACCGAAGATACATTCGCTGGCGGAGATTGCAGCAATACTTCAATGGGAATGATACCACTTTTTGACCTTGGCAGCGAATTATATCAGGGTATGCAAGGTGGGCTTTATCCTGGTGGTTTGAATGTGCCGCCATCTGCTCATGCCAGCGCAGGATTGGCCATTGCCGACAATATTCGACCATTTAATGCTAACGGCGAGGTTGATGAAGCCAACGGCGCGATTGTGTTGGTAACAATTGGCATGTCCAATACCAGAATTGAATCGGAATTATTTGTCGATCTCGGCAGTGCTGACCCGGAAAAGAACCCTCGACTGACGCTTGTGAATGGCGCTCTGAGTGATGCGTCTGCCGATAGGATAGCAGACCCTGATTACCAATACTGGGGCTATGTGCATGACCAGGTTGCGAAAGCCGGCAGAACTGACTCTCAAGTTCAAGTGGCCTGGATATTGGAAGCGACGCCGCATCCGAGGGCGGCCTTCCCAACTGAGGCGATCGAGCTTCAAGGATACCTTGAGGATATCGTACGTAATCTGAAAATCCATTTTCCTAATATCAAGCTTGTTTATTTCTCCAGCCGTATCTATGCGGGTTATGCCGTAACGAGTCTTAATCCGGAGCCTCATGCTTATGAATCCGGCTTTGCGGTAAAATGGGCTATTGAAAAACAAATTAACGGAGATCCTGCTCTGAATTACAACCCGGCAAACGGGGCGGTCGTTGCACCGTATTTAGCCTGGGGGCCTTACCTTTGGGCTGATGGTTTAACTCCCAGAAGTGACGGCCTGATTTGGGAGTGCGATGATCTAAAAGATGATGGAACCCATCCGTCTTTCCAGGGAGGCGAAAAAGTTGCGAATCTACTTCTCGATTTTTTCAAATCTGACCCAACGACAGTACTCTGGTTTTTGGAGAACAATGTAACCTCTGTTGAAATGTCAAATTTTAACGCACAAACGCAAGGTTCAGATGTGATTTTGCACTGGGTAACGACCAGTGAAGTCAATAATCTGGGTGTAGAGATACAACGAAAACACAGGCAAGCTGATTTCAAGGTTTTGACTTTTGTTAAAGGTAAGGTTATGTCCGATGTGTCCAATTCCTATGATTATATCGATAAGAGATTACAACCCGGCGAATACAGTTATCGTCTAGGCTATACAGATTCAAATGGGTCGCTTAAATTTTCTTCGGTGGCCACAGTTCATGTTCAACCGCCAATGGAATTTGTTCTGAAACCTAATTTCCCCAACCCATTTAGAAGAAATACAAGTATCTTTTTTGAACAGCCTGAGCGTGCCTTAGTGAACATTCGGATTTATAATGTCTTAGGTCAGGTAGTAGCGCAACTTTTTTCCGGGGAGCGCGAAGCCGGGTCATATTCGGTGCAATGGAATGGTCTGGATTTGCAACAGCGACCCGTGGCGTATGGCGTTTATTTTGTGACGCTTTGGCGTCAAACTCCGGACCGGGGACTGCAAATGGTGTCGAAACGAAGCATGACTCATATCCGTTAGATTATTCACTCTGTCATCTAATAACTGATCAGTGGTTTCTATGACTGGAAATAATTTTTTGGGATCGCGTGATTTCGCAGCCGTACTAAGTGATCTGCAAATGACTTGCTTAGATATTGGAGCCAGAGGTGGGTTTGTCGAAGATTTACTTCCACTGGCTCCATGGGTCGATGCCATCGGCTTTGAGCCGGACCGGGAAGAATGTGAAAAACTCAACCTGTCCATAAAAAACAATTCCGAACCGTGGAGGAGCCTTCGGTACCTACCGGTCGCCCTGGGTGAGAACCATGACTCCCGCACGCTGAATATTTATCATAAACGCGGTTGTTCTTCTTTTTTTGATGCTGATTTACCGCTGGTTAAAGAATTCGGGCGCGATGACTATTTTGAATTGGAGGGTACGTTTGACTTATCCACAATCTCATTGGACAAAGCAGCACAGGCATATAATTTTACGGAAGCGGTTTTTATAAAAACAGATGTACAAGGCGCAGAATTAGAGATATTCCAATCGGCGCCAAACTTGTTAGGGGAAAACGTGCTTGCAATTCGTACGGAAATAGAATTCATGTCTATTTACAAAGGACAGCCTCTCTTCAGTGAAGTTGAGATATTCCTTCGTAAGATGGGATTTATGCCAATGGGCTTTGTGCAGTTAGACCACTGGCGTCGTTCGACTCGTTGTAAGCATCCAAATATCTCAGATGGTCCAATCCCTTACTCCCGTGGCCAAATTGTTCATGGCGACATGCTGTTTTTTAGAAATCCGGCGCAAATGAATGATGAAACACCTGAAGCATTAAAAGCCCTATTGAAAATGGCATTCTTAGCTCTTGTCTATGAATATGTTGACCACGCCCATGCCATATTAACGCGTCCGGCAGTGATGCGATATTTATCTAAATATAAATTTGACATTGAAAATGCCTTGCACGAGGTGTCTTGTTACCTCTATCATAAATATAAACAGTCAATGCGGCATCGCCGTAAGACAAACGTTAAGAATTACATCATCAGCAAAATTCGATAAGTTCCCATCTCCGACCCTCTCCATCTAGTAAAACCGATTACACACAAGAATCGAAAACAACGTACCAGCAGAATAACTTTCAAAGGTTTTAAATGGAAAAAGCATTTTTCTTTGGAAAAGATGCGCACAAATTATTTGGTATTTCGCATATCCCCCAAAATAACATAAATGGTTGTAAACGAGGAATCGTTTTTTGCCACCCTTACGGCGAGGAAAAGCAGATGAGCTACAGAGTTTTTGTCAGATTTGCCAGAGAACTCTGCAATCGTGGATTCTTCGTTTTGCGTTTCGATAGCCGAGGGTATGGCGACAGTCAGGGAGATTTTGAAGATGCGACGATTGAAACTCAAATTTGTGATACAATTAAAGCCGTCGACTATGCAAAAAAAGACATGCATGTTGATAAAGTAAGTTTATTAGGCTTTCGGCTTGGGGCAACGGTTGCCGCTCTCACGGCAGAGCAGGATGACAGGATTGAGGATCTGCTGCTATGGTCACCTATAATCAAAGGTCAGGACTTTCTGGCTGAGATCTTTAGAAAAATGATGTTTGCCGCGGTTGCAAGCAATAATGGTTCTGTTTCAAAAGCGCAAATTATCGAGGAACTCAAAACCAAAGGCACAATCGAGGTCGAAGGTCATTATTTTACACGTCAAATTTATGAGCAACTATTGAAAATCGATCTAACATCACAAGTTTCAAATTTTAAGAAATCTGTTTTTATCGGTATGACGAACGGCAATCCTAAATTAAGTGCTCCATGTGAGACTCTTGCCCAGGCTTATGAAAGCATCGGTGCTGCAAGTGAATTTAAGGTAGTTGATGAAAAAGATTTTTGGGATAAGCAATCTCTTTTTTGGTGGACTTACCCTTTACAATTATATAAGGAGACTCTCGGATGGTTAAGGGCAGAAAGCTGAGACCGGCGTTGACAAGTACAGATTCTGAAAGGATTGTCTATTTTCTGAGTAAAGGCAAAAGGCTGTTTGGTGTCCTGCATGTGCCAACGGATTGCACGAAGAAAATTGGTGTTATTTTTTTGAATTCCGGGCCTCAATATAGAGTAGGCCCTCACAGAATGTATGTGAAAGCGGCACGACGCTTGAGCCAAGTGGGCTTTTGGGTTTTGCGGATGGATTTCCCCGGAATTGGTGATAGCGAAGGTGAAATTGATTCTATTCATTTTGATTGCTATGATCCTGCAGATACCTGCAGCGCTATCGATTTCCTGATGGAAAAAGAAAAGATAGATAAGGTAGTACTCATAGGAACTTGTGCCGGGGCAAGAAATGCGCTGATGACGGCCGCCAGAGATAGTAGAGTAGATTCGATTGTCTTATGGTCGCTTCCGATGATTACTTTTTCACTTTATACCCCTGTTTCAAAGAATGCCCCCCGTGCCTCCATGAGTGGCATTGCCGCGAAGCGTTATTTGAAAAATTGGTTGAAAAAGGCATTTAGCATAAAGGCCTGGAAAGACTATTTTTTTTCAGGTAGAGACAAAATATCGCTTAGAACTTTAATGAGTACAATTTGGAGTTTAGCCGGCTTCAGGAAGAAATCGGAGAAAAATCGGCATAAAGCGTTTTTTGAGGCATTTCAATCTGTTGTTTTCTCTAATCGTCCGGTTCTTTTCGTCTACGGCGAGAAAGACGTGATCCTGAAAGAAGAGTTTGAAATTAATTTCCGCAAGTTTTCAGAAGGGAAAAAACAGCGCTGCGATTATTATATAATACCTGACGGTGATCATACGTTCACATCTTTAAAATCGGAAAATACTGTGATAGTAAAAACAGTGAATTGGTTAGCCCAAAATTATGAATTCAACGAAGAATTCCATGGGAATAAGGTTTTATCTTCTTAACGTGCTTCCTACATCGCGACAATTCCGCAAGGGCTGAGGCAATTAATCTACAATCAAAAGTTAACCATTTATTGAACCATTATCCGCATTACTGAAAGGAGGTGAATACGAAGTGGTAAGTTTCATGAGCATAATTAAATTGTTTTCACAATAAAAACAGGAGAATAAAACAATGGTAAGAAAAATACATTTTTTTTGTTTGAACATTACGTTCGTTGTATTTTTGCTTGTTGGTTGTGGAGAAGACAAAACGAATTCCGTTGAACCGCTGCTGTCGGACAGTGATAATATGAACACTTTAGGGGCGGTAGAGGTGGTAGATAAAGACTTAGAGCTGAATGCGCCTGCTGATGTAGCTGTTGGAAAAGCGCGTTTCGTCGTTGATGGCATTGTAGATAGGGTGGTTTTCTTTGATGATGGCAATGTGTTAACGGTATCGGCAAGAGCTACAGGAATGGATGCCAATGAAACATATATAAGTCAAATGTTTGATATCGGCTCAGTTGCCAGTGGCCCGGATGCCTGCCAGCCGACTATTTTTGACGCTGGTGATCCAGGTTATCTCATTGATATTCAGTTTTTAGGTTTTTATGAAAATCAGAGATTGTCAACGTCTTATAGCGGAGCCGACTATGTTCCGCTTGACAAAATAGGTACTGTATCTTTGGAACGTGTTATTTCATTTGATCCACTCGTAACCGAGCATTTGGCCTGTTCAAAGGTCACGTTTAGACCTGCATTGGAATAATCCTACTGGTTGAATGTTAAAGAAATCTTGAAACATAAGATGCAGCCAGAGACCACACACTCTTCGAGGAGTTGAAGTAGCGCATATTTTACAACGTCCCAAACCAATGATCAAAAAAAGGATAATTTTCCCATAGATAACTAACGTACAGAGGGTGATATGAAAAAATATGCTAAGATTACAATAAATCTCCTGTTTACTTTTGTCTTTTTATTAAACAGTGCACTGGCGCAGTCGTTGTTTCAGGGGCCGGCCACAGGAACGAGTGACCCGGGAGCAGCCGTTTCTACGGTTAATTTTTCAGCAGTTCAACAGGCGGCTGCTTCTCAACACGTGTTAGTAAAAAGACCGAAAGGAAAACATCACATTTCATTGATTCCCAATCCCCCAAATTTGAAAGCTGCAAGCGGACCGGCAGGCTCCAATGTTTTTATTGAAGCGCCTAGACTTACCGCAGCACAAACGGCACCCACGCTGTTGTCCAGTTTTAATGGCATCGATGATGCCGGGAATGTCATCCCGCCCGACCCTCACATGGCGGCAGGACCCAATGATATTATGGCAACTATCAATGTTGAATTTGGTATTTGGGACAAACAGGGCAACAAACTTTTCGGAATCGATGCCAATTCATGGTTTAGTAATGTCCTTGCCAACGCAGACCCTTTCGATCCGCAAATCATTTTTGATCACTACGAAAATCGATGGGTAATGATTTGGGTAGGTGGAAATCTTACCACTGAAGCCTACCTTTTAGTTTCTGTCTCGGATGATTCCGACCCGTTAGGGACCTGGTTTAATTGGGCCATACGTGCAGACAGAAACGGCAATACGTCGAATAACAATCTTAACGATTACCCCAAGCTTGGTTATGACGATAAAAATATCTATGTGACTTCTAACCAATTTGATCTGACGTCGTTATCATTCCAATTTGTACAACTTCGTGTGATTGAGAAAACTCAAATGTACAATGGAACACTTGGCAGTGTAACGTATAACGATTTATGGGATTTGCGTGATCCTGACAATTTAACGGTGCAAGTGTTTACGGTTATTCCCGCGGTGCATTTGGATGTCGATGCTGAGGGTTCTGCATTTTTGATCAATGACAGCCCTTTTGTGACAGGTACGACCGTGACCGTTTGGGAAGTTACCGACCCGGCAGGTGCCATTAGTCTCAGCGCTGCGGATGTCGCAGTTACATCGAGTTCTTCTCCACCTGATGCCGAACAATTGGGAGATGGTTCACTCATTGATGTAGGCGGTCGTAGATTCCGCAATGCTGTTTTCAGAGCCGATAATATCTGGACGGCGCATAGTGTCGCAGGCGGTGCCAACGATTCTGATGCTGATGCCAGATACGTCAGAGTTGGTATCGATAATTCAGCTAATCTGTCTTTGACTCTAAATGAAGATGTGGCGTTGCATCTGGATAGTTTTTATCATTCTTATCCGGCAATTATGGTGGGAAATGATTTAAGCATGACCTTAGCTTACACTCGTTCCAGCGCCACCGAATTTGCCGGTGCCTTTTACACAGGGCGTCTTGATACAGACCCATCCGGCCTCGCTGCAAGTACATTACTAAAACCGGGTGAGGATAACTACGTTAAGACCTTTGGCGGTTCCCGTAACCGGTGGGGAGATTATATGGGGACCGCGCTAGACCCCACAACAGGGAACACCTGGATGTTCGTTGAATACGCGGATCTTTCCGTTGGGCCAGGGACAAGCGACGACCGTTGGGGTACGTGGTTTGGAGAAGTTAATTTTGCTACAGATGTTCCTCCGACCATTACTTCCGTACCGAATACAGCCGCTACGGTGGACCAGGCTTATGCATACGATGACAATAACACAGTTGAAGCTACCGGTACGCAACCCATTACCTTTTCTTTAGTCAGTGGACCAACAGGTTTTACGGTGGCCTCCGATGGCCTCATTACCTGGACGCCAACTATTTCTGACACTGGTATCAATAATGTTCAGATTTTGGCTTCAAATACTTTTGGTACAGATATTCAAAATTTCGACATACTTGTCAGTGAGGCCCCGCCACCCTCTGCTGCACAGCTTCGTATCAATTCTGGCGGTGCAGACTTTACCGATATTAATGGCGATTTATTTGTCGCGGATAAGGCGTTTGTCGCCGGAGATTTTGGTTTCCAGGGTGGAACTGCTAATTCTACCAATTCTGCTATTGCTGGCACTGATGATGACCTTCTTTATCAGACCTTCCGGGAAGGAAGCTCTTTCGGCTATATTTTCGACAATTTGACGGTTGACGATTATACCGTTACTTTATTCTTCACTGAACCATTTGCTCCTCGTTCGGGTGCACGTGTCTTTGATGTAACGGCAGAAGGCACTGTTGTATTAGATAATTTTGAAATTTTTGTTGCGGCAGGTGGCCGGTTCACTGCTCATACTGAAACATTTATTGTCAACGTATCTGATGGCCAACTTAATATCGATTTTGATACGGTTTCCGGACGACTTGACCCAGTGGTAAGCGCAATTTCCGTGGTCGGTTCTGCACCGCCTGTGGTGGAACCGAACATCTCGGTTACGCCGCTTACTTTAGATTTTGGTGACGTGAATACCAACGCAACAAAGGATTCGACTGTGACTATTACCAACATTGGGAACGCAGATTTACTAGTGAGCGGTTTAACGACCACCAACAGTTTATTCTCAGTGGTCTCACCTGCAACACCGGTAACAGTTGTACCACAAGGTTCGGAAATTGTTACGGTCAGATTTAGTCCGACGGCTGTTGGTGCGCAAAGCGGCAATCTTGATATCACGAGTGACGACCCGGATCAAGGGGTGGTATCGGTAACTCTGGCCGGAAACGGCGTTACTCCTCCGCCGGATGTAGCGGATATCAGTGTCAGTCCGCTGAGTGTTGATTTTGGCCAGGTCGTTCTGCTTGATTCTGCCGACGCCATTGTGACTGTTTCAAATATTGGGACTCAGGTATTAACCGTCAGTGATTTAGCAACGACCAATGCTGTTTTTACGGTCGTCAGTCCGGCAACACCGTTCGATGTTGCTGCAAATAACGGCTCGCAGGACGTTGTCATTCGCTTTAAACCCACTGTTGCGGTAGTTGAAAATGGTGATCTGACCATCACCAGCAACGATCCAGACCAGGGCATCGTGACTGTAACGCTTACCGGCGAAGGCATTCCCGCCCCTGTTGCGGGTACTGCATTCCGTGTCAATGCCGGGGGTAGTGATTTCACAGATTCGAATGGCGAGCTTTTTGTAGCAGATAAAGCATTTGTCGCTGGGGATTTCGGTTTCCAGGGTGGTTCATCCGGTTCCACGGGTGCCGGTATAGCGGGTACCACGGATGATGCCCTTTACCAGAGCTTTCGAGAAGGTGATCCTTTCAGTTATATATTTGATAATTTAGCGACGGACGATTATGCGATAACGTTGTTTTTTATGGAACCCCGGGCACCTCGGGCAGGTGGGCGTGTCTTTGATGTGACTGTTGAAGGGACTGTGGTGCTGAATGATTTGGATATATTTGTTGCTTCAGGTTCTCGATTCACCGCTCTCACTGAGACGTTTATCGTGCATGTTGCAGATGGTCAGTTGAATATAGATTTTAACGCTGTTTCCGGACGACTTGATCCTATCTTAAGTGCTATAGCAGTCGTAGGGCAGGGTGTTGTGGCGCCTCAGTTGGCCACGCAAACAAAATTTTCTCCAAAACTTTCGGCCACAAAAAATCAACTATCGCAAGTACCTGATAGGTTTGAGCTTCAGCAAAACTATCCTAATCCTTTTAATCCTGAAACTGTAATCCGTTACAGTATTCCAACAGGAATGAATGTCAGCCTAAAGATTTACAACGTCTTGGGGCAGGAAGTCCTAAGTCTGGTTGATAAATTTCAGGAACCCGGAGAATTTAGTGTCAAGTGGACTGGAACGAACGCCGCTGGCAATAAAGTAACCTCCGGTATTTATGTTTATCAACTAAAAGGGGAAGGGGTTGTTGAAACAAGGAAGATGATTTTGTTGCAATAACCATCGGTTCGTAGTTTACAATGGGAAAGAGAAATGGAACATTACATTCGTTTTTCTTTCCCATTCTCTTAACGGCATTGCCGGATTAGAAGTGAAAAGTGGTGTGTTTTTTTATAGACGAACAGTTTAGAATTTGTGAACAAAGAGTCAATAAGGGAGGCGTATATGGACTTTTCTTGGTCCGAAGAACAACTTGAATTTAAGCGGGCTGCTATTGAATTCGCTAAAAAAGAGCTCAATGACAATGTGATCGACCGGGACGAGAATGCAGTTTTTTCGTACGAACTCTGGAAGAAGTGTGCAGACTTTGGCGTTCAGGGGCTATCTTTTCCAAAAGAATACGGGGGAAACGGTCAGGATATTCTAACGGCAATGTTGGTCATGGAAGGACTTGGCTACGGCTGCAAAGACAGCGGTCTCCTGTTTGGTATCAATGCACAAATGTGGAGCGTGCAAATGCCAATTTATGCCTTTGGTAGCGAAGAACAAAAACGTAAATATTTGCCAAAATTCTGTTCGGGAGAATTGATAGGCGCTCACGGTATGAGTGAGCCGGGATCCGGTTCAGATGCTTTTAGCTTAAGTACCACGGCACAGTTGGATGGAGATCACTACATTTTAACCGGAACGAAAACCTGGGTCACAAATGCGCCTGTGGCAGACGTCTTTGTTGTATTCGCCACAGTCAACAAGAGCATGGGATTTATGGGGGTTACGGGCTTCATTGTTGAAAAAGACACTCCCGGATTTCGGGTCAGTAAGAAAATTGGCAAAATGGGGCTCAAAACATCTCCAATGGCTGAGCTTATTTTTGAGGATTGCAGGATTCCGGTTGCCAATCGTTTAGGTCGGGAAGGAGCCGGTGCGTCCATATTTAGTGACTCTATGGAGTGGGAGAGAAGCTGCATTTTAGCGAATTACCTCGGTGGTATGGAAAGACAGTTGGAGAGAAGCATTCAATATGCAAAAGAGCGCAAACAGTTTAAAAAACCTATTGGTAAATTTCAATCTGTTGCAAATAAACTTGTTGACATGAAAGTCCGCATGGAGACAGCAAGGCTCATTTTATACAAGGTGGCGTGGTTGAAAAAAAATGAGGGCTCTGCGCCCATGGATGCGGCCATTGCCAAACTTTACATGAGTGAATCCTGGGTAAAATCTTGCCTGGATGCGATCCAGGTTCATGGGGGGTATGGCTATACGACAGAATTCGAATTAGAAAGAGATTTGAGAGATTCTGTGGGAGGGACGCTTTATTCCGGCACTTCAGAAATTCAAAGAAATATTATCGCTCGTTATCTTGGACTTTAGCCGTAACATTTTCATTTGAGGTCATCTCCAGTTTTTGCTGATGAAACAAATCTTAAAAAAAATCATAATTTAAGGGAGGAACGTTAAAAAATGACATATCTACTCCAACATCTTTTAACAAGTTCTGCAAAAAACTACCCGGAGAAAGTCGCGGTTGTTTATAATGATGAAAGCATTACGTACAAACATCTCGACGACACTACCAATAAATTGGCCTCTGTATTACGGGAAAATGGTGTAAAACGGGGGGATCGGGTGGGGATTTATATCAATAAGTCTATCCCCTCAATCATCAGCATTCATGGGATTTTGAAAGCCGGAGCGGTGTATGTTCCGTTAGACCCCAATGCGCCTGTACAACGTTTGGGATATATCATTGAAAATTGCGCAATCCGCTGTCTCCTCACGTCTACAAGAAAAGTCGGAACGTTGGAAGCAATGTTTCCTGAAAAGAATCCTTTAGATGTCGTAATCCTCACAGATGATTTAAGTAACGAGAAACAAAATTTGCCAGTTAAGGTAATTGAATGGCCTGAGATTACCGGTTGCGAGGTGACGGATTTGCCTGAAAATGATAGTATCGAAACTGACTTAGGTTATATCCTGTATACCTCCGGTTCCACAGGTACACCAAAAGGCGTGATGATCTCGCATTTGAATGCATTAACATTTGTGAACTGGGCTCATGATACGTTCAAAGTGAATTCAGAGGACAGACTGTCCAATCATGCACCTTTGCATTTTGATCTGTCCATTTTTGATATTTTTACTGCTTTCAAAGCAGGTGCGACTCTGGTGTTAGTTCCGGAAGGCGCCTCAACTTTTCCAATCAGACTTGCCGACTGGATTGAAAATAACAAAATTTCCGTGTGGTACTCAGTACCCTCGATTCTTTCTTTGATGGTACTCCATGGAAAATTGGAGCGTCATGCCTTCTCCAATTTGAGAACCATTCTCTTTGCTGGAGAAGTATTCCCGGTCAAATACTTACGGAATCTGATGGACCTGCTCCCGAATGTAAGATATTATAATCTTTACGGTCCCACTGAAACCAATGTGATTACATATTACGAGGTGCCAAAATTACCTGCCGAACAAACAAAACCAATTCCAATTGGTAAAACCTGTGCGAATATGGAAGTTTTCGCTTTAAACGAAAATGGCGAAATTGTGACAAAATCCGGAGAGGAAGGAGAGCTTTTTGCCCGCGGATCATGTGTGGCTCAGGGATACTGGGGAGATATAGAAAAAACCAATAGCTTATTTGTGCAAAATCAGACACAACCTTATTTTCAGGAAAAAATGTACAGAACGGGAGACTTAGTAACGTTAGATGAAGAAGGGAATTATATCTACATGGGCCGCAAAGATCACATGATCAAAAGTAGGGGGTATCGAATTGAGCTTGGCGAAATCGAAGCGGTCCTTTACAGTCATCCGGAAATAAAGGAAGCTGCAGTGGTGGCTGTCCCCGATGATTTGATTGGACACCGTTTAAAAGCCTTCGTGGTCTTAAATAAAATAAATGGTTTCAACGCGAAAACGTTAGAAGGCTTTTGTGCAAAAAAACTTCCCAGTTATATGATTCCTGAAAAGATAGAATTGTCCGAGGTCTTACCGAAAACATCCACTGGAAAAATTAACCGTCCTGCATTGGCAAAACAAGCATAATATCTATAAAAACTAAAAAGGAACTATGAATATGGAAAAGAGCAAGAATGGGTTTACGATTTGGTTTACCGGCTTACCGTCTTCAGGAAAGTCAACCTTAGCAGAATTAGTTGCCAGGGAGCTGCAAAACTGTGGCCGCAATGTTGAAGTGTTGGATGGGGATATCGTGCGCACAAATTTAAGCAAAGGACTGGGGTTCAGTAAAGAAGATCGGGACATCAACATTCGTAGAATCGGGTTTGTTTGTCAGTTGCTGAGCCGCAATGGCGTGATCGCAATTTCGGCGGCGATTTCTCCCTACAAGAAAGTTCGGGAAGAGGTGCGGGAAATGATTGGCGATTTTGTAGAGGTTTTTGTAGACTGCCCGGTTGAGGAGTGCATTCACCGGGATGTGAAAGGGTTGTATAAAAAGGCCTTGGACGGTGAAATTAAGCAGTTTACCGGTGTGTCTGATCCCTATGAAGAGCCCGTGAATCCCGAAATTCGGGTTGAAAGTCACAGAGAAACACCAAATGAAAGTTTAAAAAAGATATTGTCTCAATTGGCCGATCTTGGCTACATAGATCGTTATGTCAAAGATGGGGCTGAAATCGGTTATTCGGATAAAGAGGAAGTTTTGCTCAAACAACGGTTGGTGGATTTGGGCTATATGTAAAATGTCGGTCTAAATAATCTCTAAAAACTAACAAGAGGAAAATCTTTTACAAAAATGTTTAAATTCTTGAAAAAAAATAACGGTAGCAAAGTTTTTGTGATATCCATCGATGGCGTACCTTATTCGTTTTTGCAGCAACATATTGACAATGGCTGTTTCCCTAACTTTAAGCGATTTTTACAATTCGGTGACTGCAAGCGGATGAATTCCGTCCAGCCTACCATCTCCTCCGTGGCCTGGTCCTCTTACATGACAGGGAAAAATCCGGCTAAACACAACATATTTGGTTTTGTGGATCAGAAACCCGGAACGCATGATATTTATATTCCTACCTCTGTAAACATGACGAGCGATACCATTTGGGACATAATGAGTCGGTCAGGGAAAAAAGTTTTCGTAATGAATGTTCCCGTTACGTATCCACCGCGAGCGGTGAACGGCATTATGATCGGTTGTTTCTTGTGCACACAGATTGAAAAGATTGCGTCACCAGCATCTGTTTCTTCCGAACTAAAGGAGATGGGTTACAAAATCGATGCAGATGCCTGGATTGCACGGGAGAATCTGGATAAGTTTTTGGACGAAGTGAATCTCGCTCTGGAGAAGCGAGTGGAAGCCATGTTCCATTATATGGATAAGGAAGATTGGGATTTTTTCCAGACGCATATTATGGAGACAGATCGTATGAATCACTTTTTCTGGGAACACATGGAACGTGACGATCCTAAATATACGAAGGCATTTTTTGATTTTTATCGACGGGTTGATGATATCTTAGGTGAAGTTGAACACAAGATAGGCGAGGATGTTGAATTCATTGTGCTTTCGGACCACGGCTTTTGCACAATCAAGAAAGAAGTCTACCTGAACAACTATCTCGCTGAAGCAGATGTGCTGAAATTTAAACGGACGCCGCCCAAGAGTTTGGACGATATGCATCCGGAATCTCTGGGGTATAGTCTGATTCCAGGCCGGGTGTTTGTGAATCTTCAAGGTCGGGAACCTAACGGTTCGGTACCGCCGGAAAAATACGAAGAGGCACGGGAGCAGCTCACGGAGGTTCTCTTGAATCTACGTGAGAAAGATACGAAAGAGCCAATTATTCGTGAGGTCATTAAAAAGGAAGATATTTATGAAGGACAGAATGTTAGCTCTGCCGCCGATCTTATTGCAGTCCCTCACGATGGATTCGATTTGAAGGGAAATGTGAATAAAGACGTGTTTGGTGAAAAAGGATCTTTAGTTGGCATGCATACGTTTGAAGACTCATTGCTTTATATTCGAAATAGAGACCTCCTTAAGAAACATAATGAATTTTGGGTTGGTGACTTGGCACCGACGATTTTAAAAATGATGAATTTACCCGTTCCCATGGATATGGACGGCGTGGCCTTAGTTTGAGATGCGGCATTTTGCTGTTTCCCACCCACAATTCCGGTAAGTTGCTTTCCTCAATTGTATTCTGACTTCTTTTAATATCACATTTTTTGAAGCGTTCCATATAATTATCTGCGAGCAAATTGCCGGGAAGATGAACTCATTAGTTATATTTTTCAAAACAAAACAATTAAATAAAACGAAGGGAATCATACAATGCTATATCTAATGAAATCTAAGCTACCCCCCTAATCGTAATGTTTGCCATGGACTAACTGAAAAATTTAAACAAAGAGGAGAAACATCATGAAAAGTATAAAAACATATATCTTAAGACTGGCATTTACTCTAATGGTTACAGCATTGATTTTTGGTTGTAGCGAGACCAGTGTTGAACCCAGTAACACAATAAAAAGCGACGTTGAAAAGCAACAACTGGCTAAAAATACATCTGTCGAATCAATCAAGGCTATAAAAAACACCGCTGAGGATTCACAGGGTGGTGATAGGAAAGTAAAGAAAGGCGTCAGAAAGGATGTTAAGAAAGGTGTTAAGAAAGATGTAACGATTGAGTTCGACTTGACCATTACAGGGCCAAATTCTGCTCAAGGAACATTCAGTTCTACTGGAGCAACCAGAGATTTTGGGTCCGCCTCGGAGACTTTCAACCTTTTCCCTGTTGATGCACCACCTACAAAAGTGAAGGGTATCAAAACCCTGAATGGTAGAAAGGGGCAGATAGTTATCGAGTTTCAGGCTAACATTGATCCGGCTACCAACGTTGCCGAAGGAAAGTTCACTATGGTCAGCGGAACGGGCGGTTATAAAAACATTGTCGGTAAAGGCACCACAAAAGTAACGATAAACGTCGGGTCAGGGAAAATCAGTGGCAAGTACGAGGGCAAAATGGCGCGTGTTGTTAACTAAAATCGAAAGCAAAGTCAAGTCGATGTTGATCTGTACAACCATACATGCAGAATTGGGTGTCAACATAGCTCGTATCATGAAAAAAGATGCGGTAGATGGGGACATCCTTTTTGCTGGCTGTATTTGCATGCTCTGAAGTTTTGTGGGGAACAAACTGCTCAGCGTTGTGACGATTATTTACAGGGCGCTCTAACAAAAAAACACAACCATTACCGAGAGGAGGATAAGGTTTTAAAGCGACGAGTTGAGATAGAGAGGATATGTTAGTGCTTGAACAATTGTACACGAGAAAATTCTTAAAAACAAATGAGCGTTTTCTGCAAATCAAAAAAACCTAGACACATCCGTCCCGATTCCCCTGCCGCTGACTCCAAACTCAGTGCATTCGGGAACTGGAGAAGCAGCCCGTACATTGGGCGCGGAAAGTGTGAAAAAGGTAACTTGTTTTTCTCAGTCAGTTGGAAACGCCCATTTCTAAATTGACGTTTGGCTGCAGGAAATTTGAAAAGAACGGTGCGTTCGGGAAAGTTGTGATGTGTGCGGAACGTCCGGGGCATTTGTTGGATGTAATCGAGACTATAGGGTGAAAATGCTTATAAAATCAAAATATAACGGAGGAGGTGATAAAGTATGTAGTATATAAGCCAAATATATGGTTAAATTGGAAGTAATAATAAATCTTAGAGGAGGAATTACCATGAACAGCATTTTGGAAATTTTCAAAGTAAAGTGCCGGCGCATTGTTACTTTAATTGTTATTGCTTTAAGCCTTTTATTAATTACCTCAGGGTGCGGTGATGATGACACCGATCCTATGGCACCGGGTGAAGATTTAAGAACACAATTTAATCTTAAGACATTAGGCCCAATACCTTACCCGCCAGACAACCCCGCTCGCCAGGAAACAATTGCATTGGGACGCCTTTTATTCTATGATCCCATTCTTGGAGGGGAGAAAGATGTAGCCTGTGGTACCTGTCATCATCCGACTTTCGCTTTCGCAGATCGTCGACAGTTTGGTGCCGGGACTAGTGGTTCAGGTTTAGGACCCAACCGAATTATTTCCCAATCGGCAATCACAGGAAATCTAATTGAATTTGAGCCTAGAAATACCCCTACTGTTTTCAATACGGCCTTCAACGCCGATGAAAATGGATTACCTTCCCATGTGGGTTTTCAATTCTTGGATGGTCGCACAAGAGGCTTAGAGCAGCAAGCCACAAAGCCAATTACCTCGCGGGTGGAAATGCGGGGTGATGCCAATCCAGGGACAGACGAGGAAGCATCAAATGCCGCTTTGGACAGTGTGCTATCGCGACTTCGTGCCATTCCCGAATATGTGCATCGATTCCAGGATGCTTTTCCAGAAGATGTGGTAAGTAAACCAGGCGCTACTATCATTGATTCTTTAAACTATGGACGCTCCATTGGGGCTTTTGAACGGGAATTGGTGACTCGGAATTCCCCGTATGACCGATATGTTTTAGGCAATGACAATGCCTTGACGGAAGTTCAGAAAAAAGGTCTTGAACTATTTTTCACCAAAGGAGAGTGTGCCGAGTGCCATAGCGGTCCCATGTTTTGTGATTTTACCTTCGCCGTGCAGGGGGTTCCCCAGGAAGGGGAAGGAAAGCAAGTGATTTCAGGAGACGATACCGGTCGGGAAGAACATACAAAGAATAGCGCAGACCGTTATGCCTTCCGAACCCTGACCCTTCGAAATGTAGAACTAACACCACCTTTCATGCACGATGGTGTTTTTGAAACCCTGGAGGAAGTTGTAAGATATTATAACTTTGGGCTACAACCTCGCCACCCAGCAGTGACGGATGACATGTTGGATCCAAGGCTTAAGGATGCAAATGGAAATGCGGAGCGCTTGGGTTTGACTGATGACGAAATTACTGCCATTGTTGAATTCATGAAAGCCCTGACGGATCCTGGATCCGCCTTAGACCCCTTCCTTTTAAGCGTGCCTCAGAAAGTACCCAGCGGTTTGATGCCTGTTTTCGGTGTCAAAGGTATCGGTGTTGGTAAACATGGTGTGGGCATAACGAACTAAATACGTCTGTAAATATAAGACTTAAGGATGTTTTCAATATGTTGAAGAGCTGGATATTTTTTGGGGCATGTATGTATATTTAATTAGGAGAGCCCCCTCTCTCTCATCGCTTATTGTCTGATTGGGCATTATACTGACGCAAAAGCGGTTTCGCAATTTCTTAGTTCAGGGCATTGTTAGAGTTTGTGCTTTCTCACCGTCCAATGCCCTGACCATTCGCGCAGTGTATATTTTGGTCATAGAATACTTCCTTAAAAATTTTGAGTGGGTCGAAAAACCGTTTGTCCGCAGTAAAATTCTGCGCCTGGCCACTTGAGAGTTTGTTGAATAGTAAGGCACTTTCTTTTCGTTAAGAAAGTGCCTTTTTTGTTGATGCACAAAAATAAAATTTTGTTTCAAAATAAAACTAAATGCGATTCTCATTACTCAGAGCGGGGAGCTGTTGGTAAATAAGAAATAGGATGAATGATTAGGATGGTAATATGAACCTCATACGAATGTCGATCGTTTTGTTTTGTTGTTTTATTTGTAGTGTACCTGCATACGCGCTAACCTTAATTTCTCCCGCTCAGGCAGGTGAGCTAAATTTGACCGGCGATCATGGTGTTTTAGATCAACTTTATGGCATGGAAAATTTACTCCGTGTAGATGATTCGAGGGATAAACTCTGGATGCGTACAGGAGGCGCGGTCAATGTCACTGCGAAAGCACGATTCGCCGGCTATTCTTTTCTATTCGGTTATGAGCACGGCACTGGTTTTCAATCCTTGTTTGGGGTACACGGAAGTAATCTGTCTGTTTGGGATAGTCACGGTTCTTTTTCAACCGATGGTCCGTTTTCATGGAATATCGACCCCAGTGGTGCGCCAATTTGGAGTTCAAACTATTTAGATAATTCAGATCTTCTTGATCACATGGTAACGTATTTAATTACGTCCGGTACATATACCGGGAATTATATTCTGGCCTGGGAAGATTTATCTGGTCTGGGAGACCGTGACTACAATGATCTGGTGCTCGAAGTTGGGGGCGCTAAACCTTATTTTGACACCCCGGAACCTGCAACATTCACCTTACTCGGCGCCTGTCTTCTGGTTGTTTGGGGAACGGTGATACGACGGAAAAAGTTCACAAAGTCACGGGAATGAATTGGTTGAGTCTTAGAAAAACCACTTGCTTTTATTTCTGTAATCTTTTATATTCACCAAGTTTTTTTATCATTTCCTGTTAAGCCACCTTAGCTCAGATGGCCAGAGCAGCGCATTCGTAATGCGCAGGTCGTCGGTTCGACTCCGACAGGTGGCTCTTTTCATTTTTCCCCTTATTCTAATCACTACCACGTTGCAAACGGTTTATTAAAATCAATAAATATTGAAAATGTGGAACAAAAGCGAATTGAGAAACGTTACAATAGTTCAAATACTTGAAAGAATGTTCAAGTAAAACAATAAAAAATCGATTTATCCAGAATAATAGAGAGTATATTAAGATGACTGTTTTAACGGAAGAGTCCTGTATTCGCAAAAATGTAAATGTTACACTTTTACAACAGTTACAAAAAAAACTGCTTGCAAAGGATGACCTTGAAAATTTGGCAGACTTGCTAACGGTGGCTGGAAATGAGACGCGCTTAAAAATTTTATTTCTTCTGTCAGAAGAGCACGAGCTTTGTGTATGCGATTTAGCCGATGTCACCGGAATGACGGTCTCGTCGATCAGTCACCAGTTAGCGAAACTTCGGGCATACGGCTTCATCGGGAAACGCCGCGAAGGGCAAACAATTTACTACCGTATTCTTGACACACCTTTTATTGTATTTCTTAAACAGTTATTTGATTTGGAGGATTAGTTTATGAACAAAGCTGTTTTGACGACATCCGGATCAATTCTTTCAGCATTTTTTGCTTCTTTGTGCTGTATCGGACCGGTTGTGCTTTCGATTATCGGGGCCGGCAGTTTAGGATTTGCCGCCGCATTTGAACCATATCGGCCATATTTTATGGCGATTACAGTCCTGTTTTTGGGCGCCGGCTTTTATTTTACCTATCGCAAGCGTGAGGTAAAATGTGAAGACGGTACCTGCAAGGTTGAGTCTGCCAGTAGGTGGAATAAAATAATTCTATGGGTGGCAGCAGTCGTAGCTGTTATTTTTATGTTCTTTCCGCAAATTTTAACTTTATTATAATAACATAAAATAGGAGTTCTTATTATGTTGAAAAAAATGTTGACTCTAAGCGTTACTATATTGTTCAGCGCTGTTTTACTTTCGGGTTGTGGGGAAAAAAGTGATGTACCGGCTACCAAAAAGACAAAGAATTTGCAAGACGCATCAACCGCCACCAAATTGGTTACGCTTGATGTGCAGGGGATGACCTGTTCCGGTTGTGAGTACAATGTAACGTCCGCTTTAAAGAAGATCGATGGCGTGAAAGAGGTTGACGCCAGTTCTGAAAATGCGGTTGCAGTTGTCCGGTACGATCCGAAGTTAGCGAATGTCGAGGAAATGGTTGAGGCAGTGAATCAAAGCGGCTATAAAGCTTCAGCTCCTGCTCAAAAGAAAAATAAAGGGGAATAATATGGCATCCTGTTGTTCAGTACCTGCAAGTAAAGGTGAAGATGTCCATTGTCATGTGTGCCAACAAAAAGGGCACGCAGTTCAAAAAATGACTCCCGAAAGTTTGCTCAGGGAACCGTTGCAGAAAGTGCTCAAGGCAACCGGCAATTATTTCTTTTGCCCGACTTCGACATGTGATGTGGTCTATTTTTCCAACGAAACGAATGAATACTTTAGAAAAGCGGATTTAAAAGTACGGGTGGGACTTAAAGAGACCGAGTCGCCTATTCCGGTCTGTTATTGTTTTGATTACAGCCGGGAGAGAATTTTTGAAGAAATTCGCAGTACAGGCGAGAGCAGCGCCCTGGCATTTTTTACCGGGAAAGTGAAAAACGGTGAATGTGAATGCGAAACTAAAAATCCGTCCGGGCGTTGTTGTTTGGGGGAAGTTAAGAAAACGATAAAAAGCGGCAAGAGTTTGAATGAAGTTGCCGAAATACTTTAAAAGCGTTTCGTATAAAATACTCCCGCTGCATGCAAACAGCGGGAGTATTAAAGGAACTGTCCAATTCGTAGATTTTATTCGAAAAACAGGTATTCATTTTTACGTTCAAATGTGGAGCGCCTGCCTCTCGGGGATTGTTTGTCTCGCCAAAACACACAGGATATTTAAACTCGTCTGTTGTAATCAAACCCACTGAAATTTATATAAATTTATTTTCATGAAAAAAATGGAACAAAGTTTTTGCATGCTCGTTTATATTGTTATAATTGAACAACTGTTCAAATATCAAAGCAGAAGCCTTCATTTTTATTAGGGGAATTAATTACGAACAAAGCTATATTGCTAAAATAATTGACGAAAAAGAAATGGTTGAGGTTGTCAATAAAACCGGATTCAAGGCATCTGCAACCACTTCCAAAACATATAATTAGTGTCTGGTCGTAAACCCGAGCACCACTGTCATTCTGGCTGCGGCTGGATTGTTCCGGAATCCACAATGGACTTTCGTCAGAGATCCAGGTCAATCCTAATTTGATGTTTTCTTACATGTACAAAGTTTGTACAGAAAAGCAAATGTTGACTCACAAAGGAGGTTTCGATGTTGTTTAAAAAGACTAAAAAAATGAATGCTATGGCAAACGGTTCGAATGTTTTAGAACTTGAAGTTAAGGGAATGACCTGTGTTTCATGTGCAACGCACGTCACAGAAGCTTTGCAAAAAGTGGATGGTGTTGTGGAATGTCGAATTCCTGATTGGCAGGCAAAAAAAGCTCTGGTTACCGTTGCCGGTGATGTGGATGAGAAAAAGCTTACCGAGTCAGTACAGGAGGCCGGCTACCAGGCGAAAGTTTTAGGCCGTAACGGTGGTGGCAGCCGTGAAGAATCAACTACAGATAATGGCCACATGGAGCAAAATGTTGACTATGATTTGGTTGTCATCGGTACGGGCGGAGGCGGTGTGGCTGCATCGATTCGTGCTGCGGAAAGTGGTCATAAAGTGGCCATCATCGAAGGCGGCACCATTGGTGGCACCTGTGTAAACATCGGCTGTGTCCCCTCCAAAGCGCTGATACGTGCAGCCGAGGCGTATCACACCGCCGGCCATCATTCTTTCGCCGGATTGAAAACGAAGGCAGAGGGCGTGGATTGGCCGGCTTTGATCGCACAGAAAGATGAACTGGTGGACGAGCTGCGCGAAAAGAAATATGTCGACGTACTGAAATCTTACACAAACATTACGTTAATTCAGGGTTGGGCGAAACTCGATGCTAACGGCGATGTTGTCATCGACGGTAAGGTGCTGAAGGCCGGCCGTGTGGTTGTTGCCACCGGCGCCAGGCCAAAAGTACTGCCAATCGATGGCATTGAAAATGTTGAAGTGCTCAATAGCACGACCGCGATGGACCTGAAAAAACAGCCGGAGTCTCTTATCGTACTCGGCGGCCGGGCCATTGCCCTGGAATTGGGGCAGGCGTTCGCCCGTCTGGGGACGAAAGTCACCGTTCTGCAAAGGAGTTCCCGGCTTGTGCCGGAGCACGAACCGGAAATCGGGGATGCTTTGGCTGATTATTTTCGAGAAGAGGGCATGCAAGTTGAAACCGGCGTGGCAACCGAGAGTATTCTCGATGAAAAAGGGCAGAAGATCATTACAGCTACTGTGGGTGGTAAGCGGCGTGAATTTCAGGCTGACCAGGTGCTGATGGCTCTGGGCCGGACACCGAACACAAAAAATCTGGGACTGGAGGCAGCCGGTGTGCAATTAGACAAAAATGGTTTCATCGTTGTGGACGAATATCTTCAAACAACCAATCCCAAAATCTATGCTGCCGGGGATGTGACGACGCTGCCGAAGTTTGTTTACGTCGCGGCGGCAGCAGGCGGCCTTGCAGCAAAAAACGCTCTCAACGGCAATTCGAAGAAATTTGACCTTTCGGTTTTACCTGATGTCATTTTTACAAGTCCGCAAATCGCTACGGTCGGTTTGACCGAAGCGCAGGCCAGGTCAGAAGGCTTCGATGTAAAGACGTCGATGCTGCCCCTTGCGTACGTACCGCGCGCCCTGGCCGCCCGGGATACACGGGGTTTTATCAAACTGGTGGCAGACCGGCAGTCCGACCGCTTGCTGGGGGCACATGTTCTGGCTGCCGAAGCCGGCGAAGTGATTCAAACGGCCGCTCTGGCGGTGAAGATGGGTAAGGAGTATGGACTCACCGTGGAGAATTTGCGGGGCATGCTTTTTCCTTATTTGACACAGGTCGAAGGCATTAAACTGGCTGCCCAGACGTTTGAGAAAGATGTGGCTCTGCTTTCGTGCTGTGCCGGTTAAGTTGATAAATAATAACTGGTTGTTTCTATTTTTGAAAAGTGATACATTAGCAGTAAATTAATGTTGAACGTTTAACAACGATTGTTTATTATTATAAGGGGTTGTCTAAAATGCCCGATTTTCATTTCGATCCGGCCGTTGCCCTTGTGCGTCAACTTTAGGAGGATTCATCTTTCTCTTGTCACCTTGAGCTGCGCCGAAAGGTCTGACACAAGCATAGACCAGATTTCTCGTCAGGCCACCGCCTGATTCGAAATGACAACATTTTTTGACTTTTTGGACGACCCCTATAAACAAAATATGTTGTTAAAGGAATTGTTGTATCCGGAGATTCAAGGCATGATTTACGGAATTCTCAAAGAGAGTTTGAAATTAAATATTCTTTCAGAGTTAAGGAAAGAGAAAATCCTCGTGAGACTGGTTTTTGTATCTGTTCTTACTTGCACAAAGGTGGTTTTTTCCCAAACCTCTTACTTTGATCGTTACTTGCCAAACTATTTCACCTTTGCTTATCAAGAAGATGAAGTGTATAGTGAATTCCTGGTTTCTCTTAGATATCCTCGTTTAACTGAAATCAAAACAAAGCGTCCACCACATGAGTTTTTTGGTACGTACACTGGTTTGTATGATTTCTTTGTTTTTACCAGGCCATCCAGTCCGGTTTTATCTCGATTGCAAAATGTCGGCTTGCACAGTAGATGGAACTTTCAAAACGTAAAATATGGTGGTTTAAAACTGCATTTCTTTGAATTGTCTGTCCACCATGAATCTAATGGGCAGATTGTAAATAGCCTTGATCAATACAACTCACTCTTAGCAAATAAAAACCATTTTGTGGCTGAAAATGCTGATGACTATTTATCAATTTCAACCAATTACCTAGGGCTTGAAACAGGTTTGAAATACCACAATTATAGCTTTTATGTGGAGTTAAGGCCGCTTATGTACGTCGATGAAGACCTTCCTTCATTTGTCAGGAAAGATGACTTCGTCAAAGGTGGGATATGGTCTGCGCGTTTCTTTAGATTTACAACGAATCTTTCTTACGGTAATAAGAATCGTAAATCTGTTAGTTTTAGTATATACAGATATGCTGTAGAATTTGCCTGGCAATTTATCTATTTTGGAAATGTTCCTATTTCTTTATACGCGGGCACTGATAACTCTAATCAAATCAGTACTTATCATAATATAGATCCGTATATTAGATTTGGAATAGATTTAAAGTGAGAATTAAAATTCACCTTTATTAAAAACTCCGCAATCATGAAACAATTGAGTTGCAGCGATTAACAACAGGGGTATTTCACAAAAAATCACCGTCTTTATCCAAAGTGAAATAGGAATGAGCGGCGACTCTCTAGCATCGATAAGTCATTGTTGTTTCTGAGCATTCTCAAGGAAGGCTTATATATGTCGATATCCGGCAAAACGCTTTATGTGGTAAGCTTCAATAATTCCAAGATTTATTCGTACGACGCGAGGACGTACGAAAAGCAGCCCGGGGAATTCACAGCTGGTACCAAACCCATCGGCGCGGTTTCCGCTTTAAACGACAGCAAACTTTATGTGACCAACTACGTTGATAATGCGGTTTCGCCCGTCAAACTAAGCTCCGATTCCAACAATGGCAAGACCAGTGAAAGCAAAGAGGACTCAGTGTCACAAGAAATACTGGTCAAATTCAAGGCTGGCGTGGATGAATCCCAGGTCAAAGCACTGATGTCAGAGGTCGGACTAAAGCAAGTAAAGACGATCCCGGAGTTGAATTTGAGAGTTTTCAAAATCACTTCGCATTTGCAATTCGTAATGGATCAGGGCAGGTGAGGTCGGAAGAATGGTCTACGCCTACCTGACCAGTTCATCGGATATCGCCTATATGGTGTAGTCCGGAACACTGTTTGATGAAAGGGTAATAATATGAGAAGGGCATTCGTGGTCGGCGTCATGGTGATCGTATTGTTTTATGTAATCTCGGCATTTTATTTCACACCGATTCTCTGGTCGATGATTTTCGTGCTTCCGCTTGTTGTGCTTGGCGTCTATGACTATTTTCAGCAAAAACATGCTATCCTCAGGAATTTTCCTATTATCGGTCACTTCCGTTACTTGTTGGAGAGGATCCGGCCGGAGATATCTCAGTACTTTATCGAAACCGAAACTTCGGGGGTGCCCTTTAGCCGCGAACAACGCTCTGTCGTTTATCAACGGTCGAAGAGAGAGTTAGACACTGTTCCTTTTGGTACCATCAAAAATGTTTATGAAACGGGTTACGAATGGGTGAATCATTCTCTCAGACCACTCCATTTAAAACCGGAAGGCTTGCGCATCACGGTCGGCGGTCCGGATTGTACGCAGCCGTACCGGGCGAGCATTCTCAATATTTCGGCCATGAGCTTCGGCTCGTTGAGTAGCAACGCGGTTTTGGCCCTCAATCAGGGTGCTAAAATGAACAATTTTGCCCACAACACCGGTGAAGGTGGCATCAGTCCATACCACTTGCGAGAAGATGGCGAACTCATCTGGCAAATCGGTACCGCCTATTTTGGCTGCAGAACCCCTGAGGGAAAATTCTGTCCGGAAACATTTGCTCAACAAGCAATTATTCCCAACGTTAAAATGATTGAAATCAAACTTTCTCAGGGCGCCAAACCGGGACATGGCGGCATTTTGCCGGCAGTTAAGCTCACAAAGGAGATCGCTGAAATCCGGCACGTTTCCATGGGGCATGATGTTCTGTCACCACCGGCACATTCGGCTTTTTCAACGCCTCTCGAATTACTGACATTCGTGGCTCAACTCCGAAAGCTGTCCGAAGGCAAACCAGTTGGATTTAAACTCTGTGTCGGAAAGCGCCGCGAATTTCTAGCTATATGTAAAGCCATGGCGAAAACAGGCATCATGCCTGACTTCATCACAGTAGACGGAGGCGAAGGCGGGACCGGAGCCGCACCACTTGAATTTACGAATAGAATTGGCGCACCACTGATTGAGAGTCTGATTTTTGTGCATAATGCGCTGGTGGGATTCTCTTTGCGGGAGAAGATTCGCGTTATTGCAAGCGGCAAAGTCACGACAGGTTTTGATATGATAAAACGGCTGGCCTTGGGTGCTGACATGTGTAATGCGGCCAGAGCGATGATGATGGCACTGGGGTGTATTCAGGCCCGAAGGTGTAACTCGAACGAATGTCCAGTCGGCGTCGCAACGCAGAATAAGCAATTGGTAGATGGGTTGGTCGTCGATGAAAAGAGTAAGCGGGTCGCCAATTATCATCGGGAAATGTGCAGGAGCGTTTGTGAAATGTTAGGTGCAATGGGAATCGACAATCCCAGTGATTTACACCCTTGGCACATTATGCGCCGTACTGGTGCCACAGAAATCAAACATTACGGTGAAATTTACCAATTTCTAAATGATGGAGATTTATTGCAAACCTCCTTGCCCAATACTTATGAAAGAGCTTGCCAGGCAGCTTCTGCTGAGACCTTTGAACACGTGAAGGCTTAAACATACTCCCCATAGTCAACTTAATGTAAGACTGCTGCCTGCGTTACCAAATCCACTTGGAGCTGTATTAGATATAACATTAACCTGACAGGATTTGTTCATGAAACAGGTAGTGCTTTTTTTTTATTGATAGTCCTATCTCTGCCTTTAAAGTTGAAGGCGGGTGCCTGGACGCTGCGTAAGAAAACCATCTATGCCAAAGCCTCTTTCTTCGTCTATCGGACACGACATACTTTCGGAGCGCAGGTGCCTTTTTATTTAGCGGCAAAAGCCGTATGTATGGACCAAATTCCGTATATTCGCTGCGCTGTAAGTTGCAGCAGCATTACAATTTTTCGTGCCGTTACACAACGCGACTGTCGAAAAAGTCAAAATAAAATAAATCTTCATGTGGAGCGTCGTCGAGGTATAATTTAAAAACAATGGGTCACAGGTTTCAACTCCGCTCAGAGCTGAGGCAGGAATCTACTTTTTCGACAATCTCAACGTTTATGTGAACAGCTATGGTGACAATGAGATGGGGGTGTTGAGTTACAGTAAATATGTGTGGCAAAAATTTTTCTGCTTGCGTTTTACTGTAATAAATATTATTTTTTGACACTATTTCGTAAAGGAACCACACTTATTAACATTTCATTAGCCGTATTATGATTCCTCGCAAAGTTGTCCCGTTCGTCTTCATTATTTGTTTGCTATTCAATATTAATCAGAGTGTTGCTCAAAGTGCTGTAGGTTTCGATTTCCTCAGAACACTTGTGGGGGCGAAACCGGCTGCCATGGGGGGGGCGTTTGTTGCCATGCCCGGTGATATTCATAATGTTTTTTACAATCCGGCCGGTTTGAGTCATTTGGACAAACGACAGGGGACGGTCTCTTATTTAAACCACCTTTTGGATTTTCAAAACGGATTTTTGGCGTATGCACAGCCTCTTTACCACGGGACTTTCGCGGCCGCAGTGAACTTTTTCGATTACGGCAACTTTGAGGGGAAAGACATCAATAATCAGGCCACCGGTAGTTTCAACTCAAACAGTTTGGTGTTGAGCACGTCGTACGCACAGGAACTGGCGTATGTAAAAAACCTGTCTGTGGGGGGGAGTGCAAAGTTTGTCCGTTTTCAGATTGACAATTTGTCGTCGACTGCGCTGGCATTTGATTTAGGCGTCATGTACGAAATTTCGGAACAAAGACTTAGTTTTGGTGCAGGTGTGTTTAATGTCGGAACCACCACCAGTGCGTTTATTGATACCAAGGATGATTTACCTGTGAATTTTCAGTTTGGTGCTGTCAAACAACTGGAACATTTACCGCTTCTTATCAGTGGCAGCGTCCTTAAGTACAAAAATGATAGTGTCGATTTTCGGGTAGGTGGGGAATTTATCCTCTCCGAACAGTTGTTTTTGCGTCTCGGGTACAATTCGGTGGGACAGGATCAAAAAGTGGGTGCTGGCAAAGATAAATTTGCCGGCGTATCCTTCGGCCTGGGTTTCAAACTGAATACATTTAATTTTGATTATTCTTTCTCTTCATTCGGTGAAACCGGTTCTCTCAACCGTATCACTTTAGTTGGTCGTTTTTAGCTGCTATTTTTTCTACCTTCAATGTTATATCAGTCTCACATTTTTACTGTTTCAAATGAGTCCCTCAAAGTCATTTTCTGTCTGAATTTTCGTTGTATATTATTTTTTATTTCCGTAATTTATTTATTCTTTTGACTCTGTTTGATAAAATGGATTCTATAAAAATGACCGAAGCAATTGTTGTTTTTGTGACCGCTTCATCGGTGAAAGAGGCAAAAAAAATAGCGGAGGAATTGGTGGGAAAAAAGCTGGTTGCTTGTGCAAACATCATTTCCCCCATAGCGTCGATTTTTCGCTGGCATGGTGATATTTGCCGGGAATCAGAAACGCTGTTAATTTTAAAAACGCAAAAAGGCAGGTTCGAAGAAATCGTCTCTCAGGTAAAAAAGATGCACAGTTACGATGTTCCCGAAATTATTGCTTTACCCATCGTCGCCGGTGAGCAGAAATTTTTGAACTGGATTCATCAAAAAACGTTAGAATAAAAGAGTAAGATGGAATATTTAAGGGCACTTTATATATTAAGCATTATATAAAATGATTTTCATTTTGCTCTTTGACAAAAAGGAATGAAAACAGAGGATTAGGTGTCTAACTGCAACAGGATAAATACCTTTGTTATGGAATAGAACGTTTCGATAGATAGTTATTTGAAAGAGAATATGGAACTCACGATTTTAGGAAGTGGTACGGCAGCACTAAGCTTGCACAGAGGTCCTTCCGGTTACCTTCTCACGGTGGGGTGTGAACACTATTTACTGGATGGTGGCAGTGGTACTTTGTTAAAATGCCTTAAAGCCGGAATTTCATATCGGATAATCGACAAGTTGTTTTACACACATTTGCACCCGGATCATACGATGGATTTTATCCCGTTTTTGTTTGCAACAAAGTACACCCCGGGTTTCCGACGGGAAAAGCGCCTTGATATTTATGGCCCTCGGGGTTTTAGTCGGTTTTATCAGGATTTGGCAAATATTTTTGACCCTGGGCTTTTAGAGTTGGATTTTAACGTACAAATAACTGAATTAGGAAATGATCGACGAACGGTTGAAACACTGATCCTCGAGTCCGGTTTGATGAAACATAGCAAGGATGCCATCGGATATCGGTTTGAACACAATGGTAAAGTACTGGTTTATTCGGGCGATACGGATGTTTGTGATGAAATTATTCATCTTTCCAGAAATGCGGATGTGTTAATTCTCGAGTGTTCATTCCCGGATGAGATGAAAATTTCAAAGCATTTGACGCCATCAGAGGCCGGTCAGATTGCTGAAAAAGCGCATGTTGGGAAATTAGTACTGACGCATTTTTATCCGCCGTGCGATGAAATAGACGTTAAGGGGATAGCCGAAAGGCAATTTAGCGGAAGTGTGGTTGTTGCGGAAGATCTAATGAAAATTACTTTGTGAGTGATTGTGCATTCAAATAGACGATTTAAAATAACATTACTGGTTTCTCTCATATTGCATGTTCTCTTGGCGTTCGTTTGGATGCTTTTAATGAACTATCATCTGTTTAGCGCTGACACGCAGCCCGTCGTCAACGAGCAACCGATTGTTTTTGAAATTGAACAAAATAAACCTAAGACTGTGATTGAGACACCCGACGATGCAAAAGTTAAAAATCCACCGGAGAAGGCAGATTACCTTTCTGATAAAAATGCTTTAGCACGGAATTCAGAAACCACTGATGATCTCAGTGTAGGCGATCCTTATGCGCAAGGAGATTTTCGGGTGCCTGAATTGCCAACGCCGCAGGGCCCGGTTGGGGAACAAGGAGAAATATCAAAAAAAAACCAGGAGGAAAGTCAACAGAATCCGGATGATCCCTCAGAAGATTTGTGGGCTGACCGTTCAATCGATTTTAAAAAAGATTACCTGATAAAGTCTCGAAAAACTCCTATGAGCGGTGTGACCCAACAAACGCCTAATGTGCAGTATGATAATCAGCAGTCCAGGGCACCTGATATGGGGGGACTTTCGTTTAACACATACGATTGGGATTTTGCGCCGTACATGCTCATTCTAAAGCGGAAAGTTCAGGGCAATATTTTTCCGCCACCGGCGTTTACCCGCCTGGGTATGATCAGCGGTGAAACATTGCTCAAATTCAAAATATTTCCGGATGGCCGTGTGCAGGATTTGCAGGTGTTAAAATATGTGGGGCACAAAACGCTCATGGAAACAAGCGTTCGGGCAATTGAAGTGTCCGGACCGTTTCCGGAGTTACCGGATAATTTTCCTGAAGATCATTTAGAGGTCACAGCAAAATTTTCGTATTTTATTAAAAAACCATAGAGAGGAATTATATGGAGCACATGGTCGAGTTTTTTAACAAAGGCGGTTTTATGATGTACCCGCTGCTGCTTTGTTCAATTATCGGGTTGGCGATTGTTATTGAAAAAGTCATTTCTTTACGCAGGAAAAATGTCATTGTGCCGGAGATTGTAAATGTACTCGATAATATCAAAGGTCCGGATGATGTGGGACTGGCTATTTCAATTTGCGAAAAAAATCAAGGGTCGTTTGCAAATATTATTCGTGTGGGGTTGGAGAACAGATATCTGCCACGTGAGGAAATT
>CAYVXE010000006.1:0-10899 GCA_964455375.1 uncultured Calditrichaceae bacterium
GTAAAGACTTCTGAGTGAGCATCATTGGTGAAAAAGATTGGTCCATTGATTTATACCCATAAACAGGAAACTCATTCGGAGCATGCAATCCCAAGTTCAATTACACAAAGGGTTTACTTGAATGGCTGAACACGTTGGCTGCAAATTCCCCTTCGAGTCTGAGTAAAACCTGACGCCTCCGGGAAACCACTGGATTCGGTTAGCGTTTTCGTCCAATCACTCATTCAACAAAATCTGCTGTTCAAAGATCAAAGCCGAAAGTGGATACTGTTCTGAAAGTTTGTTAAAGGTGGCGTTTTCTTGGCTCATCCGGTGCATCACCAACCGCACTCTGAAGCCGGTTTTTTTTGACCGGAAGGGAATTTGAAAGTTAAATGAATAAGCACGACTTTCCAACGGTTTGAGCCGATTGTCTTTTATTTTTTCTGCCTTTGGCCACCACTTCCACTCCTGGCCTATCCGGTGGGTCACGCTCTTTAGACTGTGACCGGTTGAATCGCTGGCATCCATCTGCAAAGTATAAAAATACTCCGGGTCACCTGTAGGAATCGTATGACCAGCGCGCTGATTAATCAGCGTGACCGTAAAATAAGCGTCATCCCCCGGATTGTATGTTGCTTTATCCGAGTAAATTCGGACGTCCATGGCACGAATGTAACCCGGAACCGGCGTTACTTCTTCCACCTTATCGCTGGAATATTTAGGTATCCCCGATCCAATCCAGATATGCTTGCGTGTTTTCCGAATGGGGCCGCCGGACGCCAAAGGTCTGTTGATCTCCGGCATGTGACAACCGATACAATCCCTGCCAATTTTGGGGTAAGGTCCCTGCAGCCACTCATTGCCAGTATTGAACACGCAAACCAGCGACGGGTTTAAAACATCTGTCACGTTGTGACAGTCAAAACAGAGCTGCCTCGACAGGAATACGGTATCTTGCTTTACCGGATGCGGTGCGTCTTCCAGATTACCGAATGGGCCAATAACAACCCCATCCCGGACATGACAAACAGCACAGGTAATGGATTCTTCCCGTAATTTCGGATCATATCTCGGATTTTTTCGTTTTACCGGACGGAAATAATCTCCATCTATTTTCCCGGTCACGATATACGGCTGCTGGTTTTCGAGGGGAATGTGGCAGTTGATGCAAACCCATAAAGAATCACCCTTGGCCCACTCGGATTGAAATTGCGGGTCTTGCCAGGCCATAGCATGAAAAGAACTTTTCCATTCCGCATAAATGTCTTCATGACATTCTCCGCATTCTTCAGCCGACAGAGAAGAAAGATCTTCCGGGGGAATTTGATAAGGGATGGCTTTCTCCCAATGTTTCGTGAGCGGTTTAACATTTTTTTTCTCTGCGGTCTGGGAATATGCCTTTCCGGCGATGTCATAATCCTGGTAGCCGCAAAGGCCTGCAACAATGAACACTCCCGCTAACAGAACAGACGCCCCGTTAAATCTGAAAAAACCTGCCATCGATACGTTCCTTGTTTAGCTTTATGTCGAATTGTGTGGATACCCATACAAATCTTTTGACCGGATTTACACGATCCACAGGATAAGAAATTATTGTAAAATCAGAATGAAGATTTCTCCAGTCGATTAGCAGAAAGATCATCCAGTTTTCGAACTTTTCGTTTCACTTCGACACCCTTTTCTGCGAAATTTAATATCAATCCGATGTCATTTCCGGTTGCAACCAGGTAATTCACCAACTGTACTTCATGGGCTTTAACAACGCGCCTGACCGATTTCAGCTCAAGAATTACCAGATTTTCAACGACGATGTCTGTTATAAATTCTCCGACAGTCTCATTTTCATAGTAAACAGAAATCCCTTTTTGTGCTTCAGCATGCAAACCCGCCTTTCTCAATTCAATTATATAGACTTCTACTTTCTTCTCCGAAACCACATTTCGTACAACGGAGCAAGTGTAAGAACCAAAATTGAAAAGCCCATAAGAGCGCCGGTAACCATCATCACATAAACGAAGCCGGGCATATATTTAATCAATGCCCGTGCGCCGAAATCCAAAAACAGGGCGATAAACGGCAGAGGCATAAAAAATGCTTTATATTTTTGTTTCACACCACAGAAGGAAAAAATGACACTGAGACAGAAAAACACCACAGCAAGAGACATCAAATGCGTGTGAGCCACTCTGGCCCAGAGCCCAAAGGGTTCGCCACGGTCCACGACTGCCACGGCTTTCACAAGTTGATACGTGGTCAAAGGCCGTTTCCACATCAGGCGCTTTGGCTGATGACATGTGACGCAGCGATCTTCAAAAATTTGTTTTACATTTTCATATCCCTCTTTCGTCGCGCCATCCTGGAGCCAGGAAAGAATTGCCTCCTTCTCACCGGGAAACGGTAAAAATTGTGCCATGCTGCCGCCGTCGATTTTGGAAGCGAGTAATGTCTGATTACGTTTCCCATAAAATGCCCGTCGTAAATCGTCTACCGTCAGACCCGGTTTCCCATCTGTGAGGTGGTAGGTCATGTAAAGATTGAGCATCGAAACACCATAAGCGACGAGTATCATCAGAATAAATAATGTAAACACTAATCGGAGAAGGCTCGGAAGTTCGGTCAATCGGATATTACTCAGGTCTTGTTTCATGGTCACTCCTATAAATCAACTTTTTGAAATAAATATTCCATAGAATTCGATCAGGAACTCAACACGACTAAAATAAGATAAAATTGCTATTGCGTACGTTTTTCGACTCTGAAATTTAAGGTGCCATCAACCCCAGACAGATTCACAACAATCCTCCATGCACCATCGGTTCCTTCTCCGCTGACAAATGTGCCATTTTCTTTTAGGTCTTTATTATAGACTTCTATACCACTTGCATCCTTAATTGTAATTGTTGCTGTTCCGGATGACAGACTATTCGCCTGATTTATATTGGCAACTGTACCTGTATTTTGCCATGTGTATTGTAATGTTTGAGAGACATTTTCAACACTCGTGGCCTGAAATTCGAATGTATCGGTTTTGTTTGATATTTCCGGTTCAAATTTGGGAGAAATTGTATTATTGCTGCAAACCAAAAACAATAAACAAATCAGACCAATACAAGACCGAAACCAAAATGCTTGAGTTCTTATCATGGTTAACCTCCATGTTTCTATTTGTTTATGTAAACCTTTGCAACAATACAAATTATAGCAGTTTCTTAATCTATGCCAAAAATTAAAAGATAACAACATGCTGGATTCTGGGCAGAATGATTAGCAATCGCGGATATCTTCACCCCAGTTGAGTTTGGCCCGCAGAACATCGTAAAAGCTGCGATGACGGTAGGAAACCAAATTGATATGGTAGTCAGCTTTCTTGAGTGTTACCTCCTGTCCCACCTGTAATTTATTTCTAACCTGGCCGTCGGCGCTAAGCTGGACATTCTCTGGCGCAAACTCAACTTTGAGCCGTACTTCTTTATCGCCGGGAATGACCACCGGCCGTGCACCTAAGGAATGCGGTGAGATGGGATTGATAATAATGGCTTCCATGGTGGGTAATATAATCGGGCCGCCGGCAGCCAGCGAGTAGGCGGTTGAACCTGTGGGTGTGGAAATAATTAGCCCATCGGAAATATAGGTATTCAGAAACTCATCATCGATAAATGTCTTTAAGCGCACAACTCTGGTAATCGCACCTTTATCGAAAACGAAGTCATTTAAAGCGAACAGTTTGTCGCTTTCGCCTTCAATTTCGGCCTGCAAAACCATTCTTTTCACGACATCGTAACGGCCTCTTAAAATATCTTCAAGACTTGAAAAGAGTTCCTCGGGAGAAAGTTCGGCTAAAAATCCCATACCGCCGATTTTCACGCCTAAAATCGGCACGCCTGAATCACCGATGGTACGGGCTGTCGTTAAGATGGTGCCATCGCCGCCGAATGACAGGACGATTGCGCAACGCTTGCAAAAATCACATTGGCCGGAACAGACATCATCCGGATTTATGTTTTCCAGGTGGTCCGACGTTTCCTTGTGAACAATGACCTCAACATTTCTTTCTTCGAGCCACCGTAAAACCTGTGGTATAAACTCTTTCACCGGTTGCTTGTCGGTGTTACCGGTAATGCCGATAACCATTCTTTTCGAGCCCATCACAGGTCTGAATCCTCAGTTTTCAGAACACCTTCTTCCCGCACAAGCAGCTTAATTTTTTTTTCGGTTTCCTCCAATATTTTTGAACAGTATTTCGTCAACTCGATGCCCTCTTCATAAATTTTCAGAGAATCGGCCAAAGGTAAACTGCCCTGCTCCAATTCAGCAACGATTTCTTCGAGGCGTTGCATCGCATTTTCAAAGGTTTGTTTCTTCATAGCCAATATCCGGTTTTCATGTAATGTAACCACAAATTTTTCTCAATGATTGAAATTAACCAAAATAATCAAAGATCGCAAATACTTAATTGCAGGGTCGTTTTCCACTCTTCTCCGGCGCTCAACCGGATCTTCCAATTGGGAAAGATGACGGAACTCTGGTAAACCCGCTCAAACCCACCTTCGGACTGCGAAATCGTTTCGATGGGGAAACGCCAAATGTCGGCTTTCTGCCCAGATTTCAGTGAAATCGACAATTTTAACCACTCATCGCGCAACTCGACGCCTGTGGTATTATTGACGGCCCCCATGCTTCGCAAACGGGAATCTGCAATCCTTTGCTCCGGGAAAAAATAATTGCGATCCGGTGCATCTCCGGCCATAAGCGCAATATCGAACTCGCTGCCAAACCAAAGGTGCCGCATCTGCCGGTCGAGATTTTTGATTCGATAGTCGATTTGCACCGTTGATGTCTGCAAATAGATGGTCACTGTTTTTTCTAAATGTACCGGCACCCAATCTTTGCTCACCCAAACGTTTCCGCTTCGCCACAATTTTACGGTCAATGCGTCATCTTTCTGCAGCACATCGGACTCATACGGAGAATTTACAAAATCCCCGGCTTCTTTGTACTGACTTTTGTACATTTCTTCCAGAGTCGTACCTGAGGTTAGAAAGTGATCCAGCAAAGATGTCCGCCGGTACCAATCATAATAAAGCAGTTGGTCAAGTCCCGGCTCTTTCATAAGCGCGAGGTCATGAATGCTGGCGATGCTATCGGAATCAGCCGCATTATTTCCATTGGGAACGGCTGTTTTAGCCTCATCCAAATGCCGTAATTTTTCATGGTAACTCTCTTCCCGCCGGGTCATGGTATCCAGCAAATTTATCGCCCCGGGCTTGTAATCCAGTTCAAATAAACGGCCGCCGTGTTCAGGTGAAAAATACAAATTCAACTTTGGATTGGAAATTAAAATTTCCTGATTCCCATCGCCGTCAAAATCCTCTGTAACGGACCGAAACCAACCCTTTTCTTTGGCAGAACCGTGCTGCAAGATATCGAGCAAAGACTCCGCCTGCAGGAATTCATGGTACGTTGCATAGCGCAAATGGTTGAGATACAGACCGCCAAACACGCCGTGCCAGTAGGGACAGTTACACTGCCCGGCCCAGATATGATCACGGGCGGCAATGAATTCATCCGTTTCCGAAAAGTCGGATTCCAGTTCAGAAAGCCGTTTTCGCAAATGCAGCATTTTCTTGTGCATGTTATTGGATTCAGGATATTTCATCATAAAATTACGCCAGAAACCGCCGCGCACAAATACTTTGAAACGATCGTGCAGGTCTTGCTGCTCAAGGATTTCTTCAAATTGATGATACTCATTGATGGCGCTTGTGGGCATGGCCCATTCCATCATCTCACGGTACGCTGCGGTGGGCAAATACACTCTGCCAAGCGGTTTAATCGTGCTCAACGCTTCTGATAAATGGATAATATTTATCCAGTCTTTATGTTTTTCAAGTTCGGCAAAAAAGCGATCGAGCCAGGCGTCTTCATAACAGTGTTCATAAGTACCCGGCCAGACGCCAAACTTCTCACCGTCATCAGCAAAAACGACCAGCGCCTGACCATCTTCAGTGGCGACCGATTCCAGAAACTCAATGGTTTTTTCCGGCGGTTGAAAGGGAATTGTGTAGCGTAATGTTTCGGCAATTGGAAACAGAAACACGGTTTTACCTTCTTCTTCTGTAATAAAATAACCGCGCAAATTTTCTTCCTTTAAGCCCGCATTTTTAAAATGCGAATCATCCAGAACCACATATTTCACGCCTGCCTCGGCCACCGGTTTCGGCAATTGCGGTTCCCAGATACGTTCGGCCAGCCACATTCCCTGCGCCTCATAACCGGTTTGTTGTTTTACATAATTAGTAAGTTTTCTTATTTGACCGACTTTGTCTGCATACGGAATCACCGAAAGAATCGGTTCGTAATAGCCGCCGGTCATCATTTCAATCTGACCGCTTTCTACAAGTTTGCGTAAACGTGGAACAAACTCCGGTTTATGTTCCGCCAGCCACTGCAACAAAATACCGGAATAATGCTGTGCCATCCTGATGTGCGGATGTTTTTCAAGAACTTCTAAAAAAGACAGATAGGATTTTTGATAAGCCTCCTCGAAAACAAAATCAAAATTTCCTACCGGTTGGTGATTATGAATCCCAAATGCGATGTTGATTTTTTTCAATGCTAACCCCTTCCTCGGTTTTAATTCTTCCCTAATTTTAAATAAAATACAAATTTCCCACCCTGAACTACAAAATAAGTTTTACTAACAACTGTAATGCGATAGCTGAATTACTTAAGCTTAATTATTTTAATAGATTGGGTGACCTCCCCGGTTCTCATTCTGACAATAAAAATACCAGACGATGTTTCTCGTCTCTGCTCATCTTTACCGTTCCATTGTACGGAATACCGCCCCTTCTGCAATTGTTTATCCAACAATGTTATCACTCGCTGACCTAGCAAATTATAAACAGATAAGGTTATATTTGCGGTTTTCGGCACCTCAAACCGAATCGTCGTTTCCGGGTTAAACGGATTCGGATAGTTTTGAAACAGCGTAAAATCTGTAGGGCCGGCTGTTTCTCCGATGCTCTCTTCGACACCGGTAATGAGATCACCATCCGGCCTCGGCAGTTTCTTATTCGTGAACAGATGAAATTCTCCGGGCTGTAACTGCATGGACGCATTTGGATTCGTCACATTGATGCTATCCCCGGCAAAAAAATCGTACCAGGTTCCCACAGTCTGAAAATTCGGTTCAACACTCAAAGGAACAACATTAAAATTGCCGATAATGGTGACATTCATTTCCGGATTTGTCAGTTTAATTCGGCGATCGAATTGACCCTGTCCAACCCGCATGCTCACCTGCGTGTCGGGGCTGCGAAACACCTCGTGCTCATGCCGCAATGTCAGCAAAGCTGAAAAAAAACGGTACAACCGATTGCGCTCCGGGTTCTGAAAGTAATTCCACAGGATGGGCTTGGGTGCGACTCTGGCGTAGCCACTCTCGGGCAACTCCTGATCATAGCCGAGTTCTTCAAACTCCCACATCATTTTGGGGCCGGGCAAGGTTAGAAAAAACGTCGCCACAAGTTTCATGCGGTCCAATGCGGTTGACAAATTCTGAATTCTGTAATCTCCGCTGCTATTGCCGAACTGCAAATTTTTGTACATCAGCCACGGCTCATCGTGACTTTCCATGTAGGTCACTAAGTTCGGTTGCGTCCAATTTCTTGTTTTATAATAGCCCCAGCTCAGGTCGGACGTCCGCTGCGGATCCTGCAGGAATCCCATAGCCGACTGACTGTAGGCGGTATTCAAATTCCCCCAGAGCATCATGCCGCGGTTGGAGAGTTCAATCTCTTCACTATTCTCGGCGAAATGCTCAAGGATCACATAAGCCGTGGAATCGACAGCCCAGATTTTATTCGCCATTCTGGTGAGAATCGCGATGCGTGACGCATCGAACTGCCCCCAGAGACCGACATTATTGCCGCTGAATTTCTGCGTGAATCCCTTGGCGAGATCAAAGCGGTAACCGTCCACTTTGTACTCCTGCAGCCAAAATGCATTGACGCGGTCCACAAAATATTTCGTCGCTGTGCTCTCATGGTTAAAATCAAACCCTACACTAAACGGATGCCGGGCAGTCACATTAAACCAGGGATTTTCAGAGGTCGGCGGGCCAAAATTTCCCGAAGCGTACAAACGCACCAGCGGCGACTGTCCGAACGAATCATTTAGCGCCATATCCAGAATCACTGCGATTCCCCGCTTGTGACATTCATCGATAAAGCGTTTCAGGTCGTTTTCCGGTCCGTAATATTTGTCCGGAGCGAAGTAAAATGCCAGATTGTACCCCCAACTGATATTCCCTTCAAATTCTGTCACCGGCATCAATTCAACCGCCGTAATACCGAGATTCTGTAAATAATTCAGGGTGTCTATGAGCGTACTGTAATCGTGCCTGGCCACGAAGTCCCGCACCAAAAGCTCATAAATCACCAAATCGGTTTTGTCCGGCCGCTGGAAGTCCTGAACCTGCCATTGATATTGCGGTTTGTTTATCTGCAATGTCCCCACATCGAACGCGGTCTTGTTTTGCGGATACGGTTTTAAATTTGGATAGGTAGATGACGGAATAAACTGATCATCGAAAGGCGTGAGGATTTTTTCGGTAAACGGATCAGCGACCCGGATCTTGCCATCTACAAAATATTGAAAAGCATATTCGGTGTCAGCATTGAGACCATTCAATGTAATCCACCAGTGCACACTGTCCGGATTCACCGCATCACGGTGCATAAAATACGTTGTATCCACTTTCCAATCATTGAAATCCCCGATGACATAAATGAATTGTTTATGCGGGGCAAACAGGGACAGCGTCACGGTTGCATTATCGACAACGTTAATGCCGTCAATGATGTTGGCAGGTCGCGGGACGTCCTGAACCGGCGGATTCACCATCACCACAAAAGACGTAGAATCGGCAACACCCGCTGTATCCACGGCGATGGCTTTAAACCGCTGTATTCCCTGAATCGGCGGCGCGGCGATAAACTTAAAATGTAGCGAATCCGTCTGCACCTGCGCTACCTGATTGTTTTCCAGAAACAGTGTAAAGGTGGACACCGCTGTACCAACGGTGTCAGCTTCAACGATCACGTCAAGTGTATCGCCGGGATTCATGAAAACGGGTGACCGCAATGGATCGCCAAAAGAAACATCCAGTACCGGTTCGGTCACTTTCACCGTCAAGCCCGGATCAAATAAATCAAGGAAGATATCAGCGCCACCCACGTCTCGGCCGGTGCGCTGCGTGTCTGCGCTTCTAAAAACCATGGCCAGTTGCAACACCTTTTCATTGACCGGCACACCGTAAAACGCGCGAATATCTCCAATCGTCAATTGCCACAGATCGTTTCCAAGCGAGGTGAGTTGCGGCTGGACATTATTGTCGCCCCAGGAGCCAATGACGTGTTTCCAATCGTGTGAATTTGCACTCTGGTTGGTGATGACACCGGTGTGTGCATAAACGGCGCCGGTGAACCCCGCCAGACCACCATCGCCTTCCTGTGCGTTAAAAATAACCACAACGGAATCGCTAATGATTGGAAATTCAGGGATGGTTGTCGCAACCTGTGCATTCAAATGCATCGCTAGAACGCAGACAGTCAACCAGGTTAAAAATAAAACTTTTCGTTGTGGTATTTTCATTGTGACTCCTAAAATTAACTACTAATTCTCATTTTCAACGTTATTTCGTAAATCTCACCCGATAAAGTAAAGCCAGACCATTCCTACGATTACAGCAAGAACGACGCTCAACTGCACATCTCGCCGCCGCCAGGAGAGATTCGATGCATTTCCCGGCAAGTGTACGGTTGCTTCACCCGATGTTGCAAATGTTAGCCCGGCCAGTTTCGTATCCGTGGGCGCGGTAGAAGTAAAGCTAACAGCGATCAAAATGACCAAACAAACGATAAACAAAATGATTGCGAAGTGCAGAAAATTTATGGTCGCATAGTCATAAAAAAGACCGCTCAAAGAATCCTTATTCAGTTCAGCAAGAAGACGAATCATCCCCAGAACAAAACCGCTGATGAGTGACGCAATCGCCCCCCTTGCATTTACCCGTTTCCAGAAAATTCCCACCAGAAAAACAGCCGCAATGGGTGGTGAAATATACGCCTGAACACTTTGCAGATATTGATAAAGTTGCCCTGAAATATGTTTCATCATGGGTATCCATAGCAGTCCAAAGCCAACCAGCACGGCGGTTGCTATTTGGCCAACCATGACCAGTCGTTTCTCAGATGCACCGGGATGCAGTTTCTTGTAAACATCCCAGGTGATCAGAGTTGAACAGGAATTAAAAACAGAAGAAAGCGAACTCATTAAAGCGGCCAATAATCCGGCAATGACGACACCCCGCAGACCCACTGGTAGCAGGAAGGCAATTAGTTTGGGAAGCGCCTGATCCGGTTGGGATAAATCCAACCTGCCTGTTTGCGACAATGCATAAGCGATGACGCCGGGGATGACAAAAATAAATAACGGCAACACTTTCAGAAACCCACCGAAGATCGTACCACGGCGGGCATTATCTATGTTGTTTGCTGAAAGAACCCGCTGCACGATAAACTGATCCGTGCACCAATACCAAACGCCAAGAATGGGCGCTCCGAACAGAATTCCGGTCCACGGAAAATCAGGGTCGGAAATCGGCTGCCACATATTAAAAAAACTGCTGCCGGCAGTATGGTAAAGAGCTCCCCACCCGCCCACCTCTGCCAGCCCGATGACGGTTACCATAATTGAACCACCTATGAGCACAAACATCTGCAACATGTCGGTGTAAAGGACTGCCCGCAAACCGCCTAAGACCGTGTAAAGGCCGGTTGCAATCACAACGATCAATGCCCCTGTCCAGAAATCAATTCCCATGAGCGATTCGAAGACGATTCCACCGGCGGC
>CAYVXE010000006.1:10999-37476 GCA_964455375.1 uncultured Calditrichaceae bacterium
GATTTTTCTTTTTTTGTTGCCCAGTAGGCTGTGCCGAAAACCAGTAGGAAATAAAGTCCAATGAGAATCCAGTCCAAACGACCCAGCATCTCAATACACACTCCTGTTTAAATTAGAATTTGTCCCGTTGTCGCATCGTTTACCGCAACCTGACCTTCATAATATTCGATAAATTTTTTCCCCTAAAGATGGTATCGTCACAACAAGAACATTATTTTGAATCCTGGCCTCGTCTCCGGATAATAGATCCCGTGCACGGTTTGCATGATAAACCTGGGGAATCCTAATTTCCAAATCTTGTGACCTGTTACTTTTATTCAGGACTACGAGAATTCGCTCATGCATATCCGTTCGCAAGTAAACAAAACAGTTTTCATTTGCCAATAAAGTCTGAAAATCGCCGTAGCGTAAAGCGGAATGTTTTCTGCGCAGGTGGATCAGTTTGCTCACATCCCGCAACATCTTTTTTTCAGGTTTTTGCAACGCATCCCCAAAGCGCATCATCCGTCGATTGTCGGGGTCAGCAGCGCCGGTCATGCCGATTTCATCCCCGTAATAAATAGTCGGGATACCCGGAATCGTCAGTAAATAAGTCAGATACAGTTTTTCTTTCTCGTAACTTGTAGCATGATCAACCCGCGGTGGATTTGTCCAACCGATCTCTATCGACTCACTGCTATTTAACATAATATCATTATCGGCATAGGCCATATAACGCACTTTATCGTGACTATCCATGATGTTCCCCATGAGGTTATTCACCCCGTAAACGGCGAATGCTTTCTGCAATTCCTTATCCAGAATAGAAAAACTAACCTCTGGATGTAAAAACACATACAAAGCTGTGTCGTACAAGTTGAAATTAAACTGTGCGTTTAATTGGCCGTTATTTACATAAGAGCGAATGAGTCTGTAACTGCCAAATGTTTCCCCTATTTGATAAAGTCGACGATTTTCCGGAATTTCGATTTGCTGTTTCATCTTTCTCGTTAATGTGCGCCAAAATTTATTGGGAACATGTTTCACCGCATCGTGCCGGAAGCCGTCGGCACCGATCTGCTTTATCCACCAAACTGCATTATCCGTCATAGTTTCAAGCGCTTCTTCCGAGCCCAAATAATCAAAGGAGGGTAAGTATGGTTCGAACCAGGTCGTCAGACGGTGTTCATCCCAGAGTCGTAAATTTTTCCGGCCATCCGGCAACTCAAGCGTACCAAACCAATCCCGGTGATCTCTAAAAAACGGATGCTCCTTGTGCACATGGTTGGCCGTAAAGTCGAGAAGAACTTTCATGCTATGTTCGTGAGCGGTTTTCACGACCATTTTGAGTAAATCCATATCGCCAAAATGTTCTTCTACCTTCTCAGAAGATGTCGGCCAGTAGCCATGATAAGCTGAATAGTAACGATGCGGCGGCGGGTACTCCCGAAAGGCGTGATTCGTGTTTTGATTCACCGGAAACAACCAGAACGTATTCACACCAAGTGAATCAAAGTAACCCTCGTGCAATTTTGTTAGAATCCCTTGCAGATCACCACCCATATAATTTACTTTAGGAGAAAGGGAGTCATGCACAACGGGAACACTGTTGCTTTTATCGCCGTCGTAAAAGCGGTCAATCATGAGAGAATAAATAATTGCATCCTGCCAGTTGAATTTATTTATCTTACCGGACGGAACGCCATCTTCAAGAAAGACGGTTTGCAGGTTTGATACAAGTCCGTTCCGGCTAACAACCAACCGGACAGGGGTAAAACCGTTTAGCTGGCCTCTTGGTAATTTTACGTTAATTTGGTCATTTTTAATCATTATCCATGTGTCAGGCAATTTCTTATTGCCCAATAAAACACGGATATCCGACCTCTTTAAATATCCGGAATCGTTTTCTTCTGTGTACACAAACGTCAGAATAACGTCCTTCTCACCAATCACATAGCCTGCATTATGAAGAAATGTTTTTTGGGTGTGACGCCGTGGAATAAGTACGACAGAATTAAAACTACCGAAACCGTTATCTACTTTATGAGGATTTTGGGGATCCCAGATTTCTTTCCTGTCGATGACAAACTGATAGAGATACTGTCCCGGATCCAATTCAAGCTCAATTTCATAAATACCGTCACCATCGTTATCCTGCATGGGAAGACCGTTGCGGTTCCAGTCGTTGAACGTTCCCATAATGTTCATTCTCTGCCGCGGTTTTGAAGTCGGTTTGAAGGTAAAAACATGCTTTTGTTTGATGCGGGAAAAAACAGGAATAGCGTAGGTTTCTCCAATTAACTTAAACTGCAAAAGTGCATAGCCTTCAAAAGAAGGATGCGCTCGTAATATCAGCTCACCATTTTCCTGTTCGTAACGAACGTCAAGTTGTGGGTTTGTCAAAAATTGTAAAGGATAGGTGCGCGCATAAAACAAATCACTGATGAGCAACGTATCGTTTTGGCCGGCGGTTATAACGACCGGCTCGATCAAATCCCTGATTTCACTCCTCTCTTTTTGCTTACAGGCAAAGAGACCGGACAAAATGAATACGAAAATGATTAATTTACGAAACAGACTTACCGAATTTATGATCGCCATTCTCCCTGCCTTAATCAACTTTGACTTCAGTGGACAGGTGTCTGAACCAGGTAAAGTACAAACCCACTGAAAGGCAGACCAGAATTAATAGCAACCAGGCAAACTGATCCCAACTTTTCATAATAATCGTCATTCCGGTTAGAAACAGAACAACCTGCCAGGGTACGGCGAAAACGGTCGCAAGCTTATCCCGGCGGTTCTCCCGGTTTATCTGGGTCAGGATCTCAGGCGAAAATTTCTTTTTTACCGGTCCCCAGAAACCAAAGGGACGTGTTTTTTTATAGAATTCAAATAAAACTTTTTCATCTGTTGGCTTAGTGAGATACGTGCCGATGACCATTCCAATAAGTGAGGACAGGGTCGCGGCAATAAAAGCAAAATATTCCGGAATATCTGGTGCAACCATTCTTTGAATGACGGCCGCCACCATGCCAGCTACAGTTCCGGCTGCAAAGCCATATCCATTCATACGCCACCAGTACCACCTTGCCAGCGTCGGAATGAGCAAACCGGCGCCGAGACTTGAGGTAATCCATCCCCAGATTTCATTGATATTCTTAATCGCCAGCATAAACAACAAACCAAGCACCACCAGAATAACCGATGCCCAGCGGCTGTGTAACATCAATTTCTTTGAAGTCGCTTTTGGATTGATATAGGTTTGATAAATATCCTTCACCCAGTAGGCCGCGCCTGCATTGACCGTGGAGTCAAATGTCGACATGGCCGCAGCCATGAGTCCTGCCACCAAAATCCCCTTGACGCCAATAGGAACCAATTTGTCGATCACGATGGGCAACACCGCTTCCGGGTCCTGGATGACACCCTGTTGTGTCCCAAAAACAACTCCCATAATAGCAATTGCCATAATGAACGGCCAGCGAAAGGCCAGAAGTGCCGTCCAAAACAATGAAAGCAGACCCGATTCACGATCGCTACGGGAGGCAAAGAATCGTTGAATCATATATTGGCTGGTTCCACCGCTGCCCTCAATGATTACTTTAATTAAATAAAATAGAATAGCGACACCGAACAGATTGTAAATGGAATACGATGTTTCAGCACCGAAATGCCATTGCCAGGGCGGTATAATGCTGGTCCAGGCCTCCTTCGTTGTTTGAATTGCCTGAAACCCGCCCGCGCGTAATGGTACGGAAACCATGAATGTATCAGGTAAATGGAACTGCATCATAGCCATCACGCAGATATAAATAATCGTTCCGAAAATGAGAACGCCCTGAAAAACATCCGTCCAGACGACACCGTACAAGCCGCTGGCCACAGTGTAAATCATAGCCAGAACAATCATTAAAGTGGCTGCCCAAAATTGTGAAGTCAATCCCCAAAACGCCGGTATGCCAAGGAACTGACCGACGAATTTACCAGAACCAATGGCAAAATAGGTAATCATAGCAATGGTTACAATAATAATTGAAATGGCAGCAATGATGCGAGCCACATCGCCGTCTTTTTCCTTACCAAATCGGAAATGCATCCACTCAGCAAGCGTCATGACCTGGGCACGACGGTTCCACTTGCCCTGAAAAATCATCAGAAAAGCCATGATCAACGTGACGCCACCACGAATTTCGACGAAGAAACCGCTGGCTCCCATGGCAAAAATAAACGCCGTGTTGATCATCGTCCCGCTGACATCTAAATTTGAGGCCATACCGGAAGCACCAAGCACCCACCAGGGCAAATTTCGATTCCCGAGAAAATAGGAGTCGATACCCTTTGAGGCTTTCCTCTGTACAATCAACCCTACGATGACCATGGCAACGATATAAACAGCCACGATTGCATAATCTAAAAACGCCATATTCCCTCCCTAATTCTATAAGAAACAACTGAACTTTTGCAAGACAGCGATTGACCTAAACCCATTACTGAAATCACATAGTTACAAATTCTCCAGTTGTCGTTTAAGGTCGGCCGCACCTGGAAATCCAGGTTTGATTCTTTCCAGCTTTTTTAAGTTTTTTTTCGCTAAATCGTATTGATGATTTAACGCGTACGCACCACTTAAATTATAAAGTAACTGAGCATCTTCCGGAGCTTTCTTTACAGCACTCACCAAGAATGGGATGGATTTTTTGATCTGTCCCATATCGAGGTAAATTTGTCCCAACCACTTTGTGGCATAAGCAGTTTCCTCAAATTTAAGTGATTGCTGTAAAAAAGGAATTGACTGCTTTAATTTACGTGCCTCGATGAGCATTTTTGCGGCATATAAATACGGCGACACATTATATGGTGTCGAGCAAATTAGCGCTTTGTATTCTTCAAGTGCTTTATGATACTCCCCCCCGCTTTCAAAAAATTCTGCCAGTTTTACATGTGCTCGCTCAAGATTCATACTGTCAAACCGCCATGCTTCCCACGCAAGCGAATCAATTTGGGTTTTGGGCACATAGCCCACAAGTGCACGATTTGGAACAGATTTAGGCTTGAATGGCCAACCACCTTTTAATATCCGTATTCGCAAATCGCAAAACGCTTTATCTAAAGCAGTAAACCCCCAATTTTCTCGATATAAGGAAGCAGGCTTTATAAAACTTGAATCCCAATTGGCAGAAATAAATTTTTCACGCTGCATCGTATCATAAAACGCATCAGCCATAACGAAATAACCGTCAACATTGGGATGCAAATGCTCCAGGATCAAATTATGGCCAATAAATCCATGCGGAGACTTCTCTTCAAAATAGCGTTTCATCGGTACGACCGGCACATGAAATTCCTCAGAAACTTTGTGGATAATATGGTTAAAATCTTCGGTCGCTCTGAATCGCAAAGCATCCAGGTCTTTTGCCCGGTAATAGAGTTCTTTTGCCTCCAGGAATTCCCCTTCTTTCTCACGATCAACAGCTTGTTTCATAATCGTTTTTGCAGCAGGTAAACTGTCGGATGCAACTGAAATAAACGGCTGAATATCGTGAATATTACTGACCAGCTCACTTGTCATGATATCTAAACCTGCGGCTTCCGCCTTAGAAAGGATATCACGTAAATTTCCTTCAAATTGATTTCTGCCTAATTTATACAGCGGGCTGCCATATAGGATCGTTTGTTCGCTAACCATTCTCTCCATCAAAGTGGCAGAGGGATTACTGACATCACCTTTAAACAGTAGGTGCGATATCCACTTTCGCGAAACGCCAATCCAATTTCTTAAAAGAATAAAGAACTTAAATCGCTGTAACCTCAGATAAACTTTTATGAAACCACGGAATTTACCCAGAGACTCACTCGAAGCTGCCCCCAACGCACCATAGAATTCGTTATGTCCGGCGTAAATTAATATTGCATCCGCTTGCTTCTCAATAATTTCATCCATAAAATCCAATAATGTGTAGCTGTTAATCGCGGTCATCGCCGTATTAATCACTTCGATATTTTTGTCCGGGAACGTATCTGCTAACCTCTTTTGCAAAATCCTTGGAAACATAATGTTATTTCCGTAAGGATACCCTGCTGTTGTGGACCCTCCCAAAACAAAGATTCGATACCCGTTGTCCGGTTTTTGTTTTAGAAACAGATCATTGGGCGGATCGGGAATGGTATTTTGCATGAAAAAATAACGGCGTCCCACATGTGGATTACACATATAATAGTTTGCATAATCACCATGCGCCGGGATAAACAGCTTCGTATTGCCATCATAATTTGCAAGGCGTAATCCGGTTTCCAGTAAAATGAAAAAGAGCGCCGGTATCAGAATAGCGATTAGGGTAAACAATTTTCGTTTCGGCACATTTGTTTGAGTTCTGATACGCTTAATCGCAGCTCTGACATCAGCCTCATCCGCACCGGTGGCTTTGGCTATTTTCCTTGCCGAAAGCGTGTTGATATTGCTGCGGATAAATTGCGTTTGTTTTTCTGATAATGACATACTTATAAACTTACACAAAAAAATTATTGATTGAAAAAGGCATGAACCCTAAGCCCATGCCTTTTTCTATACGCTAAAACTGTGGTTACTAACGGGGTGATTATTTTACGAAAGCCATTTTACGAATTTTGGTGAAATTACCGGCTTTCATTTTGACAAAATACACACCTGATGATACAAGACGTCCCGCATCATTGTGGCCAGACCATTGAATGGCGTAATTTCCGCTGGGTTGCTGTTTATCTACCAAAGTGCGCACAAGCTGTCCCATCAAATTGTACACTTTAATTTCTACCTGTGATGCCTGTGCTACTCTGTACTGAATATTCGTTTCAGGATTAAACGGATTCGGATAGTTTTGCGCCAGAGCAAAACGATCGGGTAGATTGTCACCACGGTCTGCTACACTGGTAGGTTGGGTTAAGTCCGGTGGTGTCTCCACAGTTAATGGTGCCGTTGGTGCACCTTCCAGCCAATCCATTGTTGGCAGATTAAATACAGATGGCCATGTGGTTGAACCATCAGCAGCGACATCCGTTGGATGAATGAACTGATAGTACCGTCGACCTCTGTCAAAGCCACTTCCATTGGTGACAAAACCATTGGCGGTTGTTCCATACGCTATGACATAACCTAATTGATACCAGCCCGGACCGCTAATATTCCAGGTGCCGGAATAAACCATATCGCCATCGTCATCCTTCAATTGAACCACACGGGCCTTGGCGTCACCAACTTCAAATCCCTGCGTCACAGCCAGCAAAGAACCATCCATCTGAATGAACACCGAATCTGTCGCAGGATTGAAGAGTGTTCCTGTATTCGCCACCGGATCCATTGCCGGTGCCATATTGATATTGAACGTCACCGCGACGTCATTGGCAAACCAACCATTTTGCGGTACGCTTGCAAAGAACTGACGGTCAAAACCGAAATCACCTTCCGGCGCTTGTTGTGCTTGATTACCATAAACAAAAATACGGTTTCCACCACCGGCCGCAGAAGGCTCTTCCCAGCCGTTATCCAAAGTTAACATAGGGATGTAGTTCGGACTTGTGGGGTCAACCCGTGTAGAATCCCAGGTCACAAAATATTTGTAAGCAATATTAGTTCCCGGAAAACTTGAAAATGGTTCAACGCCGGTCCATTCCTGCAGCAACGGCTCAAAATTTAAATCGATGAAATCGTTTGGCCTGCTCCAGCCTTTAGCTCCGATAACCGCGATTTGATCTCCGAGACCACGATCAAACAAGCCGATACCTTCAAGGGCTTCTGTACTCACGCGAAAGGTGACGTCGGCTGCCACCAGTGTTTTCCCGGTAGTCTTTTTTCTGTCAAAATTAACCCAATGTAACGTCGTATCCATTGAACCGGTAATCAGGCTCGTTGTGTAGGTAAAATTACGGTTGCCACCGCTTTCCCAGTCAATATTTCCACTAGTTTCTATAAAGAATTTATAATTTTGCACACTACCTGCCGTTACCGAATCTTTCGGGATATAGGCCACGCCGGACCAGAAAGACCCATCATTGACGGAATTGGCTTCGCGGGAAAGAACAACATTGGTTGTGCCCCAGTTTATAACACCACCTGAAGTACCATCATCTCCACGTACACCCACCGGACCATTTACCGCCGGGTCAAACTGCAATAACTCTGTCACACCACCCATGTTAACGCGGAAATAGATGGCGATAGAATCGGCCTTTGCAGCATACGGACGAAAATCTTGATCGACTTTGGCTCCACCAACATTCGGATGATAGAATTGGGTGGGGAGTGTCGTGTCTGTTGCCCCGACGATAAAAGTTCGCGTATCGGTATCAATTCCATTAGATGGATTGAACGGCCCTTCCCAACCACCGTCCGGTGAAGTACCATTATCACTATTGAAGCCGGCCCAAAGTTTGTAGCGCAGGGTGTCCCCAACATTTAGTTCAAAAGTACCAGACCAGTAATCACCGCCGACATTAGTAAAATCAAGATCTGAGGTTGAATTCCAATCAATGATTTTTCCACCAGGTAAAACCGCACCCGTTTGACCATTTGCTGAACCTCGAATTTCGACAGCACCGTTTTCATTCAAAGTGTCAAGATTCGTTGAAGTGTTCACTACAAAAGTCACATTTACAGTCTGTGCGGCAACCGGCATGGTTAATAGGAACATCATAAAAATAACACCTGCCGATCTAATAGTTTTCCATAAATATTTTTGCATATTTACCTCCTGTTAAGCATTTCAATAAACTGTTAATTAAAAATAAATACGAATAATTTCGTTACTCACCTCCTTCCAAAGGGCTTAATGTTTTTATCACTCGATTCTTTTTAATGCAAATCCCTAATAAAAACAGGTTAACCGAAACTTAAAATTTTATTGCAACGGAAAATCGATTAATCGATCCTAAACTTTTAAAATCCTGGTAGGCATATCCACCGGATATTTCCAAACCTGCGGAAGTTTCCCAATTGATACCCGCACCAAGCGTCAACCCTTTCTCACGGTCATCAAGAAACAAATCATTAAAACCGGCTCGTAGCACCAACAGTTCTTTAAAGAGTGCGTACTCACCGCCCACATTAAGACTTTGGGCATTATCATTGGGGTTCAGACCATCTACGGCAATCGTAAAACGATTTGATTCCCGTTTTATTGCATCCCAGGAAAGCCCCACTCTCATAATTAACGGAGCGTTAAAATTGTCTGTCCGTAAACGTCCCACAACGCTCTGGTTGTTGCCGTTCTGATTCGGAGCAATATCAACCCGTATGTTTAAATCCTCACCATCGATTCGCATATCTGAACCAAAATTAGAAATACTCACCCCCAAACGGACGCCAGAAAAGGGGGTATCATAAAGCGTTCCGATATCAAAAGCCATGCCGTTTGCACTTGAATTGAGAATCGATTCGTGAATAAATTTAACGTTCACGCCAATGGAAAATCGATCCGTCAAATTTCTGGCATACGCCACGCCGATAGCAGCGCTGTTAGAGTTAAAGGTCTCCCCTGTTCCCATGGGTTGATCGATAGTTGTTACTTCTATATCATTCGAGGTTAACGCTGTAACATTCACTCCGATGGAACCGAAACCTTCGAAAGGCAGGACCAAGCCAAAATAATTGAATGTCAGTCCCGGTAACCAGGATGAATAATCCACAAAGAAGGATCGTTTTTGAATTCTGGCAATACCGCCGGGGTTCCAAAACATCGCGGAAGCATCATCAGCAATGGAAACAAATGCACTACCCATAGCAGCACCACGAACGCCAACAGGAATACGTAAGAATGTCGCTGCAGATGTTCCTACCTTTTTTACAACTTGTGCATCAGCCTGGCTGGTACTAATTACAACCAGCAAGATTCCAAATAATTTCACAAGCCGATATTTTTTAAATACTATCATCTTAAACTCTCCAATGAGTTTTCTTTCAAATTATTTGATAATTGCAAATGTTCCGGTTTTCTTCCCAATTCCGGGTGCCTCCAGATAATAGATATACATTCCATAGGATATGTCCAGATTATCTCTACTCAACATATCCCAAATGGCGGTTCCATTATCCAAGACAGAATCATGCTGAATGGTATCGATCAAAACACCATTCACGTTAAAAATGCGAATCGTGCATTTTTGCGGCAAATTAATAAAATGCAATTCTCTCGGACCGCGGCCGCTGCTGAACGGGTTTCTCGGTTCCCACCGGGCAGCGGCAACATAAGGATTTGGCACTACGCGAATATCGTTCAATTGAGATTTTGCCAGCGCGTTGGAAGCAGATTCTCCAGCAACTGTAAACCGGTATCTATCCTGGGTCAGAAATGGTTTCCTTAATATCAGATTCAACGTATCGCCAGCAGCAGGATTTCTTCCGCCCGTTGACAAATTCAGCGTAACCCGCCATGAATAAACAGATTTGCCCTTGGAGTTCTTTTCTATAAACAAAATTGTATCTGTTAAATTCGCATTGTTGGTATTAATGCTGAAATGCCCGTCATTCCCATCTAATTCGGCAAATGCAAAATCCACCGGAATATTTTTCGAAGTATTTAGAATCTTGAAGTTCACTTCTTTTGCAGGTAGTTGTACAAATCCGATGGATGTATCTTTCGATGCAGCAATACCCACGTCGCCGAATACCATCTGATAATCATTTGGTAATTGTTCACCGATGATATTTAGAAACTGAACGGGACTAAATTGAAAAGGAAAAATATCATTACTACTCCAGGAGGATACAACTTTATTGAGGCGTACTCGATCTTCGTTGATAAATGTTAGTCGAAAACCATCGATGAGCGGTACTTCATCGCCTTCATTGAAATTCTTACTCTTCTCCAGCTCGATATTTCCATCCGTCAAGTCTGTAACCGTGAAATTTTTTGTGACGATATTATCAAATATAGGCCCGGGAACAATGGTATCCTGAAAAGTAACCTCATATTCATGACCGGTTTGGATCGCCCGGGGGTCGACAATTTTGAATCCGATGATACCGCTCGAGGTACCGGTCACATGCGTGAGTTCCTTCACATTAGCAGGTAAATAACCCGCTACGGCTGCTCGTGGTCGGAGTTCCACAACATTTTGACCGGTTATGACATTCCCCTGCGGATCAACATCCACATTTATGGGTGTCTCAGTTGGTGAAATATTTCCCGCCGTAAAACCAAAATCATAGGCTGTGACTGCATAAAAATAACGTTGCCCATTGGTCACCGTTGAATCGATAAAAGAATGTTTCAATCCGGTATCACTTCCTAAATCAAACTTGACGCCATTGATATCGACCGGGTGCAGTCCCTGTATGCCGTCTTTCAAATCAAACTGGGCAATAGGTCGTAAAAGCGTCGCCACACCTTTTGCATCCGTAATCACTTTTGCATCGAGGAATGCAGCATCCGTTGCGCGATAAATACGGTACCCTTCGAAATCCTTAAACTGTCCGCCAAGCCGTTTGATAAAGCGATCCTCAGACGATTCTGCAACATCGTCCCAATAAAGCGTGACGCGCTTGTCACCCGGAACGCCGGTCACCGTCACTTGCAGAGGTGCTTGCGCAAACTGATAGTCAGATTCAAACGCCGTACGCGCCTGCTTTTGTTTTTGAATGGCGCTCTCTATGTCCGCATCTTTTGTAATGCCCCCTCCCGCCATGGCGACCGAAACAGCCATACGCTGACGTTGTCCTGGTTCGATTGGAAAAAAGCCGGAAGACACAAACAAATCGAATTTACCAACCCGTCTGAATAACCTGAACTGCCCGGGTACCATAAATTTCCGCCAAATCGTTGCGTCTGCAACTGTGCTAAAATTAATCCCACCTTCGACATCCTGCACGGCGGAGGTAATGCCAATCAAATCGGTTTCACTCACATCTGTTTTATCGATATTCGGTTCGCCAGGGAAGTTTGTTCCTGAGCCTGAACTTGCAACTCCATCCCCTTCTCCGGGATCACCGCTATTTTCCACCCCGTCTAACCCCACATCATCCTGTAAAACACTCCAGTCATTATCATTGTCAAAACCATCATCCCGTGATTCATCGATCATGGGCGCCACCGTTGCAAAGGTCTGCGGCGTCGCCTTGCCCGGCACAATAAATCCACGTTTGAGGGTATCTCCCACATCATAGGAAAGATAATTGATAAACCGCACCGGTCTAACCGTGCCGGTAATTTCATCAAAGCGTTCGAGATGCAGGGTCAGGCGTTCATCGACGAGGCCATCCAAATCGTCATCACGTAAGTCAGCCAGAGTATCTTCTGTTACGGTAATTCCGCCCGGTGGCAGCACAATACTCCGACCGAGTGTTTTGACTGTTCCCCCGCCTTGCGGATATTCCGTAATTATTCTATCGAATGTGAGCGAATCGATGAGTACGATTTTGTCTCCGGGTCTAAGGGTACGTGGTTGGAAATTCGCTTCGGTAAAAAGTGGAATTCGTTCATCAGGATCACCGGTGATTTGTGATATCAATTCAGGATGCAGGTCTGCATCGCCATCGTTATCGATGCCATCCACTTCGTTACCTGGCGTTTCCAGAAATTTGATGGAACCCAATCCGACGGGGTCGCTGCCAAATGCTTCCGTACCAATACGATCAGCATCCGTAAGAAATGCCGTACTGGTCTGCAAGTCCACAAATGGAAAATCGTCTTCTGCATCACCGCCGACAATATCAGCTATCCAGATCAAGAAAGATGCTTTCGGAATTCGTTTCGTGCCATCATTGAGTATATCATGAATATGAAAAATAACATCGTTGATGAGGATTTGTGTCCAGGCCAATACACGGACATCCATCAAAAGTCCCATCCCCCCGCGAGACGGGTCGGTTTCATCCGGGATGTAATTGAAACGATCGTATAAATCGTCGGAGGTACGATAAAACATTTCCTGATCGGCGTTAAAAACATTTTTCCCAAAGAAACCATTCCACGACCCTATCCAACCGGGGTCGATCGGATCATTGCGCTTATCACGCCAGCCTCCCTGAGCCGCTGTTGGCCAGGTATTTGGTCTATCACTTCGTGCGATGGATTTTGTATCGGGATTGAGAAACCCGGGAACCGGTTCTAAATTCCAGGATTTGCCGGATGGACTCTGCCGGAAGGTTGGAAAATCGATTATCTGGATGATATTTCCATTTTCATCTTTCACTTCGCCAGCTTTCCAGATAGCAATCAGCGCAATATATTCCCGGTTTGTGTTCTTTGGCCATTCATAAGGAATCTCATCCGGTACCGCGGCTGTACGACCACTAAATCCAAAGTTGAAAACCGTAGCCCGCACATTGTTGCCATCGATGTTTGTTTTTCTTCTGAAATTAGTGTCACCACGGTTGTCCGATGGCACATGATGGTTTATTTGCGAATAACTCACACCGGTTAAAAAGAACAGCAAAATGCTGGCAAAGAGCAGGAATCGTTTACTAAACCAATGTTGGCACTGTATTATAGTTAATTTGCTCCTCAACATAGTATCAATATCCCTTTAATTAAAGTCATCTAACTAAAATCCAATATTTAATCCAAGCTGAAACCGCCGCGGTTCCGAATAAAAATCCGGACGCACAAAAAACGTCGGATCGGCCGAAACGTCTTGTAATTGCGTAAATGTAAAATCAGCCTCTCCGGTATCGGCAAAAACATTTACCGGGTTTTTTGAATCAAACAGGTTAAATACTTTCGTAAATAGTTTAAAATTGAACCCATATAATTTAAAATTCTTATATGCAGTAAAATCAACAGTAAACAAATCCGGTTTCCTGCGGCTATTCTTTTCAAGACCACCGATGACATTTCGACCGGTTCTTCCAAAAGTTGCAATTTGTGGTGTATATGGCTGACCGGAATTGAAGCGCTCTAAAAAACTCACCCCCCAACTCGATGAACCCACAAAAATTGATGCATTCACTGAATGGGTTTGATCCCAACTCAATGGTGTCAATTGCTTTGTGGCTTCGGCTCCACCCTGCTGGGCGAAAAATTCTTCTTCAGGTGTGGAGTTTGTGCCTTCCGCCACCTGGAAAGTATAGTCAAGATTTATGGAATAATGATGCGAGAAACGTTTTGAAAAAGTGAGAGTCACACCCAGAACATTGGCAAAATCACGATTATTTCGGCGTGAATAAGAAACGCCGGCAAGGGATGTATTAAACGGTTGACTGGTGGATACCCAATCCCGAATATCGCGATAAAACATGGTCATATCAGCACCGATGTCATCGGAGAGCTGCTGCTGTAAACCAAGCTCATACATGGTTGTTTTCTGTGGTTTTAAATCGGGGTTACCGAACGGTCCCTGAATACCGGAGGCGCTGGTCACTTTTAATTCGTCGCCGCGGAATAATTGTTCATAGTCCGGTGTCTGCCGGAAGATACCGAAAGAAAAGTGAATGACGCCGCGGTCAGTTATTGGGTAGGCCACACCTAATCTTGGACTGAGCTGTGTTTTCTTGCTGGTGCGGCGATACCAAAATTGCTCCCGCTCGGCCAGGGTAAATTTATTGCCGTCTGTCTGCTCATCAAGACCGATAACGCCATCCCCATTGCTATCCTTAAAAATGTGCTGTAATTTAAACGGATTAAAAATATTCGGATCTGTTAAATCCACCGGCACCTTGCCATTAGCGTCAAACAAATCATACCGTAAGCCAACATTAATAATGAGACTTTCATATTCGATTTTGTCCTGAAAATAGGCAGCAAACGTAAATGGGTCCCGGTTTATCAAACTGTGAGATGGTTCGGTCGCTGGTCGAATCTCTGGTTTAAAGGGAATAATTTGTTGGCCGCTCGCATCTTCTGCCGGCACCAGAGTAAAGTCATCGAGAAAAACATCGTCGGTCTTAAACTCAACACCCGTTTTTATCTGATGGCGATTGTTTATCTGGCTGGTAAGATCAAATTTTGCAATCCAGCTTTTTGTGCTGCGTTCAAAACGCGCTAAATCTGTGCCGGCCTGTAAAAATTGATTTGCTCCCGTACTTAAGGAATCCGGATGTACATAGCGTAAATCGAAAGGATTATCAAACAACACGGACTTTAACTCGTTTCTTTTATATGAGCCGGTGATTTCATAAAAGGTATTTTTCCCAAGCGCATGTGTCAAATTAGCAATGAATGTCACGCCGTTTACGTCATCGCCGCGCGACCCTCGTGGATTCAATTTGAAACCATGATTATAATTGTGACGGTTTTCCTGGCTGCCTAAGAAATCTAATTTAAATTTAATCGGTGCGGCAATACGCCATTCCAGACTGGCCTGGCCGCTCCAACGCCTCTGGGAATTCATGGAGACCGCACTACTATCGCCAACTACACGCACCGTGTCGCCATTAATGATCTGTTGCCGGCCCTGCGGGCTGAAAGCATTCGCACCAAATAACCAACCGCCATTATGAAACCGTCTTCCGGTAACAAAAAATGTCAGTTTATCCTTGACAATCGGCCCGCTAAGTGACCCTTGAAAATTGTAATTATCTGTGGGATTTACATCGTTGATATTAAAAAATAGATTGTCATGGGTGCTGATATAGTCTCCACTGTAGGTTTCAAAACTGCCATGAAATTCGTTGCCGCCGGTTTTGGTAATGATATTGATGATGCCACTCAACGCCTCTCCGTATTCCGCATTAAATGTCCCACTGATGACTTGCAATTCCTGAATAGATTCATTTTCGACCTGAACGGCTTGTGTTCTGGTAAAATCATCTGTAATTCGGACACCGTTGACCATGTAAGCGACCTCCGATGAACGACCGCCGCGAATATGAATACCACCCCCGGAGTCCCGGCTGATCCCGGCCTGTAAATTAAGCACATCCGACAGTTCCTGCACCGGCAAACGCTTGATGTCTTCAGCCTGCACCCGTGCTTCTGATGAGGTTAAATCTTTTCGGATTATTGGCTTTTCAGCAATGATGACAACTTCCCCTCCTAATTCAACCGTTTCGGGACGCATTTGAAAATTGATGGTCGTCGTTAAATCGGTTAACACCTGTACATTCTGCATCAGAACTTTCTGGTACCCGATAAAATCTGCACGCAATTCAAAGTTCCCCGGAGGTACCCGCAAAATTGTATACCGACCCTCTAAGTCCGATGCCGCACCAAGGGTTGTTCCAACCAAAACAATATTTGCTCCCGGAAGCGGATCACCACTTTCAGCATCGATCACTTTCCCGGTTATTTTTCCAAATTTCTGGGCAAAACCGGATGTTGTAGCTATTAAAAATAACAGAACGACTAAAATGCGTCCCACTTTTTCCATTGTTCACTCCATAAAATATTAATTCAATCGAATCGATTTCAATTTTTCAGGATAGGTTTTCAAAAATGAAAGCGACTTCTTCATTTTGTTAATTTCAGATTTGCGGTACCCATCCCAAGCAAGATAACGAACTGCAGATTCCACATCATCATGCGCCTCAGAGAAACTGCGCATTCTTGCAGGCTTCTTCCCGATGCATTTCAGAAAGACGATCATTGAATCCATTTTTACCGGTCCGGCAAGATCGTTAACTTTCACGGAAAAAACTTTCGGCGCCCATTTACCAAAATCCTGTGGGGTTAAGTAACCCAATTCACCACCTTTTTCGGCGCTCCATCGACGCACTGAGTATTGCTTCGCCAACACGGCGAAGGGCACACCGCTTTTTAATTTTGTCTCTACCACATCAGCGGTAGATTTGTCCTCTAAAACAATTTCGCGAAGATTTATTTCAGCCGGTGCTGCAAATAAGTTCGGATCGGAATCAAAATAATGTTTCAACGAATCTTCGGGAACGATCATGTCACGTTTTAGTTTATCTTCCATCCGAGTCAACAAATAGGTTTCCCATTCTTCCTTTACTTTGTTTTGATATTCAGGCGTTTGATCAAGCCGCTCTGTCTTTGCCTGTCTTAGAATTTCTTCCCGAACGATCAGGCCGGAAATGAACGACTTTAAATCTTCCTTTGAATGAATCCATTTTTTCTGTTTCTCGGAAGTAAAATTCGCTTTCTTTTGAAAATCGCCTATACTCCATTTCCCAACTCTTGAGCGGACAAGCTGCATCGCTTCAATATTTTTACCGGGAGAGTTATCTTCAGTCGCCGACCGCTTCATATCATCGGCCTTTAATAACCGGAATAATTGTACCACAGCATGTTCATCGAAATTAATCTTGAGAACGTTCGACAGTGAATCACTGTACGTCTGTACTGCTTGCTTAATTTTCCGGTTGCGCCAATACAGGGAAAGTTTTGTTTTCTGTTTGGCAAATTCATATTCCGTGTTGACGGGGTTGGTTTTTCGGCCGTCCACCCGGATAATACTGTAACCGTCGCTGGTTCGGACCGGTTGCGACACTTCGCCAATCTTCAAATTGAATGCTGCGTTTTCAAAAGCGGGATCCATTTCATCGACGGTAAAATAACCGAGAGAGCCGCCAGAATGCTGTAATTTTTTATCTTTAAAAATACGTTTTGCCAAATCTTCAAAACTGACGCCATGCATAACCGCGCGGTATAAACTGTCCGCCTTTTCCCGTGTGGGTGCATAAAGGTGTCTTGCCTTTATTTTGGTCTGAAATCTTATGTACAATTTTTTTAGTTCATTGTCGCTAACGGTCACTTTTGCGGCAATATTTTTCTTACTGAATGTATTTAAAAGTTGTTGAATCTTTATCCGCTCATGCTCCGTTTTGCCGACCCGGTCATCTCCCAATTTTTCCTGAATCGCTGCGTAAATCAATATCTCTTCATCGATCATGTTGCTCAGTAATTTCTTTCGGGTATCGTATGTGTCCTGGACTCCCTCGCCGGTTTTCCTTCTGAAATCAAGATAGCGTTTTTTGAAATCATTTTTCGTAATGGTGCGGTTTTCTATTACAGCCAGTGTGTCAGCCGTAATCTCAGATTTTCTTTCACAACTGATGAAGACACAAAAAGATACAATAAAAAAACTCAGTAAAATACGTTTGTTAAACATCAACTTTTAGTCTAAATTAAAATAAAATCATGCCGGATTTTGCTGCCATTTCTAACGCCAGAGACCCTTTTTCAACCTGAAATGACTCGCCGGTTAGTAAGTCCTGTAAGTCTTTTTTAAAGTGAATCTGTTTAAGGCTTAAATGAACGGTTTGTTGCCGAATCGAATTATTAAGTAAAACAATTAACCGTTCCCTGCTGCCGAACCGTTCAAATGCATAAACGTCCTGTTTATCGTCCGTTAAAATCGATGCAAATTTTCCCGTCTGCAAAGCCGGATGCTGTTTACGAAGATGAATTAACTTTTTATAATGCGCGAACAAATTTTCGTTGAAACTATTTTCATCAACAGGCCTCGGCTTACCAAAAGGATGTGTACGTTCATCCTCATATTTCATATCTCTCCACAGCATCGGCTTGCGGCAATCAGGATCATCTGCCCCCCACATTCCGGCTTCATCCCCATAATAAATTGTCGGGGCGCCAAGATAAGTCATTTGGAAAATAGCGATCAATTTCTGAATCTGAATCTCATCCTTCGTAGGCTTTCTAACCGAGTACTCCGGATTTTCACGCGGGTTGTCACGATGATCATAATCATCGTCTTTATTGATGATTTGCGAACCGATTCTGTCGGTATCGTGACTGTCCAGAAGATTCATCAGAACGTAATTTGCCTGGGGACGGTAATCATTTCGTATATGATTTAAGCGACTATCAAATTCAGACGCAGAAATTTTATTTTCATCATCTACAAAAAAATGAATTGTTTCTCTCGCCCAGCGATAATTCATGACTGCATCAAAAACATCACCTTTGAGCCACGGTTCCGCGTTGAACATCTTATTATGCGACCAGTCTTGCCACCAAACCTCACCAACGGTATAAGCATCGGGATTGACAGTCCGTACAAATTTCCGGAAATCGCGCCAAAAGGGAAGCTTCACCCATTCAGCTGTATCCAGGCGCCAACCGTCAATACCGTCCTCAGGATCTCCGTCACCATTGGGATCCATCCACCGCTTGACAGAGCTGAAGATATAGTCCCTTACGGCCGGAACAAAGCCATTATCATTTTCCGAGAACTCAGGTAAGTCTTTCACGCCAACCCAACCGGCGTAGTCGAATTCATCTTCAGGAGTATGTGGATTATCCCAGCTTTTAATGGCGAACCAGGATACATACTTAGATTCAAGTTGCTTTTTACGAACATCCTTAAACGCCCAGAACTCAAGCCCCACATGATTAAACACGCCATCGATGATAATCCGGATATGCCGTTCATGTGCTCTCCGGATAAGTGCAAGAAATAATGAATCCGCGGATGTCCACTTCCAGGTATCCGGATCATCAGGGGTTTCTCCGGCAATCATTCGCTTATCTCTTACCGGGTCAGGTCCGAAATTATTGTCGATATGATGAAAGGTTGCGCTGTCGTATTTATGCAAAGAAGGCGATTCAAACAAAGGGTTGAAGTAAATTGCGGTGATGCCTAAATCTTCAAGGTAGTCCAACTTATCGATAACCCCTTGCAGGTCCCCGCCATAACGGCGCCGCTGTACATGATAGTAGAAATCTTTATCATCCTGTTCCCACGGTTCTAATCTGTACCAATCCTGGGTCCACGTAGAAATTTGATAAGGTGATTTCATATCCCGTGGCCAGGCGCCTTGAATATCTGCCAATTGTGGATCATTTGTACCATCACCATTGCGGAACCTTTCTGGAAAAATCTGGTACCAGACAGCATTTTTTGCCCACTCCGGAACATCATTGAACGACGTTTTATGTTCACACCCATTTAAAAAAAACCAAACGCTGCAAAGAGTGATGAAAGGAATTACATTCTTTAACGCCATAAATCAAACATTGGGAGAATGAATCAGCTTTTCCCCACAACTGTCCCTTACAATTAATTCTGAAATAAATCGTCTGTTAAAAATTTCCGTAGGGCCAGAGGTAATTTTCTCCATAAGCCGTTCGACCGCAATTTCCCCCATCCGTCTGATTGGCTGACGCATGGTGGTTAAGCCCACATAACCGGCGAGTTCAATATCGTCGAATCCCACTATTGCAATATCCTCCGGGATCATCAAGCCAGACTCCTTTATAGCCTCAATTGCACCAAACGCCTGAATATCACTTGAAACAAATACCGCTTGCGGCATATCCTCCCCTAACTCCAAAAACCGTTTCATGGAAATGTAACCGGCTTCTTTGTTAAAACCGTCTGCTTCTTCCTGAAAATCACAATGCACAAAATATGATGGCCGAAATTCCAGTCCGAATTCGGCCAGAGCCTTTTTAAAACCCTGCAGGCGATATTTAGCAGGAAAACTATCCAGCTTTGCGTCGATCATACCTATCTTTCGATAACCCAAATCGATCAAATGCTTCGTCGCATAGTAGGCGCCCATAACATTGTCCACAGAGATAGAGTCCAATTTTTCATGAAACGTATCCACAAGAACGATAGGGAATTCCTGCTTGATAAATTTATCTACAAATTCGTCACTTATATTCAGCGAGGCTAAGATAAGCCCGTCGACACGTCTTTCTTTTAACGTTCTATCTAAAAAATTTTCTTTCTTTGCAGCTTTGTCAACGCTATACAAAATGAGATCATGGTGAAACTCGGTAATTTTTTTCTGGATACCCTTTAAAAGTTCCACAAAAAAGTAACCCGTCAAAAAAGGAATAATGCAGGCAATCGTTTTGGTTTTACGGCGGGCCAGACTTTGCGCGACAATATGCGGCTGATAATTGAGCGCTTTAATGGCAGCTAATACTTTATCCCTCGTTTTCACCGTTATTTGCGGAGAATTATTAATAACCCGGGACACAGTACCGATACCAACTCCTGCTTTTTTGGCAACATCGTAGATCGTGACGGACATAAAAACTGTTTAATTTGGTATGTGTTGTAGATGCCATTATTTTTTGGAAGTGCTTCCATATATAGATAAAAAAAATGAGTGGTGGGCTGGAAGTGCTTCCATGACTGGATTTACAGTAACAATAATATTTATTTTTGTCAAGTAATTTTTTAAATTTTTTTTAAAGTTAACCTAAAAAGAAAAGATTTATTCGGATTTATGAAAGAAGAAGTCTGATCTGTGAGCGACCGAAAACTCGTGTTCCTGTCATTTCGCACTGAAAGCCGCCCTTCTACTCTAACTTACGAAGAATTCATTTTTATCTTGTCATCTTGAGCGGCACGTCGTGGAGTCGAAGTCATATCGAACAAATTGATCTCAGAAAAAGGAATAATGAAAGACAATTCGGCTTCTGGAGGGAAAATCTGTGAAAATCTTTCTGGTCCGTGAAATCCGTTTGCCCGATTTATCATTTTTGAATTGCATATTACGAATTACGAATCGGCCTCAACGAAGGAATGTCAATTTTCTATGTTTGATTAAAAAACAGGTATATGGAAATAAGGGAATAAGGGTAAGATGGGGTTGCAGTGCTTTATCATAGCGGGCTAAAGCCAACGCGACAACCCAGCTACAAGTTTTTATAATTTTGATTCGCCGCCGACTTTTCGGGTTTGTCGGTGGGCGGTTGCCCCGGCCTGGAATGACGGTCAGAAAAAGAGTTTTCGTTCAATCGTTAACTAACTGCTGTACTAATTTGTTTTTTATAATCCTCCAATTCCATACATTTTTTCAGCAGTTTATGTAATTCATGATCCTTTCGATGCATTGTTTTGATTTTTTCACGCAGACTGGTTATTTCCTCTTGTACGAATTCCTTTTTGATGGTCACAATACAATCTAACGCCCATTTTTCAACGTCGATATCTCCCACCTGGGGATTGTCCACTTCCCGGACGATAAAAGATGTCAGGTCAACATCATAGCAATGGTGAATGAGTTCTTCTTCCACAGGAGGTTTGCCACCTTTAAAACGGTTGTTGAGATATCGCATTATCAAAAACATTTTTGTGGATTCAATTTCCGTCAATTTAAGATTTGCAAAAATCAACGGTGCCATGTCCCAATGATGAATTAATATTCTCACCAAATCTTCAACCGCCTTCTCCAGTATTGACCCCTTACCTACACGGCTTAAATCATTGAATTTCGCATTGATTTTAGATTCCCGGCGCGAAGCTTCACTTTTGCTTCGAATCAAAGCTTCCAACTCCGTCCACAATACTTTTTCACCGACCTGCAATGTCTGAGAAATTTTTGATAGCAGGAGATTTCTTTGAATCCGGTCAGCCACTTTTGCCAGTGTGCCAAGCAGGGAACGGATGCCGTCACCGCGCTGCTCGAACGGTAGATCGGTTACAGCATTCAATTTGTAGTCAAAAATACTTTGTGCTTGCTCAATAGTGTTGAGCGTCTTTTCCTTCCCGGCCTCACGAACAAAGCTGTCCGGATCATGACCTTCAGGTAAGCGTACGATTCGCACATCTAAATTTTCTTCTACGAGAATGTCAGCGCCCCGCACGGTTGCTTTAAGACCGGCGGCATCGCTGTCGTACATGAGGAAAATATGTTTTGTGTAGCGCCGCACAAGTCGGGCCTGGTCTTCCGTAAGGGCCGTTCCAAGCGTCGCGGCCACGTTGGTTACGCCTCCGGCGTAGAGACTGAGAAAATCCATGTACCCTTCAACAAAAACCGCTTTTTCCTGTTTACGGATATCATCACGGGTCTGAAACAATCCGTACAAAACTTTCCCCTTTTCATAAACAGGCGTTTCAGGAGAATTTATATATTTTGGAGAATTGGGCTGATCGGTCAAAATCCGCCCGCCAAAGGCGACCACTCTTCCAGACAAATTTTTAATGGGAAAAATAATCCGGTCACGAAAGCGATCATAAAAATGGCCGCCCTCCTTGTGAAGAATCAGACCGGCTTTCAAAAGCATCTCATTGTCATTGTACGATGCTTTCGCTGCCTGAATAAATCCATCCCACGCAGGCAAGGCATACCCCAGTTGAAAGGACTCAACGATCTCTTTTGAAATTCCTCTTTTTTTTAAATAATCCCGAGCAGCTTGCCCTGCTGCTGACATCAAATTCTTAGAAAAAAAACCAGTCGCAAATTCATTGACATAATAAAGTGTTTCATTTTCTTTTGAAGCGGTCGCATCCGCTTCATCAAACTCCAAAGCAACCCCGATTTTTTGCGCCAAATATTTTACGGTTTCCGGAAAACTGATTCCCTCATGACGCATTAAAAAGGTAAAAACATTTCCGCCGGCTTGACATCCGAAACAATGAAAAATTTGTTTTGCCGGATTAACACTAAAAGACGGCGTTTTTTCCTGATGGAAAGGACATAAGCCAAAATAATTCTGTCCTTTCTTTTTGAGGGTCACATATCCTGAAATCAGCTCCACAATATCTGTTGCGTCGCGGATTTCTTCTATCTTATGTTCAGGGATGGAAACTGGCAAAGCCTGTTACTCCTCTTCCTCAAAAGCTGAACGTTCATGTATTTTTTTGCGCACAAATAAATTCACTAACTCTTTATCAAGCTTCCCGGCAGCAGCCTCTCCCTTCAGTATTTCCAGCGTATTTTGCACCGGTGTTGCCTTTTTGTACGGACGATCCGGTGAACTGATGGCATCAAAAATATCGGCAATACAAATAATTCTGGACTGCAGCGGGATATCTTCTCCCTTAAGTCCAAGCGGATAGCCACTGCCATCCAAATACTCGTGATGTGCAGCCGCGTAGGCAGGCACATTTTTGAGGTCATTTGTGAAAGGAATTTTTTTCAAAATATCGGTCGTCTGTTCCACATGTGACTGAACTTCTTCATATTCATTGGCAGTTAGGTTACCTTTAACCACAGACAGGTGTTCATATTCAAATGCGGTTAAAAACGGCTGCTGTTGCCCGGCAGCGTCTCGATAGGTTTTTTGAAAAATAACTTGCAATTTTGCTTGATCTTCCGGCTGCAAAAAACCGGGGATATTGATTTTTTTAATGAAACCAAAGTCGGTGTCTATCGCCCGCAAACCATCCTGAAGTTTTGTGTGAAGTTCCGTCAAATTAATGCGGTTTTCATTTCCCTGTAAACACTTAATTTGTTTTTGTAAAAATCCTTTCTCCAGACAACTTTTAATATAGTTAAATCTCGTTTCGATAAGGCGCATCTGATCAGTGTTGAGTTTATGCATTTTTTCCAGGACACTTTCGCGCACACCGATTTTACCGATATCATGCAGCCAGGCAGACACCCGCAATTCCTCAATTTCTTCAGGCGTGAAATGGACATCCTGCAAACGCCCGCTCGTCTCTTCATTGACCGCTTGCGCCAAAAACACACTGTAACGTGCAACCCGTCCCGAATGCCCGGCGGTGTGCGGACTTCTGGCATCGATGGCCTTTACCGAATAGCGCACCAGAGATTTAAACAAATTTCTGATCTCAGCAATCAGTTTTACATTGCGTATGGCAACCGCTGCCTGCGAGGCCAATGAGAGGATCAGGCTTTCAAATTCAGGGTTGAAAGAAATAACATTCTTTTGTTCATCTAAGGAATTAATGAGCTGCAAAACTCCGATAATTTGCTCCGAGTGGTCCCGCATGGGTACCACCAACATGGATTTGGAGCGGTAGTTATTCTTCCTATCAAATTGTTTGTTGATATGGAAATCCGTCGTTGCAGGTATATTGTAAACATCCTCTACGTTCAAAACTTCACCGGTGATGGCTACATGTCCGGCAATACTTTCCCCGGTCAACGGTAGATAAAAAGATTTGAAACGTTGCTTTTTGCCATCCCGAATTTCCAGAGACTCGGTTTGTGCAACCGTAAAGTTAAGCCTGTCCCCTTCGATGATGTACAAACTACCACCGTCAGCATGGGTAAAATGCCGGGCTTCCGTCACGATGAGTTCCAACAGACGGTTCAAATCACTCACGGAAGAAAGTGCAATCCCAATAGCATTTAGTTTTTCAATCTGCTCTTCCAGGGCAATTTTTCTGCGTACCAGAGTCCTTGTCTGCCTTAGCTTCGCCGCATCGAGATTACTTAAAGGATTCACGCCATTCATGGTACCTGCCATTACTCCCTGTCAAAATATTCGTCAATATCGGTGGAATCGTCCCGGCTGAAGGAACGAAACATAGAGTCAAGCATATCTTTATAGGAGGTCGTCTTTTCAATACTGTCTTTACTCAACATGGAATTCTGATGCAGACCGTCAAGAACAAATTCCATGGCGGCGCCAAGTTCTCCCGCCGGACAATCCGTAGCCAGTTTCATTTTCGTACGAACGAGATTCTCCAATCCACTCACCCGCTTCATCTCTTTGACATAATCCGCGGTGGCCATGTCATCGGAAACATCCAACGATTGATTACTTTTAAACCAGCCGACCACATCGTCAAAACACTTATCCCCGTGTTTCATCGCGATCAGGGGATCCGAAAAATATTTCTTAAAGGTGCTCTTCACTGCTTTGCCGATGAGGGCCTTGCTGACATTCATCTCTCCTTCCTGCTCACCTTCATAAACGAGTTCTATCTTACCCGTAATGGAAGGTAAGACGGCGTACAGATCACATATTCGAGGAATAATTTCTTTCTCACTTTTCATGATCGAGCGGCGCTCTGCATTGCTCAGAAGATTTTCCAGACTGGTGACCGTCATACGAACACTGACACCGGATTTCTGATCCACAAACTCACTCTGTCTGGCTTCAACCGCTATTTGCTCGATAATTTCCCGGAAAAAATGCGGGATATCGGTTTTTATATCCCCCTGGCGATTTTCCCACGCCTCCTGTGAGGTTATTCTTATTCCGTCTTCGATGTTGCGCGGATAGTGCGTCATAATTTGGGAACCGATGCGATCTTTCAACGGCGTGATGATACTGCCGCGATTGGTGTAATCTTCCGGATTTGCGGTGTACACAATAACCACATCTAACGGAATGCGCACCGGGAAGCCGCGGATTTGAATATCTTTCTCCTGCATGATATTAAACAATCCAACCTGAATTCTCGGCTGTAAATCCGGCAATTCATTAATGGCAAAAATGCCGCGGTTTGAGCGCGGAATGATGCCAAAATGAATGACGCCTTCATGCGCGTAATGCAGTCGATGCGCCGCAGCTTTAATGGGATCGATATCGCCGATAAGATCCGAAATGGTCACATCAGGCGTAGCCAACTTTTCTCCGTACCGTTCATCTCTGTGCAGCCATTCAATTTCCACGTCATCACCATATTCTGCCACCAGGTCAACGCTTGCTTTACTCACCGGGTGATAAGGATTGTCATTGATTTCACCGCCTTTTATGACCGGGATGAATTCATCCAACAAAGTTGGCAGCGAGCGGATTAGCTTGGTTTTCGCCTGTCCGCGCAAACCGAGCAGAATCAAATCATGATGCGATAGGACAGCATTGCATAAGGCGGGGATGACAGTATCTTCATAGCCAATAATGCCGGGGAACAATTTTTCCTTGTTTCTTAATTTATGAATCAGGTTCCGCCGCATTTCTTCCTTTACGGAAACAACTTCGTAACCCGATGCTTTGAGTTCACCAATGGTT
>CAYVXE010000006.1:37576-52414 GCA_964455375.1 uncultured Calditrichaceae bacterium
TTCTTCCTTTACGGAAACAACTTCGTAACCCGATGCTTTGAGTTCACCAATGGTTCTGGCTCTTTTCATAGCTACCTTTATAGAAATAATGTCTCATAAAATGCAAAAGTACATTCGAACACAGATTACTCCTATTTCAAGTGTCTAAACCATCTCGACCAGTGGATATGATTCCAAGGCACTTCTTATTTAATTTTTTTATCCGTGTTCCATTGATTTGTGGTCTTCAGAAATCATCTTCTCATTGAAAACAGGATCAGCGAAAACGCTGTTTCCGGTTGCGGATGTAATCCACAAAAATATATTCACCTAACTGATTCAATGATGAATAGTACGCCCGCCCCTTATTCACTTCCGTCAGCTCTTTCACAAAATCCACCAGCCATGGGTCACTTGCCACCATAAATGTGGTAATGGCGATTTTGTTTTTGCGGCAGGCACGCGCTTCATTTAATGTTTGATTTATAATTCGCCGATCAAGCCCAAACGGATTCTTAAAAAGCCGACCGCGCACAAATATCGCAGACGGCTTCCCGTCCGTAACCATAAAAATTTGTTTATTGACATTGCGTTTACGCTTTAAGATACGCTGTGCGAGTTCCAATGCATCCTTCGTGTTGGTATGATACGGCCCCACAGCGATTTTGTGAATATCATCCAGGTTGACTTCCAAAGCTTTATCCCCAAACACGGCCACGTGTAAACTATCCTTTGGGAAACGGGTGGTAATCATCTCTGCCAGCGCCAGCGCCACCTTTTTTGCCGGTGTAATTCTGTCTTCACCGTACAAAATCATGCTGTGGCTGATATCCAACAGCAGGACCGTCGCCACGGACGTTAGGTGTTCGGTTTCGTAAACTTCAAAATCTTCTTCTTTTAAATTGAAATTGTCCAGTCCGTCGCGTTGAATCGCATTTTTTATGGTAGCAGAGAAATCGATATTGGCTGCCTGGTCACCAAAGTGATACGGCTTTGTTTCACTCAGCCGTTCCACGCCTTCACCGGAATAGGGAGATTCATGCTCCCCGGGTGCATGCTTTTTGAGCGATGTGAATATTTCGCGCAATGCATCCTGCCGAATCCGTTTTGACCCTTTATGTGTTATAGATAGAATATCATTGTACTCTTCGATAAAACCTTCTTTTTTTAGCCAATCCAGGAACGCTTCAAACCCCAATCCCTGCTTGTCATCGAAGACATTATATTCACGATCGAGTTCCGTCATCATGTTCAAAGCTTCATTCACGTTGCCGTTGGTAAAGAGCAGCAACTGGTCAAACAGTTTCATCAACTCGTCGAACGTGAGCTTACTTTTATCCTGGCCTTCACGCCATTTTGAATAACGAAAAATCATGATGACATCGATATATGAAAAGGGTTAAACATAAGTTAGTATTTTACGACTTGCCCAAAAGTTAGTTCCTGAACATTATTTCTTCACCCAACCAGTCGTTTTTTTTGCTGGCGTTTTCACTGACGGCCGGGACGAAACCTTTTTTGCCGGAGATAACAGACCCAGTAATTTTTCCACTTGAAATCCGGATTTCTTTTCCGCCTGCAACCATTTTTCAATGACACTGAACTCTTCTACAATCAATTTTGCGATATTTCCTTTTTTCTTTTTATTTGCCCCCACAGTGTCAATTACGGCGATTAGAAACAACCACGAACAAAGTTCTTCAAACCGTTCTTTGTTGAACCACAAAATATCATCATACCAGTTTACCTGTAAAAATGATCGAACATCCTCTGACATAAGCCGCGCTTGCAGCAGGTGAAAGGCACGATCTTTTTTCGTTCCTGAAAGGTCAAACCATTTTTGCTGACCAATCAACAAAGCGACCAGATTTACCGATTTCTCCGCACTGGTTTCTCCGACGAAAGCTGCAACCAGGTTCTGCACCCGTTTGCGAAACAGCCAGTCATCAAACAGACGTCTGCTGCTATTTTCGACATCTCCACCAGGCACGGCATACCCCGCTTTCCTAAGCAAAACCCAACTGAATAAAACGGCCCACGCCTCCTTCTTCCCAACTAACGTTTTTTGCATCCTTTTCATCGCCGAGCGGTATTTCCTTGAATTGGGTAACGGAAACAACGTTTCAAGATCGCTTAATTGGCAAAGCGCACCAATTTCTTTGAGAATAGCCGCGACCAGACTCTTTTCATGACCGGTTCCGGAAACGTGCTTTTTTATTTCAACAACAAAAGTGGCAAATTTATTTTCTATTTCTTCCAAAAACTTTTTATTGAGTCTCGATTTACTTTTACTTACCACCTCTGCATAAAACAATTCGAAAAATTGGCGGTTGAGCATACCGTCTAACGGTTCAAGTAAATGTCTCAGTGAAAGTTCCTGCACCTCCGCATGCACACTTCTAACACCGCTGCCGGCTAAATAGTGGTGAATCTGTGCATAATGATGGAAACCATCATCGAGAATCACCTGAAAGTCGATGAAGACGTGGCGGTCATACGCATTCAATTCAAAGTAAAATCCCCGTTCGGAAATATCTTTGCAACTGCGGATGTATTCCAAACCGGAGACGACATCTTTGAACACACAAAATGCGCTTTCGTCTGCCGGTAAAGCAAGACCTTCGCTTATCTGTTTATGCAGAAGAATGGGGTCATCATGTTCATTCGTTTTCTGACGAAATGGAACAGATGTCCTTACCCAGCCAGTGGCAGGGTCGAATTTATTATTGTAAACAACCAGGGCACGTTCGTCTGCAAAACGGTTGGAAAAGACAAAAATGTTGTGATTCACATGACCTTGAGGCGTAACAAAATCATAAAAAAGAAAATTTTCCACCTCGGCAAACAGATAACGTTTTTTCAAGAGGGGAAAAATCTCCCACTCGTGACGTTGCACCAACCCGTCGTTAACCTGTTCATCCCAGTAGGCTCGTCTGTACTCCATGCCGTATTTCTCATGAAACCCTTCAATTTGCCCGTGCCCAAACATGGGGAGACCCGGCATGGTTACCAACATCAGACAGGCGCCGAAATATTTATCCCCATCCCCAAACTGCACGATGGCGGTGTCTTCATCGGGATTGTTTAAGAAGTTAACGTAGCGCTTCAAAATTTCAGGGTTGAACTGAATCGTATTGATGACGGTCTGACGGTACTTTTCATTTTCCTCGTTTTTGAGCATGTTCATAAATGCAGAATTGTAAACCCGATGCATGCCGAGAGTGCGCACGAAATACCCTTCCATAAGCCAGAAGGCTTCAGCGAGCAGAAGTGTGTCCGGGACTTCCTGTGCAACCCGGTCAACCACTTCACGCCAGAATTCCACCGGAATGCGGGCATTAAATTCCTTTTTCGTCAAACCATGCTCGGCACGGGATGGAATGTCTCCACCGCTTCCGGGTTCCGGAAACCACAGGCGCTGAAAATGCCGTTTGGCCAGCGTCATGGCGGCATCAAAACGAATCACCGGAAACATGCGGGCCACATGCAAAATCTTTTGAATCACGGCCTCACGGACTTCAGGCATCAGATAATTGAGCTGTGCCGTATCGTTCCACGGCATGTTCGTCCCGTCATTTCCGTGATAAATGTAACGAACATCTCCGCTCCAGTAGTCTTCACGTTTAAACACGACCGCGGCATCGGAGCGATTGTAATATTTATCCTCGATAAAAACCCCATAACGCTGATCCCCGGAGAGATTCGGCCCGTTAAACGAATAGCCGGGAAATGGACTGTAAGGTAGTGAGATGAACCAATCGGGGTGCTCGCGAATCCACTTTGAATCAATGCCCGTGTGATTCGGAACCATGTCACACGTCAGGCGTATACCGTGCTGCCGACACCGGGTTTTCAGATTCTGCAACGCGTCAGAACCGCCAACTTCCGCAGCAATTTCATAATCGAACAGCGAGTAAGCCGATGATTCCGCTTCAGGATTACCGCACATTTGCTTTATGCGTCTGGAGGCTTCACTGCGCTGCCACACACCGATGAGCCACAAACCCGTAAATCCCCACGCAGCCAATTGATTCAACTCCTCATCAGGGATTTCATTTAAGTGTGTGATGGAACGGTTGTACTTCTTCGATAACTGCTCCATCCACACAAGCGCGCTCTTAGCGATTAAGACCAGACGAGGCATCCAGTGTAAATCGGCGCTGAATTGTTCCGGTTCAAATTCCACATCACCAAACTCAGCCACTTCTGTGGGCGCAGGTCCGAAGAAAACAGGCTTCACTTCTTCCTTGATAAAATCCAGACTGCTCAACAACCGCAACAAAAAATCACCCAGAAACATCCCCCACATTTCACTGATAAAACGCAATTGTGCTGCCAATGAATGCGGATTCGCCAAAGCCGGCTGCCGGAGCAAGGTCAATAAATCCAATTTCCCCGGGCCAAATCCCGGTTCTTTCTTAAAAAAAACAGCCAGGCTGGCCATGGTACTTTGATAAATGGTTTTTTCCCTGAGAACCGTATCATCAAATAATTCCTGAAAAGGCTGAAACGCCGGGTTCATGTTTGCCAGCCAGAGCATCAGCATTTCTTCCAGGGTAATCAAACGGTTGGATGTGCCACCGGTTGAACCTTTCAGATAATTTTCCGGAGTCATTTTCCCTTTATAAACTTCCAGAGGCGGAAATTCTTCCACAAACTTTTGCAGGACAATGTCCACTTTTCGTGTGCCGAAATCTGCCGTAAGATGATCCAGAGCCGATTTAAAGACTAGAGGATTCACTTGCTGCCGATAAAGTGCAACCGCTTTGTGAAGTAATTCGTCAATGAGACCCAGCGCGTTTATTTGGCTGGCCTGCACCGCGCGCTCAGGATGACTCGTGAGATCACGGCCGGCATTCATTTTTTCAGCAAACAGGCGTGCGGCGTGAAAATTTGCAAACACCACATTCCCGGATGACGAAAACAGGTGCTCATCAAATGCGTACTTTTTGCGCGCTTGTTGAGAAATGTGAAACTGGACAAAATGAGCATATTTTGTCCACTTACTCAAACTGCAAATCCTTAAAATGTACAATCAGCTTCCCCGCTTTCTAACTTAATTCATGCCTGACCAGCAACTTGACCATTTTTGTCTTGCTGGTCAATCACTCATTAAAATCATGTACAACACACCAATTTCTTAATGAATTGTTGATTATATACAAAAATTCCGGGCAGGATTTAAAAAAGAAGAGACATTGCAAACCGGCAAGACCGGTCTTACAATGGTTTTTCCGTTCCCTCGATAATCCGCTTAATGCGCAAATTATCCTTTTCCATACCTTCACTGAGGGCATGAATAATTTCTTCCGTAAGGTCATCCGTATAAATCCCTTTCCGCCGCATCAACGTCCCTTCATTGAGAGGTTTCAGTTGGATGATGCCTTCTCCATTCAATGGCCCGCCATACCGTTTATAGACGATCTTTTCTTTCTCGACGAACTCGGTTATTTTAACCTGATATTTTACTTCTGTGGAATGACTGCCACCGGCGATCACTGTGGCCTTTGTGCCGACGCCTGCTTTTCCGTCGGTATAGCCATTCACATTTTGCACAAAGTAAAATATTTTTTCCCAGTTCGCAGGATGAACATAAGCCCAAACATCTGCTATGGGTGCATCAATTTCGATGGAACGAATTATTTCCGTCATACTGAAACTCCTTAATATTACAGACCACAACCCGCCGTTAGGCAGGTACTGTTGCTGGATCTAATGCCATGGCTACTTTTTCTTTAATCTGTGGATCATAAACTTTATTAAGCAAATTATTCAAAGAGGTATCTGCGGCTGACCAGTTATTCATTGACATGGCTTTATTGCAGAACAAAAAATATCCGTCAGGACATTTGAAAAGCCGCACACTCTTACAGTCTCCCACATACCCTAATTTCGCTATCTCTTCCCCTTTAAAGGTAACTTCTGAATGACTTATTAAAAGAATCCGGCTGACACTTTGAATTTGCTTAATAAAATGACGGCCTTCTGTGGTTAACAAAATAGTTTCTACATCTAACTTAACATTATCTTTTGGTTGTACTGTTTTTTCAGACATGCACGCATCTCCTGTTTCAGCGATAGCTCATTTAATGAAAACAAAATTAAGAAGATTCAACAGAAAATGCAAGGGAAATTGGTGGAATGATGAAACGGTTTAGCTGAGTCTTGCAAAGCCTGGAGCCGCCAAAAATTTTATCTCGAATTCACAGAGCGTAGGCATAGCACGATATAAAATCAAGGGGTTACAGCCTTCGACTCCGCTCAGGTGGAAGCAGGAAATTACTTTACTTACAGAGAAAAACAGGAAGAAAGCGAGGATACTTTTTAACGACAAAAAATTTTACGGTTCATCGCGTCAGGACTTATACAGGATTGCTCAATGAAATTCACTGCACGACGCGCCTTCGCTGAAACAAGCATAGCATCGTTGGTGCTTGAGCATGACCCTGTACTTCATAGCTTCCGCCAGGGTTGAACCAAGCGCATAATCATAATCATCATCGACCAGGGTACAGGGATAGACCGCCATTTTACCATTTTTTTTCAGCACCATTTTACTGTAATTGCACATAAAAGATTCCCGGCTGCTTTTATCTTTGTACGTGGTCATACAGTTTTCAGTTATGTGAGGCGTTGCCACCGCGGCGCCCGGTGTGAAAAGTTCCGGGAAGGTTACGATATTTAATCCGGTCGGTAACCCGGTATTCATAAAGTGTGATTTATACGCTTGATGCACCTGCGCCTTATTCTCTCCGCACTCGCTGCGTCTGGCAATCGACACACCAAATCCGTGTTCATGCAAAAGAGCCATGGACTGCAGCGCTTTATGAAAATTACCGCTTCCACGCTCAATATCGTGTTTCTCCGCATCAGGATAATCTAAACTGATGCGAAAATGCAACTGGTTCTTCTGCTTCTGCAAGGGCAAAATGTCCGAGATGCGTTTTTGCAGCGGGTCGGTACCATTGGTCAAAACCAGACACGGCCGTAGCTGCAGTGCATAATCCAATATGTTGATAATATCAGCAATGACAAACGGTTCTCCGCCGGTAAAACAAAACTGCTTAACGTCGAAATTCAAAGCTTCATCAATAAACGGTTTTGCATCTGACAACCGAAGCGATTCAATGCGATTATCCCCCGGTTTCGATCCCTCCAAACAAAAAGAGCATTCCAAATTACAAATTGTTCCGGTGTGAAACCAGACTTCCCGCAACAACTGCGGCTGAATATATCCTCTCGGCTTTCCATCCGGGGTGATGAGCCACTCGGTTTTGTTCGTGTGATAAAACGGTTCCTCCCGGTCACCACCGGATTCGATCTTCGTTTCCATTGATTTTTGTTCGGAATACATCAAACCTCCAGGAATTCACCTATGTTTTAAATTAAGAAGGATTTCAATAATGTTTTGACCAATAAACAGCTTTTAATGTGACCTGCGAAATGAAGAAATCTTTCAACGAATATGCTTTTGTTCTTTTCAAAACGTTTAAACATTACGTAAAATGAGGTAAAAATGCAAGGAAAATTCTCCGCGGTTTCTTCCTGAAATGTGTAAAGAAAACAAGAAACCCTGACAAAGTTTGAAACTCTGCCAGGGTTAAGGAATGTGGATTCCCGCTTCCGCAGGGAGGACCATTTTTTACTTCAACAGCATCATCTTATGAGACTCGACAAATCGTTTACCGTTAGCGGATGATGTCTCTCCGGCTTCGATACGGTAAAAATAAACCCCGCTGGAAACTGCTTTGCCAAACTCATCTGTGCCGTCCCACTGCACACTGTGAAGTCCTGCCGTCTGTTTCTCTGCATCGACCAGCGTCCGAACTCTCTGGCCAATAACGTTATAAATAAACAATTTAACGTTTGTGGCCCGCGGCAACGCATAATTAATTTGCGTTGTCGGGTTAAACGGATTTGGGTAATTCGGCAGAAGTGCAAATGTCTTTGGTAGAGATTCTTTCGTCGCTACAGACGTCAGATTCGGCTGAATGGACAAATTGTCGATCGCCCAACCCCACCCGTTGGTTGCCGGATCGGCAAAAAGCCGAAAGCGAACGATAATTTCATCGCCGGGGGCAAACGCGTCCAACAGGTTAATGTCGTGGGTTACGAACATGTCCGAGGTTCCCACAGATTGGCTATTCCACGCGGTAAGCCAGGCAGCATTTGCGCGGGCATCGTAGCCATCCGCTAAAGGCAGCCAAGTGGAACCGTTGTCTTTGGAGGCTTCAACGACGACAAAATCATAAAACCCTTGTTGACCGAAAACACTATTGACTTCGCCAGGTTCAACGATGGCGATATCCTCGTAGCTCAGAGTTGCATTGGTTGCAGTTGCAGCCACTGTGATTGGGTGCAGCAGCAAGGCGGTGAGCTCCGTATCATCCGGGTAATTATGGGTTGAATGCAACGCCGTACTCGGAAAACCAAAGATGAATTTCTTCGAAAAGCCGACGAGGTTAAGATCAGCCACACTGCCGTTGAAATCATTGGTGTACCCATCGAGTGTCGCTAACAGGGGAAAAACATCTATCTCTTGGCTCCGTGTCATAAAACTCTTGCCGTCCTTAAAAGACGCCACGTGCACGGAAACGGTTTTCGTCGCCGGATCGATGTTAAATTCCAGCGTCGTGTCAGTATTGGCGGCCGTTGCGCCAATACTGAATGTATTGACATTACCCACAAATACAGCCGTGGAATCATAATCCGAAAGCAAATTCAATTGCACCTGAATTAACCCGGCTGCACCGCCACCGGCTTTTACCAATTCCGGCGCTAAGGTCACCGCCGGGGGTTTATACCCGGCCAACTGCGGCAGCTCAACAGACCAGACGCCGAGACCGTGTGTCGCCACCACCACTTCGTTATTGACGATGACCATTTCGTACACCGCGACCGCCGGTAAACCGTTATCCGCAAAAGCCCAGTTGGCGCCGCCATCCGTGGACTCAAAAATACCGATTTCCGTACCCGCCCAGAGGATGTTGGTGTCGAATGGCATGACCAGCAGACTGTAAACTGCTACATCCGGAAAACCGTTACTGCTGGTACTATTTGTGCCGAAACCGGAAATGTCGGTCCAGGTCTGGCCTAAATTATCCGTGCGCAGAATTTTCGGCGCTTGTGCAAAAGAGAACAGCGCGAAGGCCGTATTCAGCAGTGTCGGATGCGTTTCCAAACCGGAAATGCGCCCAAGGGAGACATCCGGGAAAACATTCGTTGAGTCAAAACTCAACCCGCCATCGTGCGAAACAAACAGCGGGCTGCTATCCAACATTGCAGCTCCCTGCCAAACAATCTGCGGATCGGCTAAGGAAATTTTAATCTGTGAAGAACTGCTGGTACCGATAAAACCGGACGGTATGGGAATCAATTGCCAACTGGAGGCGAAATCATCCGAACGCCAGACTCCGGAGCTGCCAAGCGCAAAGACCAAATCCGGATTCTGTTTGGACTTGGCAATTTTGGTAAAAAACGGCGCGCTGCCTGAACCCTGGTCAGACAAACCGTTTGCACTTGCCACAGCTTCCCAGGTACTGCCACCATCTGTGGAACGAAAAATGTTATTAAACTGCGACGATTCCAGCATTTTATTCGCATCGCCATAATGCCAGACCGCTTCGAAACCATCGCCGCTGGGCGCGTCAACCCAACCGGTCGTGGCCGACGGATTCACCGGTGACACCCAACTGCCGTTATCCTGCGTGCCGCCGATATAGCGGTCGGCGCCGTTCATTTTATCCACCCCGTAAAATTGCGTGGTTACAAATCCGCTCTTAATCTGGCTGAACGTAGTGCCGCCATCGTCGGATTTGGAAATACCGCCGTCATTGGCATTGATGAGGCGAAAACTTTGCGTCGCCGGGTCTGTGGGTACCAAAACGATATTGTGCTGATCCACATGCACGCCTTTTGTGGTACCGCCGAACTGTCCGTAACCATCCGTGACGTTGGTTGTGAAGACCTCCTTAGTAATTAGTTGACCCCATTTAATACGCAAAGTGGCATCCGGCAGGTTATTCGGGTCAAATGCACCGCCGGCTGCCAATACCGGCCAGATAAAATAAAGCTGTTTAAACTCATGCCCGCCGGTCTGCGCTATATTCGGATTGGGATTAACCGCATCATACGGTACGGCATGCACAAACATGTATTCGCGGGTCGTTTCCGTATTAAATGGCCCAAGTTCCCATTGGCCATTCCGCGTCTGGTCTCTGAAAGAAAACATCAACTGCTGGTTGTGGTCTGTATCCCAGACTTCAAACGGCACGTCCACATAATCCTGATAGGTATATTGGTTTGCCGGCACACCGGTGGTGGCCCCTGTCGGCACTAAAAATCGATGCGCTTTTTGTGATTTTCCCGGTCCGAAGCGTATTTCGATGGTGGCAAAATCTGCGCTGCTCGCGGTTCCAAAATCAATACCGCCACCGCCCAAAGCGCCGCCAAAGTTTACTAATGACAGAAAAGAAGCGGTATTTTCGAAATCGATACCCGTCACCTGAAATCCGGTGGTATCGGTTCCGGTGCCCAGGTCCAACCGCCAGAGGTTGATGCCGCCGACAAACACGGCATTCTGGTCATAAGGGTGTGCGGCAATGGTGTTGTCGTACCACCCTTGGCCGCCCAGCCAGTCCTGATTTCCTGATTTATCATCCCCGGCCACCCAATTGGCGCCGGCATCTTCAGACACATACAGAATGGAACCGGCGTCGCCGCCCTGGGATGAGAGAAATACCTTGTTCGGATTTGCCGGAGAAACGGTGATTTCCATGCGTCCCACAATACCGATGCCGTTGGAAGAGTTCGCCCACGTGACCCCGCCATCGGTGGATTTTACAACTCCCATGCCGTTCACTGTCGCATACTGAACGCTGAAATTTCCGGGTGTGGCAACAATGTGTTCCACACTGGAGTTGCCGGAATCGAAAACTTTCGTCCAGGTAGCGCCGCCGTCGGTGGAACGTTGAATCCCGGAGGTGGACGATACACGCTGAAAACCCACACTTGTGGAAGCCAGAACGATATTTTCATTTGCCGGGTCCACAATAATGCGGGTGACGTTTTGAAAGTCAAAATTTGCAGTACTGGCCAACTGTTGCCAGGTGGCGCCGCGGTCAGTGGTCTTCCAGATGCCGCTGCCGTGGATTTGATCCACATTGCCAAAACCTTCCCCCGTACCGACATAAATGACGTTGTGGTTGGATGCAGCCATCGCCATGGTGCTGGTGGCGAGGTTTGGTAAATCATCTGTGAGGCTGGTCCAGCTTAACCCGGCGTTGGTGGTCTTCCAGACGCCGCCGCCAACCGAACCGGCGTACCAGGTGTTGTTCGTGGCATCATCAGGGTCCACAATTATCGCCCGCGTGCGCCCGGACACGTTACCCGGACCTCGAGACACCCAGTTTAAAAGTGCGCCTGCAAGTCGGTTCGTTCCTTTTTTTGCCAAACTCAACTCACGAGTAGATTTCATGCCTCGGGCCTTGAGCAATTCGTCCACTTTGTAATTGAGTTTGTAAGCCGGGGCAGTCTCTCCGGCGCGAGTGCGGATGTCCCGCTGCCATTGCATAAACAGTTCGGGGGAATCTTCTTTGTCCACATCCTTTACGTTGCCTTTCTTCACCGACATGGATGAAGAATCCCTATCGAACGTACAACATTTTCCGGAACAAGCTTTTTTTGATGTTGAAATGATATTCAAAGCCGTGTCATACGGCGATTTCAGGGAATTGTGGCTGAGAACGCTAAAAAAAATGAGCATCAGCGCCAATCCGAGAAATCCTTTCACATTAGCATTTAACTTCATGCCTTCCGTCTCCTTTTTGTTAGTTTGTGATTAGATAATTTATTATTTATGGTGTGTCTCTATTTTAATTCAGCCGCAGTTTTTTTGATTTTCTTAGCGGATTTTATATCATAAATATAACCGCTTCCCGCACCGCCCTTTTCATCCACCTGTACAATTCCAGGGATGGTATGAACGGCAATTTGGTTGTTATTCACCCATTTCACCTCACCATTGCGCAATGCATCTTCGAAAAGTATCTTGGAATTTTTCAGATCATAAACAAAAAATGCCAAAGGCGGGTACACATGTTTTGCAGAGGATTTGGCCTGCTTTATGCACAGTACAACAGTTTTTGCTGGATTGAAATCATAGTGGATATTGGATTCGTATCTTTGTTTTGCTAGAATCCTGTAAGATGGGATGTTCATGGCAGGCGGTTCAGACTTTGAAGAAGCGCAGGAACAATAAACAGATAAACCGAAGAAAATTAAGAGATAAAAACGCACGTTCAACCAGATTATAAAGAATGTCCAGGGAGAGATACTCAGTAATTTGTTAGTCGTATAAATTTTATTATACGAATTGCACCAATAAAATGCAAATAATTTCCCCCCAAAAATGTTACAAAATTGTGTACATAATCGTAGAGTTTGACGATAGAACTTTGAAAATCGACTATTTTGGTTTTGCTTTTTAGCGCGTTCGTTAGAATAACTAAAAGCAATAAGGAAGGCGACATGTCATTTACAATCCAGGAAGAAATGTTAGCGGCTAATCTATTCAGATTTTCTACGCAAAAAATCCGGTAAATCAAAATCCGGGTTCGACTCTCCCCATTTGATGCACTCAAAATAGGTATTGCAGTCCTTGCAGTAGTGCGACCGCACCATCAAGGCTGTGGCAAAGTCAGAAACCTTTCTGGTATTTTCTGAGCCGCAGAAGGGACATTTTGTGAGGTTCATCGTCATAGAGCTTTAAGGTATGGGAATGAGAAAAATACTTAACCTAAATTCCATTTTAGCCAGTTAGTTCAGTTTAAAAACGTTGTTTTTACTGCCTTTTAAATGATAAAGAATCTGTTCATCAGGGGCGCTTTTTCGAACTCTTCTGGTCTTTGGATTCCAACCTTGCCACTTAACCTCACGGTTGAAAAGCCAATGTCCATCTTCTGCTCTTGTCATCTCAGGATTCAGATGCAGTTTTTCAGACAGTCCCCCCAGACTGTTTAAGAAATTTTGCAAAATTTCAGCGTTTGGCTGCGTTTTAATGCCGGCTTCCACCAACGTCCGGTCTTCATCCTCATCCACCGGTCCAAACCACTCGACGATAGATTCTAATGCGTTTTTAGCGCTGCGTTCCATAACGGCGCGAGTATCAGCATTTTTCTGTGCCAGCGTCCGAAACCAACCTTGTCCATGGTGAATGTGGTAGCGTTCCTCATCGATCATTTTTTCAAGACTCATGTGCAACGGTTTAAAAGACGAGTTTTGCATGGAAATCAGAACCGAGGTGACGGCCAGATCAACCAGATAATTCGCCGCAACAAATTCCGCCCAGTCTTTTATTTCATTATCCAGGAAAGAAATATTGGCAAATGTTTCGGCATTCCGTTCTTCCACCAGCTTCGTGGGATTGTCGCCATAATGCGTATGTAAAAGACCGTGCAGCAATCGTACATGCCCCAACTCCCCCTGACAGAGGGAACAACAAGCAACGGCAGCTTCAATTTCCGGCGGACCGAAGGTCCATTCACCATAGTGGTAACCTAAAAGCAATTTTGTGTCTGCGCATGCCAGCAAGAGATTCCGCAGGCCCTCTTTGCAAACGTCATTCATGCCGTCAGTGGATTCAAAAATCGTTTCCTGCACCATAAAATTTTACCTTCTTATGAGTTAGCATCCAACAAATCAGCCGCCGTAAAAAACTTTGTCGCCGAGGTCTTTTAACGTGAGCGTCACATCATCAGGCCGCCCTGTCGGTTCCTCTGAAACACCGGCGTCTACCACTTCGCCCACAAAAATAGAGTGGTCCCCTTTCTCAACTGTGTCGATGAGCTTGCACTCCACATAAGCCGGCACACTGTCCAAAATGGGAGAGCCTGTGGAACCCTTGTGAAAGGTTTCTCCGTTGATGGCGTTACCGTCGCGCTCAACCGGTTTAAAAAATGCATACGCCGCACCCTGCTGACTTTTACCGAGAATATTCAGGGCAAAACACCCGGCCTGCTTTACAACCTGATGAATGCCGGAATCAACCTTTACACCGACGACAATTAACGGAGGACTGAAAGCTGTTTGTGTAACCCAATTCACCGTCGCGGCAGCGATGTCCCCGGACGGCGACTCTCCGGTCATGACATACAAACCATAAGGAATCATTCGCAAAGCTGTTTTTTTATGATTTTCGTCCATCTTAAAATCTCCTTCTTATATGTTCATGAATATTACGCAGAAAAATGCGAAACACTCGAAATTTCATCTTTTTTCAACAATTCGTTTCCCTTGTATTCTTTGTGACTTCTACGAAGTCAGATTGCTCCTCTGTCCGATACCTGCCCTTGTGCGTCAAACTTGCCTTTTCAAGACAGGCGAACGCCTGATGAGAAATCTGCTCGATGCTTGCGTCAGACCTTTTGGCTCCGCTACGTTCCGCTCAAGGTGACAAGAGAGGAGTGAGTGTCCTGTAAGCGTAGGCTTTAGCCTGCGGTGGTAAAAACACCCCATCTTACCCTTATTCCCGTATACCTACATTTTAGTTCCCCCAAACAGGCACTTTACAGTCATGCGTTACCTGAATGACCGCTTTCCGCGGCACCACGCACATTTCCACCCATTTCTCCTCATCGTACATGGTCCAGGCGTAGACCTTCGCTAAATCATCGTCAGCAGCGTTGACACTACCGATGTGCTTAAGCTCATCTTTGTGTGTCTTTCGGGCAAATACTTCATACACCTCATCGTGGCGCATTGCTTTCCTCATTCTACAAAATATTTTTTTTAATTACACCTCATTCCCCTATTCCCTATTCACTCAACTCACGCCATAACACTGTAAAATCTGCTTTCCTT
>CAYVXE010000006.1:52514-73073 GCA_964455375.1 uncultured Calditrichaceae bacterium
CCCTATTCCCTATTCACTCAACTCACGCCATAACACTGTAAAATCTGCTTTCCTTTTTCAGTAATCTTGTCTTTCGTCCACGGCGGGCTCCAGACAATTTCCACATCTGCAGAGGAAACACCTTTAATCTTGTTTACTGCTTCTTTTATATCCGAAATGATCATTTCAATCGCTGGACAACCGATGGATGTAAATGTAAGATCGATTTTGACAGCACCGCCATTCACCTGAACACCGTACACCATTCCTAAATCGACGATACTCAGTGGAAATTCCGGGTCCTGTACCGCATTTAGCGCATCCCATACCTGCGGATTCTTTACCACTGTTTTCCTCCAAGGAAACTGTCGGCATCGCCTTGCACCATTTCCACATAGCGGACGTTCATGGGGCCGCGGCCCTGCCAGCGGACGAATACTTCATCCCAGGTCAGTGGCTGATCAAAAAACCACTTTTTAGCTGCCGCGTCATAGTGGCAGGGAAACGGGTAGTCGAGTTTATATTCATTTTTTGTGTCATCGAAATGCGCCGGGACTTTAATGCCAATGCTTTCACATAGTGGTACCGTCGCGGACATCCAGGTTTGGCGAAGCTGATCATTGGTCTTCCCTTTTAATTTATAATCCAACTGCCCACTGTGGCGTTTTAATTCATCGGGCAGACCAAACCATTCCAACGTCATGGGGAACATCCAATCAACCGCCTGCTGTAACAGTTCTTTCGCTTCTCCGCCGGCTTTCGCCAGCCGCCGCATCCAGGATTCGCCATGCCGAAGATGCAAAACCTCTTCGCGGTCGACTTTCACCAACGCCCGGCGCAACGGTCCGTAACTGGTATTTTCGAGAACATCCCCAAGCAGCGTAATACCGGCCCTGTCAAAAAAACCGTTTGCGACCACCATTTCCGCCCAATTCTCCAGCGGTTGATCAAATCCGTACGGGTGTTTAAACTCATGCGGTTGGCGTCCGTACACCAGCCAATGCTTATCCACGCCTAAGTCTTCCATGATGCGATATGCGATGTTGGCGTGACCCAATTCATCGTGAATGATGGCAGTCACGGCAATACGGCTGTTGATGGTCGGTGCGTCTTTTGACGCCAGATAATAAGCCGGAGCACTCATGAGTTCTGTATCTCCCTGCACCGTGAGTTGTGTGATTAACGCTTTTTTATATCCGGGCGTCATGTCTTCTCTAGACTCCACCATGAAACCGTTACGGATTTTCTCCATGAGTTCCTGCTCTGCCGCACCATTTTTTTTTGCATCCGCCATAAAAACTCCTTGCAACATTTTATCGAGATAATTGAAATGACCATTTATTGAAATATTAGAAGAATATACATTTTCACTAAGAAAAAATCAAGCGTTGCTTTGCCGAGACTATCATTTATCACTATGAACAATTTAAACGAATGCGTGCTTCCCCAAAAAGCATTAAATTCATTCACGCAGTACAAAAAAAAGGACGAAGCAAACGCCTCGTCCTTACCAAAATAAGTATTTGAGATGAATTTTAGCTTTCCGTACTTTTCATTGGGCAGGTTCTGATGCCAAACAAGGCATATAACGGACACCAATTCATAAGAGCGGTCACCAGCGGAATGAATCCGATTAAAGCGAGGTAACGTAAATTACCTTCTAACAGAAAAAACAAACTGAACAGTGCGATGGCAATGATGAAACGAATAATTTTATCCGCAGAACCGACATTTGCACTCATAATTTACCTCCCGGTTTAAGTACATAATTATTTATTGATAAAACTAGTTTTTTTAACCGATGACTCATGTGTAAATATAATAAAGGATAGGCCGGGTTACTGTGACTTTATCACAAATCGTTCATTATTTTTCAATGAGTTTTTTAAAGTCTGCGTTAGCATGCAGCGCGGATAAATCCGCATCCAGACTCGCCTGTTTTTTTAATTTAGAATTCAGCGACAAAGCTTTCTTCAACGCCTGCAGAGACGCCTGTGGTTTCCCGGCAGCCAGTCGAATGACCGCCAGGTCGTAAAAAACTTCTGCATTATTGGGAGCCAATCGAGCGGCTCTTTCCTGATGTTCAAGCGCTTCCTGAGGTTTGTGCTGCGTGAAAAGTGTCCAGCCTTGATTCCAGGCATAATTAATTTGAGCTAACGTCAAAAGTCGTCCCAACTCTTTGAACGGTTCTTTGTGATCGTCAACGCGAATATCAATCGCCCGGTCTGTGTAACCGCCATATCCGGCGCCCTCTTTTACAACCAGCAGGGCTGCAGACTGTTTGCCGCGGGAATCGCCGCCTTCAGCATTGCCGGCAAGAAGCGCGGCATACATACGCTCCGCCAGAGTTCCTTTTGTTTCCAGAAAGGTTTTCTCCAGAGCAGTCACAACGGCTTCACCGGCTAAAATATTTCCCTGTACAGCATAATTACGTCCATATCTTCCACCGGCCCATGACACACATCCCTCTCCCGTATAAGTCGCAGATTTGCCGTCCGCTGCAACAATTCCCACCTGTCGTTTGTTGGGAGCGTCATCCGTTCGCAGTAAAACACGCATGGTTTCTTCCGGCGTTAACCCTTTCTCTAATAAATCCAATCCCCGCCAGCCAAATGTGGTATTGGCAAATGACTGCGTGGCGATCGCACCAACGCCGGCTTTTGCCCAAGGCACCACGTTTCCTACCGTAAAAAAACGGGAAGCCACTGCAACTCCCACTTCACCGGCAGCAGAATCCCGGGCGACGATAGAAAACGTTGCGATGGGCTCCTGTGGTGAACGCAAATTATCTTCCAGCGCCTGACCAAAAACAACCTGTGAAAGCATCAGGAGAAAACAGACAGCCACCATGTTTACTTCTATTTTGTTGCTTGAAATCATGATTCATATCTCCAACTAAGTAAATAGTTATGTCATAAATTGTCCATGTGAGTTGAACGGTGCAGGTTTTCCAGGAGGTCATCGTATTGACACACGATTTCCTTCCAGTCATACATGCAGATCGTTTCCCGCAAATTCAAGCTGTGCGCCCGGCCGGCGTTACCGATTGCCTTCTCAAGACGGATGACCAAATCATCAAAATCTTCATAAAACACCTTGTCGTGAAATTTCTGCGGAATCAAATTCGGATAAGCCAGCCGCTTTGGCAGCAACGGCAGACAGTCACAGTAAATCGCTTCCACAATGCTGGCACCAAAAAAATCCTGGTGGGACGTCACCGGCAAAATATCTGCGTGCCAGAGCCAGGCGGCATAGTCTTGCAAATTGTCAACAAAACCAAACTGCACCATGCGGTTTCCCAGAACGTCTTTTGCCAATGTAAAAGCCTGCGGTTGCTGACTGAAACATTCCCCGAGCACAGCGACCTGAAATTCCAACCCTTTCTCTGCTAAAACAAATAACGCCTTAAAAAATTCCTCCGGATTTTTATCGAACTCCCATCGGTGATTCCAGAGAATCAGCGGTTTTCCCGAATAGCGCTGTACCGGTTTGTGTTCATCAAAACGGGACAGATCGAGTCCCAACGGCAAGATAAGACTTTTGCCCGCAATGATTTCAACATTCTCCGTGCTGCGATTGTCCGGGAAATGCATCAGGAAACGTTTGAGCTCTGTGTTAAAACTATCCTGGTGGTATTGCGAGTTAAACAAGACAACATCTGCTGCTAATGCCGTCACATAGTTAATAAATCCATAATGATGATCCCGGTTCTGAACAACATCCCGGTCCATCGGTGACCACGGGTACGTGAGTTGATTTTCGTGAAAGTAAACGGCCGTGGGAAGCCTGGCGGTTTTATGTCTGGTTAATGCCAAAAACGTGGTTAAGTCCAACATATCTGACGCCACAAGAACTTCCGGCTGCATCTCACATGACAAAAATTCCTTTGCCAGAGAAATTGCGCCACCGTGCATGCGCCACTTCCAAAAATTGCCCGAAAGGCTCAAAATTTCCACATGGTGCCGGCTGTACTTTTGGTACCCCAGCGCCCAGGCTTTGTGGGAACCGGTAAAATACGGTTCAACTAATAAAATATTCACAGAATCAGCTCAGTTCTTTTATTGTGCCTCAGCCAGGGCTAATCCCCAAAATTCATAGCCAAACGTATTGAGCTTTTCCAGTTGATCCCGGTATTTGTTTAACAGTTGAGTATTTTCAGCAGGGAATTCCTGCACTTTCTGTTCGGCTCCCCTAACGGCCTCCTCCGACTGACTCATCAATGTTTTATACTGATCTTTTGCTTTGAGGATAGCCGCTTTCATTTCTTCAGACAAATTGGGATCCTGCAACTGTTTATCGAACTCCTGCAGTTGATTTTTATAAACACTTTTGGCGTCATCCATGGCCTGAGATATTTGTTCCTTGTTTTCCTTTGCCAAAGCAGCAAAGTACGACGTGTAGATTTCCCTTGTTAAATAACCATATTCTTTCGGTGACATGTGGTGCCGTTCCAGAGACTTGAGAAAATCTTTGTGGATGCTGCCAAGCGTTTTCCACGCTTCCGCGATATCGGAAAAGTCCGTGCCGCTTTTCTTTGATTTCTCATCAAGTTTTTCGAAAGTTTGTAAATGCGGAATGATTTTGTCTGCAAAATCAGCCTTAATCTCAATGTATTTTTGGATCTGATTTTCAGTAAGTATTTCATTGTCAGGTGGTGTAAAATGGAATTTTTCATTGAGTGATTTTGCATGTTCAACCATTGCCGGTGCAACTCCGGCGCCTTCGGCAATCCCTTCAACAACATCTTTGGCTTTACTTAAAAATACGCTTATGGCTATAAATCCGGCAACAGCGATGACACCAACAACACCTAAGGCAATTAAGCATCCTTTTGATTTCATGCTTCCTCCCGAGAAAATAGATTTTTTATTGTTATATGAAATTTGATTGTGGTGAAATTTAAAATAGAAGGAAATTAAAACAAATGCAAGAATTTTTCAGGAGAGACATATTTTCATGAATGTCCGGCGAACGGAGGTAAAATTTGTGAAAATTTTTTTGGTCCATGAAATCCGTGTGCTCGTGCGACAATTTTTGAATTACGAGTCTTCAATTACGAATTGAATTTAACGAAGGTCTTTGCGCTCGCAGGCTGAAGCCTACGCTACAGAATTCACCACTCTCTTGTCACCTTGAGCGCAACGTAGTGGAGCCGAAAGGTCTGTTAGTAGAAAACAATTTCAGAACAAAGAATGACGAACGTCGATTTTAGATTATGGAGGTGGAATCCGTGTCAATCCTGTTTATCCGTGACATCCGTGTGCCAGCTTTGCACTTTTCGAATTACGAGTTTTTAATTATGAATTGGATTTAACGAAGGTCTTTGCGCTCGCAGGCTGAAGCCTACGCTACAGAATTCACCACTCTCTTGTCACCTTGAGCGCAACGTAGTGGAGCCGAAAGGTCTGTTAGTAGAAAACAATTTCAGAACAAAGAATGACGAACGTCGATTTTAGATTATGGAGGTGGAATCCGTGTCAATCCTGTTTATCCGTGACATCCGTGTGCCAGCTTTGCACTTTTCGAATTACGAATCTTCAATTACAAACGGGATAATAGACCGGGCACAAGAGGCCAGTCGAGGAAAATGCTAATTATACCGGCCTGAATTCCATACTCAGTTCATCTCGTTTTTCTTCCGTGAGCCAGTCTGGGAAATTTGTTCCATAATCATATTTAAGGTGCTTCAATCGTGTGTTGGTCAAGTTTGCCTGATTCAGAGCGACACCACCTAAATTTGCTTCTTCCAAATTTGCACTGGTAAAATTTGCAGACGAGATCACAGCTTCAACCAGTTGTGCCCCTTTCAGATTTGCTTTGGCGAAACTCGTGCTTTCTATGACACTGCCCTTCAAATTTGTCCCTGAAAGATCTGCACCGATAAACATCGTTTCTGTTAAGTTGGTTTTGGAAAGGTTCGTATTTTTGAGATTTGCCTCCCCAAGAAAGGCGCCGGTTAAATCTGCATCCATTAAATTGGCACCTTCTAAATTAACGCCGCGCAAGTTAGCAAACCTTAAATTAGCTCCGCGCAAGTCCACATATTCCAAATTCGTTTTACGCAGGTTCAAGATTTTCCCCTGCAACAACTCTTGATCCGTCCAGGATCGTCTTCCGATCACTGTCATCACTGCCTGAATGTCTGTTGCACCTTTTGAATATTTGGCAGGTTCTTTAATTTCATCGACCTCACCTTTTGAGTGCATTGAGCTTGGATTCCACTGTGCGTTTTCACGAACATACGCTGTCAGGACTTCCATGATAATCCAATGATTCTGTTCTGATTCCTGAGCGATCCTCTCCAGTGTAAAAATACCGCCAATTTGCATTTCAAGTTTGTACGTACCTAACTGTTCCACCGCCTTGCTGAACCTATCTGTCAGCAGACTCTCCTTTGTCGCGGCGAAATACTTTTCGATCCATGCTAATCTTCGCAGTAGCAAAATCAAACCTCCTGTAAACATAAGTCCTATAAAAACGATAGCCATGGTCATGCGCACCTCATTTATTGCATGTATTTGTGTTTCGGTAGACGACGCAAATATCCAACCGGGTAATTTCCAGATAAAAAAACCACAAACGACCAAGCCAACAATTAGCAACAAATCCCCCATTTTTTTCGCGGAAAGCGATTTTTGGATTTCCATTGCCTTCTTCCTTTGAATAATGATCTGCCTGAGTAAAAAAGAAATAAGTAAAAAATGAAACCGTATTATTTTTTTGTAACTATCTTAATAAATATAGAATCAAACGAACTGTTTTGAAGATTTTTACGGATGAATACAGCGGTTAGTCGAAACAGAGCTTCTCTGCACCTTCATTCAAATTAGAAATCTTGGAACAAGAAAATTGTGGGGTATGAAGTACAAATGAGACTGGTGCAATACCGGTAATTTATACTTAGCCACACATCATCACGCCCAGTACGATGGATAGTAATTTCGCGTCCGCGGTGTCGGCTCTGGAGGGAATGAGTACGGGCGCCGCGGCGCCGACGACGACGTGCGCCAGACGGAATCCGGCAAAATAGGTGGTCCCTTTGGCCAGCATGTTGGCCGACTCAATATCGGGGCACACTAAAATATCCGCGAATCCAGCCACCGGAGAGTTTAATTTTTTGAGTTTCGCTGCGTGCTCGGAAACCGCATTATCCAGTGCAAGCGGGCCTTCTACCGTACAGCCGGTGATTTGCCGGCGCTCATTCATTTTTGCCAATACGGCCGCATCGGTTGTGGATTGCAACGCCGGCGTTACGGTTTCCACCGCGGAAAGAACCGCTACTTTCGGGTTTTCATTTCCCAGTGCATGCGCCACTTTCACGCCGTTTATTAAAATTTCGACTTTCTGATTTAAATCCGGTTTGAGATTTACTCCACCGTCTGTAATCATCACCAATTGATTGCCGGAGCGCCTTCCATCTTCAAACATGAAGGCATCGCTGAGCAGCTTGCCGGTTCGCAGTCCGTTTTCGGCATCGAGGACGACTTTTAAAAACGTGGCTGTTTTCACCATTCCTTTGATGATGATATCCGCCTCACCTTTTCTGACCGCTGAAACCGCAGCTTGCGCCGCCTGTCCGTCATCGGGGATGTCATGTAACTCTGGAAAATCCTTTGTCTCAGCTCCCAATTCCGCAAGTAGTCTCAGAGTTTGTTCGCGATTCCCAAACAAATGCCCTTCAGCCAAACCCAGCTTCTTTGCTTCGATCAATGCCGAGAGAGCAGCTCCATCCTGAGAAACAGCCACCGCCACACGTTTTGGTCCGTACTTAATCGCTGTCTCCAGCAACTCCTGAAAATTATGAATCATCATTCAACTCCTTTTTAAGGATAGATCTTGACCTCTTCCAGTCCATTCAATACCCGCAAAACACCTTCGTTCATAGCGGCCATTTCAAATTCACCCGGGAAAATGACGACGTCTGCAATAAAGTGCACCCGTTCCTCAATCCAATTTACCAACTTTTCTGATTTTGCCAGACCACCGGTGATGACAATAGCATTGACTTTCCCCGTCATCACGGTCGCCATGGCACCGATTTCTTTGGCGATTTGATACGCCATTGCCTGATAAATCTCAAATGCTTTTTCATCTTCAGCGACAATTCTCTGTTCAATTTCTTTTGCGCTCTTTGTTCCCAGATAAGCAGAAAGCCCGCCATTCCCCATAACGAACTTTTTCATCTCGCTTTCAGAGTATTGACCGGAAAAACAAATTTTGATAAACGCCTGCAAAGGCAACCCGCCGGTTCGTTCGGGAGAAAAGGGGCCGTCACTGGAGGCGTCGTTCACATCGACGATGCGCCCGCCACAAATCGGCGCCACGGAAATTCCTCCCCCTAAATGTGCGACAATGAAATTTGACGCGCCATAGTCCACATCCAGTTTTTCCGCGGCGGCATGCGCTGCTGCGTGCAGATTGAGGGCATGTGACAAACTGCTGCGTTCAATAAGCGGATGACCGGAATATCTGGCCAACGGTTCAAATTCATCCACCGAAATCGGATCCACCACAAAAGCATGGACCCCGGCTTTTAGGGCAATTTCTTCCGCTAACGCACAGCCGAGATTCGATGCATGCTCACCTCTTTTCCCCTCCGCAGCATCGGCAAGCATCTGCGCATTCACTAAATAGGTGCCACCGTGCAACGGTTTCAGCAAACCGCCCCTGCCGACCACCGCCAACAAATCAGCGTAATTCACCGCCCGCCATTGCAAGCAATGTTCAATGGCTTGCCTGCGGAAATCCAGTTGCTGCCAGATTCCGGAAAATGATTCCAGATCTTCATCAGCATGTTCAAGCGATTCCTGCCAACGCATTTTTTGTCCGGCAAAAAGGGCAATTTTTGTCGATGTGGATCCCGGATTGATGGCTAAAATGTACTTTCGGGATTGACGGTCCAGGTTGTCATTTTTTTGATTCATTATTTGAGCAAAAGCATCTTGCGCAATAAAATGCTATTCTCCCCCGCGCTTAATTTAACCAAATAAACCCCGCTTGAAACAACCTTTCCGGACGCATCTTTGCCGTTCCATTTCACACGGTGTTCTCCGCGGGTTTGAGCGCCATTGACCAGCCGGCGCACACGCTGTCCCAACAAATTATAAATTTCCAATTTCACAACTCCCGCTTCCGGTAAATCATACCGAATAATCGTTTCAATATTAAACGGATTCGGGTAGTTTTGATAAAGCGCAAACGATTTGGCTGCTTGCTCCTCGATTCCGGTGGGCAACGTATTCAGCTCTTTGAGCACCCAATTCTCCGGGTCAATGACGAGATTCCTCACAGGGTCATTGACAACAAATTCAAATTGCTGTGTCGCCAAACTATCCCAGACCACAAAGGTCGTGTCGCCACCGACGGTAGCCAATTTAACATCCAGTGGCATTTTAAACAAACCGGTATTGGTCTGCACCTGATTTAGCGTGAGACTCGCCTGGCCACTGCCGGAAACCGACCAATCAAATTCATAACTGGGACGGTAAAATCCATAGACCCACTGCTGAAAAAACCAGCGCAGCGATTTTCCATAAACTGACTCACAGACATTCTGAAAGTCTTCAGTAACGGCGCTGCTATATGGAAACGTTTGTGCATACGTTCGCAGGGCCTGGGAAAATGCAGCGTCACCCATGACATGCCGCAGCATGTGCAGCACCCAGGCGCCCTTTTTATAAACAGTGTAACTGAACAGCGCCCCAAGACTGGTGGAATCGGCAACATAAACAGAGGTGGGAAATAAACCCCGATCGAAATTATCGACATAATTGTGGTAAGCGTCCTTGCCCTTCGCCTGTTCGGTCCAGAGCGCCTCGGCGTAGGTGGCGAATCCCTCGTTGAGCCAGATATGCGGCCAGCGTTTCAGCGTCACCAGATCACCGAACCATTGGTGCGACATTTCATGCGCAATCACCCAGTCATATAGATGGTCGCCGCGAATTAAACCGCTGCCGTAACTGGTGCAGGTCTGGTGCTCCATCGCTCCGCCCCAGGTAAATTCGGCCATACCGTATCTTTCTTTTATGAATGGATATTCCCCAAACAACGATGAGAAAATGCCTAAAATTGACGTCGTGACGTTGAAATCTTCGGTCGCTGCGACTAAATGCTCCGGATAAACATAATAAGTCACCGGCATCGAATCTGACGAAGAATAATGAAAATAGTCGGTAAAGCGGGAGTAATTCGTGATGGCCAGCGAAACCAAATACGTGCAAATGGGATAACGTTCGGCCCAGTGGAAGGTCTTCGTGCCGTCCGCATGGTCGATTTCTGATTGCAGAAGACCATTGGAGACCGCATAAAGATTGTCCGGTACCGTGACCAGCACATCCACCGAATCCGCCTTATCCGCAGGGTCATCTTTGCACGGCCACCAGGTGGATGCCCCAAACGGCTCGCTCAACGTTGAAATGATCGGCGTGCCGTTATGTTCCGCAAAGACAAACGATGCGAAGCCGCCGGCATCTTCCGGCTGACCCGAATAATCCACACGCACCCGGAACAGCTCTGAAGGTAGCAACGTCGCTGGCAATGTAATGGTGAGCTGATCATTTGCACGGGTAAAATCAACCGGGGTTTGATCGACGAAAACGGAATCCACCAGCATGTTATCGTGTAAATCAACCATAATCCGTCCCAATGTCGCGGCGGTCGACATCGCTGTCATGTTTACCCGTCCCTGTATCATTTTATGAACCGGATCAACGTTAAGAACGATTTTATAGTAGGACACATCGTACGCATAAAATCCTGCATTTTCCTGCTGACGTTTTTGCAGATCAAACACTCTCTTGTAACGGGACGCCTCCTGCTTTAAAGTGAACGGCTGCTCCTGCGCTGGCAAATTCGCGCAAAAGAGAAAAACAAAAATTAACGTTAGCGCTACGGATTTATGATTTTTCATACGCATCTCACGGAGTGTATTTACGACAAATAGGTTGTATTAATCAACAAATCCTGCGTTTAAATATCAAGTTTATTTCTGCAAAAATGTTGTGGACATTCTTTTCTGTAAAATTAGAGCGGCATTGGGAGTTTAAGTAGCGGAAAGCGACATGGTTTGCTGGTTTTAAGGAAAGACCTTCTGCCGCGTGTGCGGTGTTGTTATTTTGAGGGGATTCTTTTTACTGCCCGTGCGGGATTTTCAGCCTCGTGCACTGCCCACACGAAAGGACGAGCACACAAATCCATGACGAGCTTTTGTTGATGTTCCTCAGTAATCTAAACAAACCTTGCGAAGGTTTCGAACCTTCGCAAGGTTACCACTTTTCCAGACTCGCAAGGGATTTACACTCCCCCTCTTTTTACCATGAAATTCCTTGCGTAACGAATGAACAAGGAATTGCAATTCCACTCAACTAAAATATGTAACAACTCAACCTTCAATACGGCACAATCGCCAAAACATCATTCCGGCCGCTGACTCAACGGTGCGTCAGGGTTTCTCCGGTTTAGCCGGACGGGTTAGGAATGAAGCCGGGACGCGCAATAAAACTATGCAACCTCTAAAGAACGAACGTTGAAAATCCCATTTTTATTTAAGGGTTCGATATCTGACTCAGGCACGGTGACTACAGAAATGGTATCGCCGAGAACATTAAAAACCTCTAAAGAATATCCATCTTGCGAACCTTCAGATGGATGATGTTCGACGATCGTTGCCACATCTCCCTTTTTTAATCCTTTCGCAGAAATATCTTTGAGTAAGACCACCTCTTTGAATAGTTCGAATTTCATCGCTCACTTCTCCTCTTATCCGGATAAATTGTGATGAATTTGGTTACCGCTGTCTGATATTCTTTCATCCAAATGGAACATACGTGAAGAGTATTTACCATTTGGGCCGGACAATGTTCCTCTTATCTCATACATCTGACCATAATCATTTTTAGCCGTGGGGACAGCATCACATGATAGTATTTGCGTTCGCAAGTCATTTTCAAATATTTGCCAATTTTCTTGAGTGTATCCCGCATCGTTCAACCATTTGGATTTATCATTTCTCTTTTTTGCTATGAGCAAATAATTTATTATCTTTTCAGGTGTAATTACAGTCTCTATTGATAATTTCATACTTTATGTACACTATTGATCCTTAAATAAAATACGACAACCCGAAAAAAAGATCAAGGGGTTTGCTATATAATGCAACACGCTCGCCACACTCTTGTGACACAAGCTCTCAAGAAATTTACACCCTCCGTCTTTCTACCATGAAATCCCTTGCGTAACGAATGAACAAGGAATTGCGTTTCCACTCAACTGACGCACGCAACAACTCACCCTTCAGTACGGAATCATCGCCCAAAAAACAATTCCAGGCACTGCTATAAAGCCAATAGTCCTGCTTGTCCACAAAATCCCGACGAACATAAACCTATTCTTTCTCTTGTTTTTTCTTTTGTGCTACCCTTTTTGCCTCTTTTTTTATGTTTGTTTGTTTTGTTTTCTTATCTTTATCCTTCTTACCTTTATCTCCCATATCTTCTTCACCTCCTTTTCTAAAGAATAGAAATTATAAAAACCGAACACAAGTTTATTTATCCTACATTCTAAAAAAAACATCAAGTTTCACTGCTCATGGGGTATTTACAGCCCCGCCACCGCTCATCCGGGCGGGCGAGTAACAATTCCCTGACGAGCATTTTTTTGATGTTCCCCTGTAATCCAAACAAACCTTGCGAAGGTTCGAAATCTTCGCAAGGTTCTAAAGATGACCGAATTGCAGCCTGCGACCCGACGGGCACAATTAAATATTTCCTTTCGGGGAATAAAAAACTTGACTTTTTGTTTTAAATTTTATACCATAGTTTAATTTTATGTTATAGTTTATTTATATACCGCAACCCATTTACTGACTTGAAAACAGCTTATAAACAATTTCCACTGAAAGACCGGAAAAGCGCCAGACTAAAATTACGAATTTTAGAGAGCACGCTGGATTTGATGGGAACAGGCCCGTTCAGGGAAATCAGCGTCGACCAGATCGCCGACCGGGCAGAAATTTCCAGAGGCACCCTCTTCAACTATTTCCCACAAAAGAAAGAAATCATGTTTTACTACTTTGAAATCTGGAATTTTCACCGCTCGGTTGAACAACTGCAAAAGCCACTCACCGGCGTCCGGGCCATCGAGCGACTGTTTCTGCAATCCGCCAGTATTTATAAAAAACGTCCGGGTGTGGCGCTTAGTGTTCTGTCCTTCATTGCAGATTTGCGGGAGAAACCGCAACGCATTGCCATAAGCCCGGCGGAGCGCAGACTCCTTTACCCAAACCTGGAAAACATTGAGCACATTGAAATTTTGCAATTGTATGAACGGTTTAATCTGCATGTGGAGGAAGCGCTGAAAGCGAAAAACATCAACACGTCGTTGTCAAAAAAGGACATCGTGAATTTACTGGAAACAATCTGGTACGGCGGATTTATGGTGGCACACATGAGCGGCAAAGACATTGAGAGTGTTTATAAATCAAATTTGAAATGGCTTAAGCCAGAATGATTTTTTGGGGGTTCTATGTTGCTTTAAGCGGGTAAATAGTTTTCTTAAATAAGCCACGGATTCACATCCGGCAGTTGCCGGAGACACGGATAAAATGAGTTTAGAATATGAAGACATAACAGAGGCAATTATAGGTTCAGTATTTGAAGTGCACAATATTCTCGGTTATAGTTTTTTAGAGAAAGTCTATCAAAAAGCACTACAAGTTGAATTGTTACGCCGGGGATATTCTGCAGAAATAGAACATCCCTTAAAGGTAAAGTTTAAGGGTGTTATTGTAGGCGAATATGAGGCTGATTTGCTTGTCGATGAAAAAGTAATCGTGGAACTTAAATCAGTGTGAATCCGTGGCTAAAGGGTCCCTCGTAGTACTCCTTTATCCACTCTAATCTACATAGAGCGTTTTATAATGGATAGCTTTCAAATTTTCTCAGGCAAAATTTTACCAACTTAAAACTTAGGAGACGAACATGAAAAAAGCGATTAATCGGGCTGCCGTGCTTGGCGCCGGCACCATGGGCGCCACCATTGCAGCTCACCTGGCCAACGCCGGTGTTCCAACTCTGCTGCTGGACATTCCGGCAACAGATGGCGACGACCGCAATGCCATTGTGAAAGCCGGACTTAAACGAGCGGCCAAAGCGCGTCCGGCGGCATTCATGCACCGTGACCGGCAAAAACTCATTACCATCGGCAATTTCGATGACGACCTGCCGAAAATCGCCGCAGCGGATTGGGTGGTGGAAGCCGTCCTCGAAAAACCGGATATTAAACGCAGTTTGTGGGAAAGAGTCGAAAAAGTCGCTGCTGCAGATGCGATCATTTCCAGTAACTCCAGCGGCATTCCCATGCGAATGCAAACCGACGGCCGTTCTGACGAATTTAAGAAACGGTTTCTCGGCACGCATTTTTTCAATCCGCCACGCTATTTGCATCTCCTTGAACTGATTCCACTGCCGGAAACGTCACCGGATGTTGTGGAACAGATGCGCAACTTTGGTGACCGGGTTTTAGGCAAAGGCGTGGTCGTCGCCAACGACGTCCCCGGTTTCATCGCCAATCGTATCGCCGCTCAGAGTATTGTTGAAATTTTTCGGGCGACTGTCGATTTAGGGCTTGGCATCGAGGAAGTGGATGCCCTCATGGGGCCACTCGTGGGACGGCCAAAAAGCGCTATCTTTCGCACCAACGACATTACCGGCATCGATATCATGAAATACGTGGCCGAGAACCTGTCCAAAGCCACCGGTGAAGATTTTACGCTGCCGCCTTTTGTGGATCAACTTGTGGAGCGCAACTGGCTGGGTGATAAGACCGGCCACGGCTTCTACAAAAAAACCAAAGATGAAAAAGGCAAACGCAAAATTCTGACCTTAAATCTCCAAACGTTTGAATACGAAGACAAGGGCAGGGTCAACTTGCCGGAACTTGAACCAGTTCAAAAGCTACCAACCGCCATCCAACGCTACAAGGCGTTACTGGAACTCCCGGGGAAAATCGGTGATTTCATGCGTCGTACCACCTACTCATCGCTGCATTACGCTGGTAAAATGCACGGCATCGTCGCGGATTCAGTGTTCGAGATCGACAACGGCATGAAATGGGGCTACGGCATGGAAATCGGCAGTTTTGAATTGTGCGATGCGCTGGGCCTCGAAAACGTCGTCGCTGTGTTTAAGGAAAATGGCTGGGATATTCCTGAGGTGTTTGCTGCGAAATTATCTGCAAAGGAAAAAACCTTCTACCCGGCAGATGCCCCGCCGCCGCGTGCGGAAGGCATTTTGATGCTTAAGGACGTCCGTCGCGATAAAAAGAACATCCTTCGTTCTCTCAAAGGCGCCAGTTTATTGGACATCGGTGATGGCGTCGCCCTGCTGGAGTTTCATAGTCCTGCAAACACCCTCGGAGAGGATGCGGTACAGTTGGCGCTGGAATCCCGCGACATCGTCGCAAAAGACTTTGCAGGTCTGGTGGTGGGAAATCAGCAGGACAAATTTTCCGCCGGCGCCTTTCTTGCCCCGCTGCTGCAATTAGCTCGCTCCGGAAATTGGGATGACATTGCGAAAGCCACGCAATCCTTTCAGCAAATGATGCTCACATTCCGCTACAGTCCATTTCCCGTAGTTGCCGCGCCTTTCAACATGACTCTCGGCGGCGGCTGTGAACTCTGTTTATGGAGTAACGCGGTGCAGGCACACGCTGAATTGTACATGGGTTTAGTGGAAGCGGGCGTCGGTTTGATTCCCGCCGGTGGCGGTACCACCGAAATGCTCATTCGGTTTACCGATGCAACAGGAGCCGGACCAAATGAATTTGACGGAGTGAGAAAAGCCTTTGAACTCATTTCCATGGCCAAAGTTTCGACCTCGGCGCTGGAGGCACGTTCTCTGGGATTTTTGAATGACCAGGCTGAAATTACCATGAATCAGGATCGCCTCATTGCAGACGCAAAACAACGCGTGTTGGGATTAGCACCGAATTACAAAACGCCGGAGAAACGAATGGTCAGAGTTTTAGGGGATGCGGCTTTTGCAAATTTGAAAACGGGCGTCTATCTCATGCATGAAGCGAAATATATCACGGACTACGAAGTGCATCTCGCTACGACGCTGGCAAAGGTGCTTTCCGGCGGCACGTTGAACCATGCCGCGGAGGTTTCTGAAGATTACCTTCTGGAACTGGAACGTGAAGCGTTTCTACAGCTTTGCGGTCAGGAAAAAACGCAGGAGCGGATTGAATACATGTTAAAAAACAGAAAACCGCTGAGGAACTAATTTCAAAATGACAAATGTCAAAGCTCAAATTTCAAATTACTGAATTGTAAATGACGTTTGAAATTTATTTGATATTTGGTTTTTGAAATTGGGATTTCTCTATGATTTGAATCTTCCGTACTTCCTGTTTTAAAAACTGTTCTAAAAACGATTTTTCAAACTAATAGCAGGTAAAATCATGAACAAAAATAGCAAACGAGAAGCCGTTATCGTCAGTGCGGTGCGGACACCGGTGGGCCGGGGTAAAAAAGGCACGCTGGTGAACACACGTCCGGATGACCTGGGCACGCTGGTCATCGAAGAAGCCGTAAAACGTGCCGGAATTGAAAATGAGCAAATAGAAGATGTGATTATGGGCTGCGCCATGCCCGAAGGTGAGCAGGGTCTGAACATCGCTCGTATTTGCGCCCTTATGGCCGGACTCCCGGACCAGGTGGGTGGCGTAACGGTGAACCGCTTCTGCTCCAGCGGCCTGCAATCCATTGCCATGGCCGCACAAAGCATCATCAGCGGCATGAATGACTGCTTGGTGGCGGGCGGCGTGGAGTCCATGTCCATGTTGCCAATGTCCGGAAATAAATTCTCTGCCAACCCGCACGTCGTCGACACCCGGCCGGAAGTGTACATTAGCATGGGATTGACTGCCGAAAACGTCGCAAAAAAATATCATGTCGCCCGCAAAGAGCAGGATGAATTCGCCCTGCGGAGTCATGAAAAAGCAGCCACCGCACAGGACGCTGGAAAGTTTAACGACGAAATCGTTGCCGTTCCGGTGCGGGTGGACACATTGGCAGGGACACAAACGACGTCAAAAACAGTCTCATTTGAAAAAGATGAACTCATTCGGCGTGGGACCAACATGGAACAGATGGCCAACCTCAAACCATCGTTTAAATTAGGCGGGTCTGTCACCCCGGGAAACTCCTCTCCTCTTTCCGACGGCGCCGCAGCCACCGTTGTGATGAGCCGTGACAAAGCAGACGAGTTGGGATGTCAGCCGTTAGCACGTTTTATTTCATTTGCAGCGGTGGGCGTTGCACCGGAACTCATGGGCATCGGACCGGTTGCCGCGGTTCCGAAAGCGCTGAAACTCGCCGGTATGGAATTAAAAGATATCGATTTAATTGAACTCAATGAGGCGTTCGCGGCCCAATCCGTGGCTGTCATCAACGAATTGAACCTGCCGCAGGACAAGCTCAATGTGAACGGCGGCGCCATTGCGCTGGGGCATCCCCTGGGTTGTACCGGCGCCAAACTTACGGCGACGGCTATTTATGAAGCCCGACGTCGCAATGCACATTATGTTATGGTAACCATGTGCATCGGTGGCGGACAGGGTGCTGCCGGCATTTTTGAAATCTATTCATAATTTATAGAATTGAAAGGAAACAAAATGAGCACAACTGCCACACGCCAGGGCGGGGCGTTTTTGCTGGAGGAGATGGCTCCCGCAGATGTCGTCACGCCTGAAGACTTTAATGATGAAATAAAACTTATTGCCCGGACATCGGATGAGTTTGCAGCGAATGAACTCATACCGATTATCGATCGCCTTGAAAAACAGGAACCCGGACTTAGCGAAATGCTGCTGCGTAAAGCCGGAGAGCTCGGCCTTCTCAGCCTTGAAATCGAAGAAGCACATGGCGGCTCCAACCTGCCAAAACTGGCGGCAACCGTTGTTGCAGAACGCATTACGGCATCCGGAGGCTTTGGTACGTCTTACGGTTCCCACGTCACCATTGGGACGTTGCCCATCGTTTATTTCGGCACACCTGAACAGAAAGAACGTTATCTGCCGAAACTTGCAACTGCTGAAATTATCGGCGCTTACGGTCTCACGGAACCCGGTTCCGGTTCCGATGCGTTGGGTGCAAAAACCATTGCCACACTCAGTGATGACGGAAAATATTATGTTTTGAACGGTTCAAAGATTTTTATTTCAAACGGCGGTTTTGCGGATTTGTTCATCGTTTTCGCAAAAGTGGACGGCGATCGGGACAAGTTCAGTGCCTTCATCATCGAACGTGGATTCGCAGGCTTCTCCTCGGGATCAGAAGAAAAAAAGATGGGCATCAAATCTTCATCCACCACTCCCCTGCTTTTAGAAGACGTCAACGTGCCTGCAGAAAATTTGCTTGGCAACATCGGTGACGGTGCAAAGATCGCTTTTAATATTCTCAACATCGGCCGCTTCAAATTAGGCGCCAGTTGTGTCGGCGGCGCCAAAAGAGCACTTGCACTATCGGCAAAATATGCGCAGGAACGGGAACAATTTCATGTACCCATCGCGTCCTTCGGCATGATTCAGGAAAAGTTGGCTGAAATGGCCGTGCGCATTTTTGCGGTGGAATCTGCGGTATACCGTTCCATCGGCTACATCGATGACCGAATCGGCGACAATGAAGATCCGTTATCTCACCTGCAAGCCATCGAAGAATTCGCGCTGGAATGTTCCATGAGCAAAGTGCTCGGCAGCGAATTGCTGGATTTTGTCGCGGACGAATCTGTGCAGGTTCACGGCGGTTACGGCTACACACAAGATTATGATGTTGAGCGGATTTACCGCGACAGCCGCATCAATCGCATATTTGAAGGCACGAACGAAATTAACCGTTTGCTCATTCCAGGCCGGCTTCTGAAAAATGCACTAAAAGGCACGCTGCCGCTTTTTGACGTCATCCAAAAGCTGACCGTGGAAATAAGCAAAGGTATCTTCGGCACAAATGGCCAACAGGGCTTACTCGCAGCGGAAATGCAAACAATTTCAAACCTGAAAAAATGCACGCTTTTAACGCTGGGTGCCGCGGCACAAAAATACGAAAAAGCGCTCAACAACGAACAGGAAATCCTCGCCCGTCTTGCAGACATGATCATGGCAATTTACGCGTCGGAATCCGCGTGCTTGCGGGCTCTAAAATTACACAATAGCAGCAAAGACGCCGGACACCAGGTCGCAGCCGCAAAAGTCTATGTACACGATTCTGCAGAACGTTGTGGTCAATGGGCGCGAACAATCCTGTCCCGCTTCAAAGAAGGTGACGATTTGTTACAATCGTTGAAATTAGTGAGCAAATTAACGCAGCATGCCCCGGTGGACACAGTAGGGTTGCGGCGGGAATTAGCACAGGTTGTGTTGAAAGCAAACGGCTACCCGTTTGACTACTGAGTTTTAGTGGCTGAATCGTAAAGTTTTTTTAAATTTCAACGGCACTGACCCAAAACCTTTAATGAAGGGATGTTCCGTATGGGTATCAAAGATACATTCTCTCTGGAAAATAAAGTCGCCGTCATCACCGGTGCCAGTAAAGGCATCGGTGAAGCCATCGCACGCGGACTGGCTGAAGCCGGAGCAAAGGTCGTCGTCAGCAGCCGCAAACAAGACGCCGTGGACACGGTTGCCCAAACGTTTTGCAATGACGGCCTGGAAGCGTCAGCAGTCGCCTGTAACATGGGCAAGCCCGATGAAATTCAAAACCTTGTCCAACAAGCAGTGGAAATTTACGGCGGTATCGACATCATCGTAAACAATGCTGCGATCAATCCTGTTTATGGACCGGTGTTGGAGACCGATTCTTCGGCTTATGATAAAATCATGGACGTCAACGTGAAGGCTGCGTTTGAACTGGCTCAATTATGCTACCCGATCATGAAAAAACGCGGTGGCGGCAGTATTCTTAACATCGCCAGCACGGCCGGATTAAAACCCTGGCCGGGCATCGGAATTTACAGTGTCAGTAAGACAGCGCTGATTCAATTGAGCAAAGTCCTGGCTATTGAACTCGGAGCGGATGGTATTCGCGTGCACGCTATTTGCCCGGGCTTGATTAAAACCAAACTTAGTGAAGCCTTGTGGAGTGATGAAAAACTGATGTCCCGTTTTATGCGGGAGACGCCGTTGCATCGCATCGGCATGCCGGAAGACTTGTCCGGATTGGCAGTCTTTCTGGCGTCCGAAGCTTCATCCCATATAACGGGAGGCGTCTATGTGGTCGACGGAGGGATGGTGTGACCAGGGAATGTGCCTGTCTGTGGTTTCTTCTTTTTTAGCCACGGATGGACACCGATAAACACAGATTGATAAACTCGAATAGAATAAAGAATAAACAAAGTCACTCGAAACATCTGCACCTATCGGTGTGTATCTGTGGTTTCTTCTTTTTTTTACCACTGATGGACACCGATAAACACAGATGGACAACAATGAATAGAATAAGGAATAAACAAAGTTAGTCAAAGCATCTGCATCCATCGGTGTGTATCTGTGGTTTCATCTTTTTTTAACCACCGATAGATAACGATA
>CAYVXE010000007.1:0-34107 GCA_964455375.1 uncultured Calditrichaceae bacterium
GGGCTCTCTTTGACCTGAAATATATTTGTTCATTGTTTTTGTCCTTTGAGTCTTAGAGACTTAGAGGCTGAATAATTACGATTCATCTTTGATCTGATGTTTGCGAAACGTGACAATTCCACGAAATATCCGCTCTAAATCTCTCCTCTCTACCTCAGGATGTTTACACCGGATAAGAATTTCCACCGCTGTTTTGTTGGTGAGGCGGACTTCAGGAACGTCGGTATTCTGGAGTAATTTTGTTTTCACTGCCGGTAGGTCTGTGAACGCCGCATTGATAGATTTGGCAATAAGCTCCCCCGTATGATTCGCCGGATAGATAGTGGTCTGCACCAGAAGGGAATCGAGAGGCCATGTCTCATAGCGTACTTTCAAATACCAGCCTTCAGGAATATCATTGACCATTTCAATACGCTTGCGCAGCGGAATAGGCGTTTCATCTCTTCGAATTAAAATCGGGAGTGCACCGGCTTTGCGCAAAGCCTCTTCTAACCGCTCTGCAAGGTGAAGATTTGCTGCATCCACGGATGTGGAATCAGTCATCCCCGCTAAAATGTTTTTGTTTTCTGCAGCAGCATCTAAAATCACAACCTGATCTTGTAAAATTCCACCCAAGACCGGTTTTAACAGAAAGTTGATTTGTTGACTCCGCAGGGAATCGAACGTTACGTTGACCGATTTCGGCAGGAAACCGTTTTTCTGAACCGTTAGGACAGCCGGGCCGGGCGGTGGATTCAAACGATGAAAAACACCATTCCGATCGGAAACGGCGAGCATTGAATCATTTAATAGAATATGGATGTCGGGGATGGGACTATGCGTGGAGTCATCTAAGACAACGCCACTTACTGTCCAGATTTTCCCGGGAGGTTTAGCATGAAGTTCCAGCGTTTTTGAAAATGAGTCCGCTGTGGCGGTCAGGCGAATAAGCCCTGTATCAGCCGGACTTCCCAAATAAATGATGGCCTTGCCGTCCCGAAGGGTAGGGTTTTCAGGCAACACATGCCCGGAACTGCAGCTAACATGAACATGCGTGCTATCCCAAACTGGCTGACCATCTTTATCAAACAATGTGAGTTCAATTGGTAGGATCGCTTCTTTGTCTACAGGAAGCCGGTTGCTTTTTACAAAGAAGGAAATGGAGTCCGTTGGAGAAGCCACAATCAGGGTGTCGATTCCGGGAAGATTATTATTTTTGAACATATTCTCTACGTTTACGGTAATTTCGTGTATGCCGTTGGTCAGGAAGGTGTCGGGATAAAAAGTCACGAATCGATTGTCTTCGGTGAGTTGAAAGGAAACCGGATGAGCATCAATTTTTGCGACAACCGACTCCGGGAAAATGCGTTGTTCCGGCAGATTGCGACCGATTCGGTCGTTTATGCCATCGGAAATTTGGTAGCGAATTCGGGGTTGTTTGGTTCTGGAGATGCTCTTTGGTTCCAGAAGCTCGACTTTTGGAATGCCGCCGGCGGCCCACCGTGCGAGTCCGAGAAATATGCCATACGCTTCCCGTCGATTGTAACGTTTGTCAGTGAGGCGTTTCTCTTCTTTCAGGTTTGAATAAAAAGACGACTCTAACAAGATAGCAGGAATTTTTGAGTGTCGCAGCAGTCCAAAACCAGCAGGATAAATGAGCTTGTCCGGCAACAGACCATCGTCGATGACCTGCGGCAGTCGCAAAGCCTCCACCAAACCGAAATAAATGTTTCGTGCTAAATCCATGGCAAACGGTTTAGTACCGGGTGTGAGGTGGTAAAAAACCGCCGCGAAATTGGTTTGCGGATTGCCGCTGGAATTGTGATGCAGGGAAATCATAAAATCGCAGCCGGCTCGCTCCGCACGGTCAGCGCGATCCTGCAACGAAATGAACTGGTCGTCCGTTCTGGTTAAAAAAACCTGAGCCCCTGCGAGTTCCAGAAATTCTTTTAAATACAAAGCAACATTTAAATTCATTTCAGCCTCACGTGTTCCGGACGGGCCGCGTTTATAACCGGATAAATGTGCCATGCCGCCGTGCCCGGGATCGAGAGCAATTTTAAATTCGGACAGAACTTTTGCAAATGGTGGAATAGTGTAGGATTCTTTCGGAAGAGCCTGCCAGTCATGCAGCGTAAGTTTTGAGCTTGCACAACCTGCTAACAACAAAAAACTGACAAAAAGTGAAAAGACGTTTTTCATATAGACAATTTTCATTTTTTACAACCTATTCGATTCTAAAATCAATCACGGTTTCCAGATGATTTCGCCCTTTTTGTTGATGTAACCCCAGCGCCTGGTTTTATGCATGTCGGTACCGAATTTTGCCAAACCGTCTTTGAAACTTTGCACCCAGGCCCAGTTTTTATTTTTTAATACCGTTTTCCCGGATGTGTCGATGAATCTCCATGATCCTCTTTGATAAACGGCAGCCCACTGATCTGAAAAATCCAGTACCGCATCAAACTCCGCTGGAATGGCCAGAGTCCCCTTTTCATTGATAAACCCCCATCTGCCATTAATTTTTACAGCCGCGTATCCGTCCTTAAAATCATGAGAGGCTTCAAATTGTGGAGGTACGATCACAGCCCCGTTTTTACTGAGAAAAGTCCATTTTGATTTAATTCTTACACGAGCAAATCCATTATGAAACTCTGACAACCATTCGTATTCAGGTTTAATAATGAAGTGACCTTCTTTATTGATGACACCCCATTTCCCTTTTAGTTTTACCAGTGCAATACCACCGGAAAACGGCTTCGCCGATGAAAAGTTTGGGGATATCACCCATGCACCCGAGGGATCGATATAACCCCATTTCTCCGATGCAGTCAGAAAAAGAAATTTATTTGGAACAGCTACCGCTGCCAATCCTTCGGAAAACCTCTGTACTTTTAGAAATTGCGGTTTAATTCGAAACACCCCGCTACTATCTATAAAGCCCCACTTTTCTTTTTTCCCAAAAGGGCCAACTTTATATTGCTCCGATGCTGCGGCCAGATTTTGAAAAAAATTAAACGCAGATTTGAAACGAGCCGGGATAACCAAATTCCCTTTCTTATCAACAAATCCATATTCCCCATCTTTCTTGACCCGCGCTAATGTGGGGTTAAAAAGATCAAACTGCTCAAATTGCGGCTGAACAAGAAAGGTTCCCTTTCCATCGATCAAACCCCATTTGTGTCCGATTTGAATCCGAATCACACCATCCTGTATGTCTCCGGCATTATCGAACACGGGCTTAATCTGCAGATTGCCATTAGCATCGATAAACCCTATTTTATGGTTCCGAATAATCGGAAATAAGTTGCTTTGTGGTTGCGCTCTAACCGGTAACATAGCGAGGACAAAGCAGAAAACAAGGACATTAAATTTTCTATTCATCTGTGTCTCTTATTGCATGAATGTTCCATCCGTACCTTGATATTTTAAACAATCTTTCTATATTATACAAGCATTTCATTGTAATCATTTTTAAATACTCATTGCTCTGAATTTTTATTTTGTTGGAGGGAAAATGGTACATCGCGGTTTAGTTGTCTGTGCATTTCTCATGATGTTTTTGTTCCATAACCTGCTACCCGGTGCGCCCCGGTCTAAAAATGATTTGGACGTGACGCAGATAAATTTTATCGGTGAAGCGGCTTTTCCAACGGGCTATCAATTCAACAACGTCGAACTCGGAGGCCTATCGGGCATAACGTACGATTCGCAACAACATCTATTTTATGCTGTCTCCGATGATTTCGGCAAACGCGCTCCGGCCAGGTTCTATACACTTAAAATAGATTTACACACCGGCAAGCTCACACAGAGTGATGTTCAGTTTGTTAAAATGGATACCCTGTTGGCTCAAAATGGTCAACCGTACATCATGAAAAGTATCAGTCCGGAAGGAATCGCTAACACACAGGACAACCGGTTTTATATTTCATCAGAAGGCGTCGGTCATCGCACCTTCTCTCCGTTTATCGGGTCTTTCACCAGTGCAGGCAGGGAAACCGGCAGGCTGACCCTTCCCGGTATTTTTTCCGCCGATAGTGCCGGCACAACCGGTGTCCGCCCAAACTACTCATTTGAAAGTTTATGCCTTTCTCCGGATGGTCAAACCCTATTTTCTGCTGTGGAAAATGCGCTAATTCAGGACGGCCCGCCCGCGTCTCTTGAGCATAAAAGCCCGGTAAGATTGATCCGTTTCGATCTCAAGCAAAACGTTGTTTCTGCAGAATATTTGTACTGGGTAGATCGTGTTGCGGCAACACCTTCCCCTAAAGATGGTTTTGCAGATAATGGTCTGTCTGAATTGATCGCATTGGATAATAACCGATTGCTGGCGTTAGAAAGGTCCTATTCGGCCGGCGTGGGTAACACCATCAAACTCTATGAAGTTTTATTGGATGCAGCCGAGAACATCGCAGCAATTTCACGATTGAATACCTATGATGTAAAGTCTGTTAAACCGGTCACAAAACGTTTGGTTTTAAAACTGACCAATCACCAAACGCTCGACAATCTGGAAGGAATGACGTTGGGCCCCATTCTTCCGGATGGAAGCCAGTCTCTCATTTTGGTCAGTGACAACAATTTCAATCCTAAACAAAAAACCTTGTTTATGGCATTTGCCATTCCATTCGAAGGGATGGCAATTACCGCCAACATTCCGAAAATCCAGGGAATCGCACACACATCGCCTTTAGCCGGAAGAAGAGTTAAAAACGTGACCGGGATTGTCACGGCAATCATCAACACAAAGAGGCGTCACGGATTTTGGCTGCAGGATGAAAAAGGGGATGGGAACAACCAAACTTCGGACGGCATTTACGTTTCAATGAATAAAAATCATCCCGGTGTTAACATTGGAAATAAATTGCAAATCTCTGGGGAGGTAAAAGAAATAGGCTTTCGAAATCAACTCACCGTCACACAAATCGACATGGAATCAGCAAAAACACTTTCAACTAATCATCCACTTCCTACAGCAATCATAATCGGAAAACATGGTTTCAAACCACCCACCACCGTCATTGAAGATGATAGGATGAGAGACTTTGACCCGCAGAGCGACGCGCTTGATTTTTACGAACAATTCGAAGGCATGCGTGTTCAGATAAATAAGCCCGTGGTGGTTGGGCCGACGTCACGGTTTGGTGAATTTGTCGTTCTGGCGGATAACGGTAAAGACGCAAGCGTACGCAGCAAACGGGGCGGGATCATTTTAAGAAAAAACGATCCTAACCCGGAACGTATTTTTGTGAGCACTTCCATTGCTGCGGAAACGCCTTCTGTCAATGTTGGAGATCGGTTTGACGGTCCAATCGCGGGTGTTCTGGATTATACTTTCGGGAACTTTAAAATTATGGCAAGCGGCCAATTTTCGGCAATCAAACCGGCAAACCTCAAACCGGAAAAGACAAATTTAGAAGGAGGAAAGGATAAACTCACGGTAGCCACCTACAACGTGGAAAACCTTGATTTTCTCGATCCCGACACCCGATTTCAAAATGTGGCAAGGTCCATCGTCGAGAATCTTGCCTCACCGGATATTATCGGTTTGCAGGAAATACAGGATAACGACGGTGCAAAAAACGACGGCATTGTGGATGCTTCAAAAACGTTCACGCGCCTCATCGACGCGATTCAAAAGGCCGACGGCCCGGTCTACGATTTCTGTCAAACCAATCCGGTGAACAATGCAGATGGAGGCCAACCGGGAGGCAATATCAGAGTTGGGTTTTTATTTAACCCGGAACGCGTTCATTTTGAAAAAAGAAATGAGAACGCTGACTCAACGCAAGTAAAGTTTCATGATGATGGGCCATTTTTGACCGTAAACCCGGGACGCGTAGCTTTTCACCGCAAAGCGTTTGAGCACAGCCGTAAACCGTTGGTTGCCGAGTTTACGTTTAACGGGCAAAAGGTTTTTGTCATCAACAATCACCTGAATTCAAAGGGCGGTGACAACAGTTTGTTTGGCAGCGTTCAACCACCAGTTTTCAAAAGTGAATTGAAACGGACGGCTCAGGCGCAAATTGTACATGATTTTGTCAGAAATTTTTTGATAAAAGATCCTGAAGCAAAAGTGATTGTGGTCGGGGATATGAATGAACACGAATTCCGAAAACCCATGAAAATATTAGGCGGGTCGCTCATGAATGACCTCACGGAAAATATAAAGCCGGAGGAACGCTACACCTTTATTTACAACGGGAATTCTCAGGTGCTGGATCATATTTTTGCAAACACCTATTTTATAAAAATGGCCTCGCCTGAGATCGATATAGTGCATATTAATTCGGAGTACAACAACGCTGAACGTGCCAGTGATCACGATCCGCAGGTCGCACGATTTAAAATTTCGAATACTCGGTAATCCGGTTAAAAAATAATTATCTGGAATTCTAAATTGGAAAAACCGGAATTCATCAAATGGGGCATGATCGGTTGCGGTGACGTCACTGAGAAAAAAAGCGGCCCGTCCCTTAATAAGGTAAGCAACTCGCGGCTGGTCGCTGTCATGGCAAGGACAGCTTCCAAAGTGAAAGACTATGCCCACCGCCATGACGTTCCGAAATGGACCACCGATGCCGCCGACCTGCTCCACGACCCTGACATAAATGCGGTTTACATCGCCACACCCCCAAACACCCACAAGGAGTACACGCTTCGGGCGGCGCAAGCCGGAAAACCGGTTTATGTGGAAAAACCTATGGCACGCACGTTTTCGGAATGCACGACGATGATTGCGGCGTGCAGAAAAGCAGGGGTGCCGTTATTTGTGGCATACTACAGGCGTTGCTTACCCAATTTCTTAAAGGTGAAGGAACTCATCGATTCCGGAGCGATTGGAAAATTACGTTTCGTTGCCATTCAGTTACTCCAACCTTTACGGAAAAAAGATTTTCACCAAAAAAAATTACCGTGGCGGGTGCTTCCGGGTATTGCCGGCGGCGGCTATTTCGTTGATCTGGCGTCGCACCAATTTGACTTTCTCAACTTCGTTTTAGGGCCAATTTGTTCGGCGACCGGAAAGAAAAAGAATCAGGCGCATCTCTATCCGGCGGAGGATATTGTGTCGGCGGTGTTCGAATTTAATTCGGGAGTTTACGGTACTGGAATCTGGTGTTTCACGACTGCGGAGGTAAGCCGGAAAGATGAAATTAAATTTGTCGGCAGTGATGGCGAAATTTCGTTCTCAACCTTTGACCACACCGTTCCAATTCTACTAAAAACATCGAAAGAAACACAGGAGTTTAGAATTTCTGTACCCGAACATATTCAACAACCTTTGATTGAAACCATCGTTGCTGAATTGTTGGGTAACGGAGTTTGTCCAAGTACCGGAGAAACGGCTGCACAAACGAACCGGGTGATGGACGACATTTTGAAAAACACTGACTAAAAACTAATCTTGAAAGTCAGATTAGCCCGAAACCTAATCCCACGGCAATGGTGAAAAGCATCACGGCCACGATGACCTGAACAACCCTCATGGTGACTTTCTTCAGTAAACGACTGCCGAAAAATACGCCTGAAAAAGCTGCGAGAACTGCCGTCGCCAATAGTGCCATGTTATCGTGCGTGAACTGAATCATATAACGGGAAGAGTAAACAAAAATACGGGTAATATCCACTATACAGGAAATCATCACGCCGGTACCGATGAAACTCTCTTTTTGCAGTCCGGATTTAATCAGAAAAGCACTGCGAATGGCTCCCTGATGGCCGGAGAGTCCGCCAAAGAATCCACTGAGTAAACCGCCTACTGGTAGCAGTTTTTTATTGATGGTAAATGATTCCAATTTTTTCGTCATTTCTATGAATGCAAAAAGCATCATTAAAACAGCAATGATCGTTTTTATGGGCGTCATGACAAAAATATGGCTTCCCACAGTAAAACTCAGAAATGGCCGCATATCCGAAAACCACAGTAAGGAATTGGCGCCAATAAAAGCCGCCGGAATCGCAGGGAGCCCGAACAGTAAGACAATGTGCCTGTTCGCATATTTGCCAAGAAGAGTTAATTTGAATAGATTGTTCAGGAAATGCACAATCGCCGTTAACCCAACGGCAAGCTCAATTGGGAAGAACAGCACAAAGGCGGGCAGAAGTAACATGCCGACCCCAAACCCTGAAAACAATGTTAGTCCGGACGTAAAAAACGCCGTCACCGCTATAATCACAAATTTCATAAACGGACATTGGAAAGAGACATTCTCAACTTGAATTTATGACTCGAATATAGTAAATTTAATTATTATTGCTACATAAATTATTTTAGCCGCATGAGGTGTCATGAAAGAGTTTTTCCATGTCTGACCATTCACAACCGGAAGGCTTTGCAACCGCCAGAGAGAAAGCTGAAGAATTTCTTAAAGATAAAGAAACCGCAGGCCATCTTCTCGATGAAGCAGTAGAAAAAGCTCGGCGCCACAAATCGACGCTGGAGAACATCTGGGAGGATTTACAAACATTAATCCGTCTTGGAAAAGCGTGGAAAAATGGCAATTACAAAGATGTTCCGTGGCAGACCATCGTCTTTGCTATCGCCGGTATAATTTACTTTGTCAACCCCTTTGACATCGTTCCGGATTTCATCCCGGGAGCCGGCTTCCTTGACGACGCAACTGTCATCGGCTTTGTTATAAAATCCCTGCAACACGAACTTGAGAAATTTCTTGTCTGGGAATCCGTGCAACAGAAAACCGGGGATAAAATCCCTTAGTGCGTTTGTGTCGATGTTTTATTTCAACTTGAGGAATCAAACGTCGCAGCCGATGTTCTGAATATGATGTACACAGGCAGAAAAAAGAAATTGGAATGGCAAAAAAGAGCCAAAATGAAACAAGCCATTGTCCCCTCAACGTTTGAAGTCACACCAATATATGCTGTTATTACATGCGGAAAGTGTCATACCACTTTCCAGAGAAATCTCATAAAAAATATCAATGAACCGACATTCATCTGTCCGAATCCTGTCTGCAAGTCAAAAAACTGGTTGCCCATCACCTACAATATACAATGTTAGCGGCTTCTCTTGCTCACATATTGCGAATTATCGTTATTTTATCTTGACAATAAATCATTTATTTCAGATATTGAGTCAGCATCATCTCCTTCATAACTTTTGTCGCAAAAGTTAATTTGGCTCAATATATTTGACTAAAATGCTACGGTCATAATTTAAATTAACATATCATGTCCAAGACGGATGAAAAAAGAACCACGCTCATTGCAGGAGCCGGCGGACTCACCGGTAATTATGTTATGCGAGCGCTGCTACGGGATGACACCTACCAAAAAGTAACTGCTTTAGTACGAAGGGAAATCCATTACCAGCATAAAAAGCTACATCAGGAGGTTGTTGATTTTAAATATTTGTCGGAAATGGCTCATCTATTTGAAGTTGACGACGTCTTTTGCTGTCTGGGCTCAACCATTAAACAGGCTGGTTCGAAAGACAAATTTGTCAAAGTTGACTATACCTATCCGGTGGAAATGGCAAGACTCGCAATCGACAACGGCGTAAAAAGATTCATCGTCATGTCGTCTATAGGAGCAAATTCTGATTCGGTAAATTTTTATTTAAATACCAAAGGAATCTTAGAGGATTCGTTAAAGATGTTCCAGTTCCCACATCTCATCATTGTCAGACCATCAATATTAATGGGACAACGTCAATCCAAACGTCGTATTGAATCTGTTATGACTTTTTTCATGCGTTCAATCTCACCCATCCTGATTGGACGTCTGAAACGCTATCGCCCCATTCTGGCAAAGCATGTGGCCTGGAGTATGGTTTATTTGGCAAAGACCGTAACCGAACCTGAAACCATTTGTGAATCGAACGATCTGCAAAGACTGTATGATGACCACCACTAAGCATTAAATCTAATTCATTACCAAGCAGGATTTCCATGAGACATCTTACATCCCTTCGTCTTTTTTTTTGTATTTTCGTTTGCGTCATAGTCTTAAGTTTTGCCGGTTGTAAAATATCCAAAGAAGCACAGATCGACGGCTTTTTTGTAAATTATTCAGGAAAAGCACCCGGGGCCGTGGTGATGGTGATAAAGAATGGTAATCCGGTCTTCAAAAAAGCGTACGGCCTGGCGAGCATGGAAACAAACGAGTTGATGCGTACCTTCAACAATCTCCGGCTTGCGTCCATGACCAAACAATTTACCGCCACCTGCATTACGATGCTGGTAGAACGAGGCAAACTCACCTACATGACCACATTGAAAGACATCTTTCCCGATTTTCCTGATTACGGCAATTCAATTACCGTTTGGCATTTGCTGCACCATTCCTCCGGTTTGATTGCTTATGAAGATTTAATTCCGGATACAGCCACGGTGCAGGTGCACGACAAAGATGTGCTCACTATGATGATGCAACAGGATTCAACGTATTTCTCTCCGGGAACAAAATACCGGTACAGCAACACCGGCTACGCTGTGTTAGCAATGATTGTTGAAAAATCAGCAAACATGCCATTCGCTGAATTCTTAAAGAAAAACATTTTTGATCCGCTTGAGATGACCGGATCAGTCGCTTATGAAAAGGGAATTTCAACCGTGAGAAACCGAGCCTATGGGTACGCTGTGGCAGATGATCACTTTGTATTTCGTGACCAAAGTCTTACCAGTGCGGTGTTGGGAGACGGCGGTATTTATTCCAATGTAAGCGATTTGTTTAAATGGGATCAGGCATTATATACGGACCGGTTAATTTCAAAATCATCTTTTACAAAAGCAACCACTCCGGATACGTTAGCGGATGGCACGGTCACCGGTTATGGATTCGGCTGGCGCATTGACATGTTTCATGGTCACAAACGCATGCACCATACCGGCGGAACCTCCGGTTTCAGCACCATCATCCAAAGATACCCGGATGACCATTTCACCGTTCTCATTCTGACAAACCGTGATCAGCCGTCTGTTGCTCCCATTGCAGACAAAATCGCTGAATTGTATTTGTTGTAGGATATGTTTGAACCAAATACATTATGGGCACAAATCGTTGAACGCACTGACGCAGCCATCGCAACGGGACATTTAATTTCAATTCCAACCCACTCTGAAATTGTAGAAGATGGAGGGTTGCGTTTCCTCGTACGCATTGCAAAGAATCTGGAATTCAAGAAAAGGCAACGACAGCTTCACAATTCCACGGACACATCCCCAAGCTACAATCCATTCTTGCCCTATGACGAGAACATGTATGTAACTGACATTTCAGACTCTCACATCTGTCTGCTCAATAAATTCAATGTGGTAAAGCATCATATTCTCATTGTGACTCGTCGCTTTGAAAGTCAGGGGCGTTTTTTGACGTATGAAGATTTTCTTGCATTATGGACCTGCATGTTCGAATTTGATGGATTGGGATTCTACAACGCCGGGAGACTTGCTGGTGCCAGTCAAACACACAAGCACCTGCAGATGATTCCGTTATCAACTGCCCTTGATGGAGATCGATTACCCTTAGAGAAGGCCATCGAGAAAACAGGAACTCACTCAAAAATATTCACCTCGGAATTGCTACCTTTTAAGCATGCGTTTATTAAAATAACGCCTGACTGGTTGTCCTCTCCGGAGATAGCAGCTAAAAAGACCTTGGAAAGTTATCTTAATATGCTCGCATTTACGGACATCGCATGCACCCAAAAGGATGACAGTACCGGACCTTACAATCTTCTGCTGACGCGCAACTGGATGTTTCTCGCAGCCCGTTCTAAAGAATCGTTTCAATCCATCTCAATCAACGCACTGGGATTTGCTGGGTCTTTCTTTGTACGGAACCGCACAGGGTTACACGTTGTTAAAAAAACCGGACCGCTCACTATTCTCAAAAACGTGGCCGTTTCTCATTAAATTATTTATGAAAGGATGTAACATTTTTTCCCAAACTCCGTAAAATTGATGTTGGTTACTGTAACACATTTTTTATTTCCACACGAATTTAATCACAAACCCCGGAGGCGAGGATGAGAAGAACATGGCTTTCTATTGTATCAATTTTGCTTTTAGCTTTCTGTACAAATTCACTATTTGCCCAAAAGGAAGCACGTTTGCTGCGTTTCCCGACCATTTATGAAAATCAGCTTGTTTTCACCTATGCAGGCGACCTGTACACAGTAGCTTCTACCGGTGGCATTGCGCGCAAACTTACAAATCATACAGGGTTTGAAATGTTTGCCAGGTTTTCTCCGGATGGCAAACAATTGGCGTTCACAGGCCAGTACGACGGTAACACAGAAGTCTACCTTATGCCGGCAACAGGTGGCGTTCCAAAACGTCTTACCATAACCGCCACCCTGGGGCGAGATGATGTCGCCGACCGCATGGGACCGAACAACATCGTCATGACCTGGACACCTGACGGACAAAAAATTATTTTCCGGTCGCGCATGATTTCCTTTAATAGTTTCAACGGTTCCCTGTTTACAATTTCGGTCAATGGTGGTTTGGCTGAACAAATTCCCGTTCCCCGGGGCGGATTTTGCAGTTTTTCCCCGGACGGTAAAAAAATGGCGTACAATCGTATTTTCAGGGAATTCCGGACGTGGAAACGTTACCGCGGCGGCATGGCAGACGACATCTGGACTTATGATTTTGCCACCAAACAAATTGAAAACATCACCAACAATCCGGCGCAAGACATCATCCCTATGTGGCGTGGAACAAAAATCTATTTCCTCTCCGACCGCGATGAAAACAAACGCATGAATCTCTTTGTCTATGATTTGACGACAAAAGAAACCCAAAAACTCACAAACTATGTTGATTTTGATATTAAGTTTCCATCGCTGGGAAAAAATGCGCTGGTGTACGAGAACGGCGGTTATATTTACCGCTTCGACCTGAACACGCAACAAGCTCAAAAAGTGCCAATCACCATCGCCGACGATTTGGTTTCCGGCCGCAGCGAGCTTAAAAACGTCAGCAAAAATGTGAGCAATTATGAAATTGCACCGGATGGACATCGTGCCTTATTTGGCGCACACGGCGATGTTTTCACCGTTCCCGAAAAACACGGAGCAACGCGCAATCTAACGCAAACACCCGGCATTCATGAGCGCAATTCAAAATGGTCGCCGGACGGCAAATGGATTTCATTCATTTCCGACAAAACCGGTGAAGACGAAATCTACATCACGGCGCAGGACGGTTCCGGAACGCCAGTGCAAATCACCCAAAATGCTACCACCTACAAATACCAACCTATCTGGTCACCGGACAGCAAAAAACTCCTGTGGTCAGACCGCGAACAACGGCTGCGTTACGTAGACATCCGAACAAAAGTCACCAAAGATATCGACAAAGCAACGGCGTGGGAAATCCGGCAATACGCGTGGTCTCCGAACAGCAAATGGGTCGCTTACACCCGGCCGGAAGAAAAGTCCATGAGTAAAATTTACCTGTACTCGGTGGCAACCGGGAAAACACAGGAGGTGACAGACGGCTGGTACGAAACAGGATCTCCGGCATTCGGTTTAAACGGAAAATATCTCTTCTTTACCTCTGACCGCGACTTCAATCCTATCTACAGTTGGACGGAATGGAACCATGCTTACCAGGACATGGAACGTATCTACCTCGTCACGCTGGCAAATGACGTACAATCGCCGTTTCATCCCAAAAGTGATGAAGTGGACATAAAAACAGAACCTGAGGACAAGAAGAAATCAGCCAGCAAAAAATCCGATAAAAAGGAAGATAGTGAAAAATCCGTGTCTGTAAAAGTTGATTTTGATGGCTTAAAAGATAGGGTTGTTGGTCTGCCCGTCGAGGCCTCAAGTTACCGGCAATTGGTTTCGGTGGGAGACAACTTGTATTACATCCGCAACGGTAGTAAGGACAAAAAGTCTCTTTTATTCATGTACGATTTGAAAGAAGAAAAAGAGACCGAACTCGGCCAGGTCGACGGTTTCGAAATTTCCGACGATGCTAAAAAAATGCTGGTTTCGCAAAATCATTCCTATGCCATCATCGATCTGCCAAAATCAAAAGTGACGATAAAAGACAAACTGGATTTGTCAGGCATGGAAATGCAACTGAATCTGCACGCGGAATGGCGGGACATTTTCGAAGAATCCTGGCGCCAGATGCGTGAATTCTTTTACGCTCCCAATATGCACGGCCTCGATTGGAAAGCTGTTCGGGATAAATACGCTGTCCTGCTGCCGTACGTAAACCACCGCAACGATTTGACTTACATTCTCGGTGAAATGATGGGTGAGCTCAATATAGGTCATTCGTATGTCGGCGGCGGCGAAAGACCCAGCCCAAAACGCATAAAGACTGGTCTTCTCGGCGCGCAGTTGGAAAGGGATGCGTCGTCAAAATACTACCGAATCAAAAAAATACTGCGCGGCCAGAATTGGGATAAAACATTGATCTCTCCGCTCACCGAAATTGGTGTGAACGCCAATGATGGTGACTACATTCTGGCAATTGACGGTAAACCTACAAACTCGATGATCAATATTTATGCAGCCCTCATCAATACAGTCGGCAAGCAAGTTAAACTAACCCTGAATTCACAACCCATCATGAAGGGCAGTAGAGAGGTTACCGTAAAACCCATAGGCGATGAGTCCCAACTCTACTATTTCAACTGGGTGCAAACTAATATTGAAAAAGTAAACAAAGCAACAAACGGCAAGGTCGGCTACGTACACATCCCGGATATGGGACGGCATGGATTGAACGAATTTGTTAAATATTACTATCCGCAAATCCGCAAAAAGGCACTCATCGTCGATGTGCGCGGCAATGGCGGGGGAAATGTGTCGCCGATGATTATCGAACGGTTGCGCCGTGAAGCAGCAATGATTACCATCGCACGCAACACCGCGCCGTCCCCCAATCCCGGTGGGATGATTTACGGTCCCATGGTGTGCCTCGCAGACGAATTCTCCGCGTCAGACGGCGACATTTTCACCTACCGCTTTAAGAAACACCACCTCGGTAAAGTCATCGGTAAACGTACATGGGGAGGCGTGGTCGGCATCCGTGGATCTTTACCGTTACTCGATGGCGGCTTCTTAAACAAGCCGGAATTCTCAAGGTACGATTTGGAAGGCAAAAAATGGATTATGGAAGGTCACGGCGTCGACCCGGACATCTATGTGGACAACGACCCAGCCAAAGAGTTTGCCGGTGATGACCAGCAGCTCAACAAAGCCATCGACGTCATTCTCGATGAACTAAAAACCAAAGAAAAGACGGTTCCACCACCACCGCCTTATCCGGATAAACATTAATTCAGTCGTTCTGGAATAATCCGAGGGCGACTGATCCCTAAATGAATGGGACACGAATTTAGCCGATAAAATAGAATTGAACGAAAAAAAGGAGGCGCTCAAATATTGAGTGCCTCTTTTTTTTGAACAAATTATTTTACTTGATTTTTTAACAGAAAGCTCCTAAACTTATCTTTAAATCTTTTTTCATGAAAACATTTATATAAAGTTAACCAAGAGGTGAACATGCACATTTCAATCGAATACTGCGGTGTTTGAAACTATTTACCGAAAGCCTCCAGTTTGAAGGCAGACCTTAAAAATAAATTTTCCGATATTCAAATCGAACTCATTGAAAGTTCCGGCGGTGTCTTTGAAGTCAAAAAAGATGGTGAGTTGATTTTTTCTAAAAAACAACTGGGACGTTTCCCGGAACATGAAGAAATTTTTGCAAGTCTCAAATGACCGGCGCGCTTGCAGTTTGTTGCTTACCATTCATTTTCCTTGCATGCAGCCCGGCAAAAAATGAAATGGATTTAACCTTCCTCAAAGAGAAAATCCAAAATCAAATCAACGCCGTTCCTGAAACAGTCGTTGCGGTTGCATATAAGGACTTACGTTCCCACAAGACGCTGTTCATCCATGAAAAGGAGATGATGCATGCTGCCAGCACCATGAAAGTCCCGGTCATGATGGAAGTTTTCAAACAGGCAGCAACCGGACAATTTCAGTTAACGGATTCTCTACTGGTAAAAGATGAATTTCACAGCATCATAGACGGCAGCCTGTATGCCATGGATATCGGCGAAGACTCCGACGACATTCTCTATTCCAAAATCGGGCATAAGATGAGCCTTCATGACCTCGTCTTTCACATGATCACCGTCAGCAGCAACCTTGCAACGAACATCCTCATCGAATTTGTAGGCGCTGAAAACGTCCAGAGAACCATGAAGAGCCTTGGGGCCAATGACATCCAGATTCTACGAGGCGTGGAAGACCTCAGAGCTTACCGGGCAGGAAAGAACAATCGCACCGACGCTTATGATTTATTACAAATCCTGCAAGCCATCGCTCAAAAAGAATTTGTATCGCAACAGGCTTGTGAGGATATGTTGGAAATTTTATTTGCCCAAAAATATAATACAAAAATCCCGGCACAATTACCAAAGGGCACCAGGGTTGCACACAAGACTGGGTCCATTACAAAAATCAACCATGATTGTGGCATTATTTACCCCGCAGACAGCCCTCCATATATTTTAGTCGTTCTAACAAAAGGCTACAAAAATAACAAGCAATCGGAGAAGTTGATTGCAGACATTTCAAAACAGATTTACAACTATCACAATTCCCTTTACAATCCCTGAAACCGCCGGACAACAAATTCTACCCTCCAAAATCCAAATTAAACCAGTACTTGAAGAATAAACCTCCCTTCAAAAATGGTATTCTTCAGGTGTCGTATTTCATAGCTATCATTTAGTATTTAAGTTTTTATGTACAAGTTATTTTTTTAACTTTTTTTTATTGTTATTCGGAATAAAGTTTTGTTTATTTATGTTCTACACAAAATATGCACATTCATGCATACTTGCAATCATGTTCGTTAGTATAGTCTGGTGAAGAATTTATGCGTACCAAAAACATTACGATTATCGGTGCAGGCCCCATAGGACTGGAAACAGCGCTTTACGCGCAAGAGCTGGGTTACGAGGTAACCATCTTTGAAAAAGGGAATATTGCAGAAAATATTCAGAGTTGGGGACACGTTCGTCTTTTTTCGCCTTTTGCAATGAACCATTCCCCCCTGGGTCTTCAATTGTTACACCAGCACAATCCGGAGTGGCAACAACCAGACGAAAATGTTTATCTCACCGGCATCGAATTTGTAGAAGCGTATTTAAAACCCTTAAGTCAACTACCAGAAATTAGACAGAACTTGAAAACAGAAACGAGGGTAATCACTCTATCCCGGAACGACGTCCTGAAAGGTGAATTCATCGGAAGGCCGGAACGCGCCGAGCGTCCGTTCAGAATTCTTACCGAAGATAAAACCGGTCAGGAAAGAATCAATTCAGCAGACATCATCATCGATACATCCGGGGTGTACGACATGCCAAACTGGTTGGGATCAGGCGGTATTCCCGCAGTGGGAGAACGCAACAGCCGACCCCATATCGACTATCATCTCAAAGATATTTATGGTAAGGACCGGGAAAAATTTGCCAACAAAAGCACCCTTCTCGTCGGGTCGGGGTATTCGGCGGCTACTGCCGTTATCGACTTTGAAAATCTCATCCGCGAGGAACCGAAAACCTCTTTACTCTGGATAGTACGGGGTTTCACGCAGAATCCCATTCCCGTCATTGAGGGTGATCAACTGGAAGGCCGGGAAGGTTTAACAACCCGTGCGAATCGTATCGCCAAAAGCAACACCACAAACATCGAATTCAAAAATCAAACGTCTATTGAAGCGATACAGTATTTTGGAGATAAAAGGGAGTTCACCGTTGAATTACGCCGTAAAGGAGAGGTCGAGACCCTTCACGTGGACAATATCCTGGCGAATGTCGGCTATGGGCCGGACAATTCCATTTACCGTGAATTGCAAATCCACGAGTGCTACGCATCCCGCGGCCCCATGAAATTATCTGCGGCATTGCTGGGAAGCACCTCTGACGACTGTTTAACGCAGCAAAGTTTAGGGGCGGAAACACTTAAGAATCCGGAGCCGAATTTTTTCATCATCGGCAGTAAAAGCTATGGTCGAAATTCCACGTTTCTCATTCGCACCGGTTTGAGCCAAATCGTCGAAGTTTTTTCTCTTATCAACGGAAACCCGGAACTCAATTTATACAAAAACCCCATACCGGAAGAGGTCAACTGACTGGTGTCTATTGCACGTATAAAAGTCCATGATACATCCGGTGACGAAAACATTCAGCCAATGGATACGGCGGTAAAACCGGACCCACAGGAGATTCCCTGGGCGCCGCTTTACAGCCTGGATGCGCTGTGGTTTCAGGTTGGCGGCACCATTTGCAATTTATGGTGTAGCCACTGTTTTATCAGTTGCAGCCCGGAAAATCATACGTTTGGATTTATGCCGCGGGGAACCGTAAAAAAATTTCTTGACGAATCAAAAGACCTCGGTGTAAAGGAATACTATTTCACCGGCGGTGAACCATTCATGAATAAAGACCTCCCGGACATTCTAAAAGACACCCTGACCATGGGACCGGCCACAGTTTTAACCAACGGCATTCTCATTCATGAACGGGTTGCGCAAAAACTAAAACAAATTGTTGACCACTCCATTTTTTCGCTGGAATTGCGCGTGAGTATCGATGGTTTCACCGCGGAAACAAACGACAAAATTCGCGGTACCGGCAGTTTTAAAAAAGCCATGCAAGGCGTTAAGAACCTTGTGGATGCAGGCTTTCTGCCAATTATCACCGCCGCACAAACCTGGGAAGATTCTGAAACCGAACATATTTTCCAGGGCTTTCGCAAGGTCCTCATGGAACTGGGGTACCCCAGACCACGCATCAAGATTATTCCACCGCTGCGCATCGGACGAGAAAAAGTACGAAGCCACGGTTATGATCAATTTGAATACATTTCCACCGAGATGATGGCAAATTATGATGACAATCTGTTGCAATGCACGCACAGCCGTATGGTGACTGACAAAGGCGTTTACGTTTGTCCCATTCTAATCGACTATCCCGAAGCAAAAGTCTCGGAAAATTTGCAAGATTCATTTTCACCCTATCAACTAAAACATCAGGCATGCTACACCTGCTATCTGTCAGGTGCCATTTGCCACAATTTTGCACCAACTGAAACGTCAAATTAAAAGGAAACGACTATGAGTGACATCAAAACCAATGGAGCACAAAAAGCCATCAGTGTAGAAAAAGCTGTCCGCGAACGCTATGCAGAAGGAGCCAAAGCCCGGGAGGCCGCATTGTGTTGCCCCATCGACTACGATCCGAAATATCTCGAAGTCATTCCGCCGGAAATTATCGAGCGTGATTATGGTTGCGGCGACCCATCCAAATACGTAAAACCGGGTGAAACCGTTCTCGACCTCGGCAGCGGTACAGGCAAGATTTGCTACATTATTTCTCAATTGGTGGGGGCTGAAGGCAGCGTCATCGGTGTGGATATGAATGATGAGATGCTGAACCTTGCACGATATTATCAAAAGGAAATCGGCGACAAAATTGGCCATTACAATGTTGACTTTCGGCGCGGGAAAATACAGGATTTGAAAGCCGACCTGGACAAAGCAGAATTCTATCTTCGGGAAAATCCCATCAACAATGCCAGTGATTTGTTACGGTACGAAGAATTCGTTGAAGAACAAAAAAACAATCATCCTCTTATTCAGGATAATTCGGTGGACCTGGTGGTCTCAAACTGCGTTTTAAATCTTGTTAAGGATGAAGACAAAAAACAACTGTTTGCTGAAATTTTCCGTGTTTTGAAAAAAGGCGGTCGGGTGGCCATTTCGGACATCGTCTCAGACGAGGAGATTCCAGAGCACCTGAAAAACGATGCGGATCTCTGGAGCGGCTGTCTGTCAGGAGCCCTGACAGAAGAGGATTTCCTGCAACAATTTGCCGACATCGGTTTTTATGGGATTAAGATTGAAAAACGCGATGCAGAACCGTGGCAGACCGTGGAAGGTATCGAATTCCGCTCTGTGACCATCACCGCCTACAAAGGCAAAGAAGGCCCATGTCTGGAACGTAACCAGGCGGTTATTTATAAGGGCCCCTGGAAAGCGGTCATCGACGATGATGGCCACACCTTGTACCGCGGTGAGCGCATGGCAGTATGCGACAAAACCTTCCAAATCTATTCAGGTGAACCATACAATGATGAGGTTCTTTTGATTCCGCCCAAAGAGGAAATTCCCATCGAAGAAGCTGAATCGTTCAATTGTAATAAAAATGCGCGCCGGCATCCGCGGGAAACCAAGGGTCTGGACTACCATGTGACCGAACGAAGCAATGCACCTGCATGCGGCCCGGATTGCTGCTAAAATGGTTTCGGTTATAATTAATGCAAAACGCCTTTACGCTGCAAAATCTGTGTTCCATGCTTTTGCGGTATTGACGTTACGTTTATGCACAAATACACATGATACAAAAACGACTTTATAACAAAATAGCCGTGTTTGGTGGCATCTACAACAACTATCTTGCTCTCGAAGCTCTGGTAGAAGATGCCAAAAACCGTGGCGTTGAAAAACTTTACTGCCTTGGTGACCTTGGTGCATTTGGCCCTTACCCAAACAGGGTCATGCCAATTTTACTCGAAAACCAAATCGAGATGGTGCAGGGTAATTATGACAATTCCATTGGCAACGACCGAAGCGATTGCCAGTGTGGTTACACCGACCCGCGCGACAATTTTTTTGCGCAAATCAGCTACAACTACACGTTTGCCAATACCAATACGAAATTTAAGAATTGGCAAAAATCATTACCGAAAGACATTCGTCTCACCTTCGGTGGTAAAAAACTTCTTCTTTGTCATGGCTCGCCACGACAGACCAACGAATTTTTGTGGGAATCGACAACGCCGAATCATTTTCTGGAAAAGCTGTTTCGTGATTATGATGCAGACATGATTTTAACCACGCATACCGGTATTCACTGGCAGCGAAAATTACCTGACGGTAAGGAATTCATCAATGTCGGTGTAATTGGACGGCCGGAAAATGACGGACAAACCAATGTTTGGTACACCGTTTTGACTGCACATGACGGTAGAGTAAAAAACGAATTTGTGCCTCTCAATTATGAGCATGAAAGGTTAGCCGCAGAGATGTCCGCAGAAAAACTACCGGCGGAATTTGTCGACACGATTCTCACAGGCTGGTGGACAACCTGCCTGGAAATTTTACCGTCGAAAGAACGGGTTAGAGGTAAATACTAAACTTTCATTCAATAAACAGAATGCCTGGATTCCAATATGGATTTCAGGCTTTTTGTTTTTAAGATTAGATTTCGTTCTATTGAACTTTTTCCTGAATATAGCCAAGTAATTTATCCGTACTTATGCGTTCCTGCTGCATGGAATCCCGCTCGCGGACAGTGACCGTTTGATCTTCCATAGTTTGTGAATCGACGGTAATACAGAACGGAGTGCCCGCTTCATCCTGCCGACGGTAGCGCCGGCCGACGGCCCCGCTTTCATCATAAAAGACCATCATATGTTTTTTCAATTCATCTGTAATTTTGTGTGCAACTTCCGGCATGCCGTCACGTTTTACCAAAGGGAAAATCCCCGCTTTGATGGGTGCAATTTGGGGTGATAAGTGCAGCACAACTCGGGTGTCCTTTTCCAATTGTTCTTCCTCGTAGGCATCTACCAGGCAGGTGAGCAACGTCCGGTCACATCCTGCCGACGTCTCGATGATGTACGGAACAAATCGTTCACGTGTGGCGTCATCGAAGTACTGCATGTCTTTACCGGAATATTCCTGATGCCGCTTCAAATCAAAATCCGTTCGATTGTGAATACCTTCCAATTCTTTCCAGCCAAAAGGGAATTTATATTCAACATCGAACGCCGCAGAGGCATAGTGGGCCAACTCATCAGGCCCATGTGGATGAAACCGCAGATTTTCTTTCCGAATTCCAAGTTCATCGTACCATTGAATACGTTGTTCTTTCCAGTGTTCAAACCATTCGGTGTCTGTTCCGGGTTTTACAAAAAATTGCATTTCCATCTGTTCGAACTCACGGGTGCGAAAAATAAAATTACGCGGTGTGATTTCATTCCGGAATGCTTTTCCGATCTGGGCGATGCCGAAAGGAACCTTTTGCCGTGAAGATTGCAGAACATTCTGGTAATTTACATAAATGCCCTGTGCGGTCTCCGGGCGCAGATAAACAACGGTAGCGCCTTCCTCAACCGGCCCCATGTGGGTTTTAAACATCAAATTAAATTTACGTATCTCCGTCAGCTCCCCGCCACACTCACATACCATTTTACTGGGTTTTTGCGGGCAGGGTGTCGACTCTAACATATCTGCACGGAAACGCCCATTGCATGTCTTGCAATCCACCAGGGGGTCGGTAAACCCTTCCACATGCCCGGAGGCTTCCCAGACCTTCGAGTGCATGAGAATTGCAGCATCCAAACCGACGATATTATCCCGCATCTGTACCATGCTTTTCCACCAGAAAGCCTTAATGTTCTTTTTTAACTCAACTCCAAGCGGACCGTAATCATAACAACTGTCTAACTTGCCATAGATTTCACTGGACTGAAAAATATAGCCCCGCCGTTTCGTGAGAGATACAATTTTGTTCATGACATTATCTGTCTTCGTTTGGCTCATCATACGTCCTTTTAATCGTTAATCTACTTTTTCATCAATTAATAGTTTCGTCGCCCTTTCCGGTGTAACAACATTTATATGAAAACCTGACCCCACATCAAAACCGGTATACCCGCGAAATCTCGGTGTAATCTCGAAATGCCAATGATAATCTTTCTCCAGAGTTTTCCAGTATCCTCTTTGTTTCCCAGCAGCGATGTTCGGACCTGAATGCAAAACGAGAACATAATTGGGGTCCTGAAGCGTAATATGAATTTTCCTCAAAATTTCGTGAAGTATTTCTGCCAGTTGACCGAATTGATTGTTCCACTCAAAAAACGTTTCGTGGGCTTTAGGCAATATCCATATCTCAAAAGGTGCACGAGATGCAAAAGGCGAAAGAGCCACAAAAAACTCATTCTCAAAAACAATTCGCTCGTTGTCGGACAGTTCCTGGTTGGCAATATCACAAAAAATACATCTCTCTTTATATAGATAATGTTCTCGTGCATTTATTAATTCAGTTTTTACACGGGTTGGTGTAATAGGTGTTGCGATTACATGCGAATGGGCATGGTGTCTTAAATCATCATTTCCTTCACCGTAATTTTTTTGTACCATGACATAGCGAAAGCGGACATCACGCTTTAAATCCAAAATCCGTTCCTTATACGCTGTTAAAATATGTTGAATTTGTGCCGTATCCATGTCGTGTATCTGTTTTCCAGACTCCGGCGTTTCTATGACAAGTTCGTGAGCACCAATACCATCGAGAACGTCGTAAAGTCCCACGCCCCGACTGTTCAATTCACCATAAATTTGCAAAAAGGGCTGCTGTCTTGGCAGGACACGGACCTTCCATCCGGGTTGATTTTTGGAAGAATTCGCATCCCGAATAGCAAATATTTCAGATGCGGTCTCTGCTTCGAACCCGGCGCAATACTTCTGGCTTGTGTCACCAGGTTGACTTTTGTAGCGAACATTAGACCGATTGATTAACTCGGATACATTGTAATCGCCTTGAATAATAATAGACCACTGTCCCGTTACAGGATCACGACGGAATTGATTTTTCTCCATGATGATATTCCTCTAAACTGAATTATTCATCTATTTGATTCCCTGCGTTCTCAGCAATCTCCTGAGGCCGGGCAATCGTCAGAATAACACAAATGATTCTATTTCGGACGACACTTTCTATCTTAAATGTAAACTGTCGATATTTTATAACTTCATTCACTTTCGGGACGTGACCGGTTAAACTTAAGATAAAACCACCAAGGCTATCATATTCCCCTTCTGTTGGCAACTCTATTTCAAGTTCTTCGTTCAGTTCGTGTAAATCAATTTTTGCATCGACGGAATAGCTATATTCATTTAATTTCCGATAAAGAGGTCCTTCCTGATCATACTCATCCTGAATATCGCCTACGATCTCCTCGATAATATCTTCCAATGTTATCAAACCCGCCGTGCCGCCATATTCATCCACCACAATTGCCATGTGATGTTTTTCCTTTTGAAACTCTTTCAACAGATCGTGCAACTTTTTATTTTCCGGAACAAAATGGGCAGGCCGCGCCAATTTTTTCAAATCAACCGTTGCCGAATTTTCTCTCACATCAAACAGCAACAGGTCTTTAACATGGATAACCCCTAAAATATTATCCACATCTTCATGATACAACGGAATCCGTGAATGACCCCGCTCGCTTATAATTTTTTTAAAGTCATGAATGTTTATGGTCTCCTCCACAGAAACGATATCCGTTCTGGGAATCATAACCTCGTGTACCTCAGTCTCACCAAACTCATAAATAGAGTAAATCATTTCCCGTTCGTTATCTTCCAAGAGACTGATTTGCTCTTCGTTTTCAACAAAGGTCATTAGATTATGTCGGTTGAACAAACGGATACTGGATGTAAGATCATATTTTTTTACAAGTACATTTTGAAAAGCTATCAGGCCCTTTACAAACGGCTCGCACAGATAGACACAGATTCTGACGGGCCAATAGGTAAGTTTTGCATATTTTAAGGGATTATTTAAAATGAAAATTTTTGCACCAAACTCATTGGTCAACAAGAAAATTAAGAACAACCCAAACACAAGCAAGACAAAGGAAAGTAAAATTGAGACAATCGTCACTTTTCCAGCAGCAAAAAAGAGAAAGGCCATACAAACGATAAAGCCAATCGTTACAAATAATTTTGCAATACGAATACTGAAAAACAGGGAATCTTCTTTTTCTAATAAATGTTGAATAAGCGGATCTTTGTCGTTCTTTTTCGATGTCTCCTTCTGGAAATTTTCGGGTAAACTCAAATAAGCAATCTGCGCTGCACTGAAAACTATCAATAAAACAGTAAAACAAAACCCAACGACAGAAAATAAAATCAAAATATGTGTATCATTCACCATTATCATTTACGTTTCATTTAAAAAATAATTTTCCCGCTCAGCCATTTTCTTTTTGCCACCAGGTGTTTTATCATCATAACCAAGAAAATGTAAGAGGCCATGCACCAATACCCGCCTCAACTCCTCTCCCGGTGTGGCACCAAATACTTCAGAATTAACGAATACCTGATCAACGCTGATATAGACCTCTCCTTCAAACATATCATCTTCATCTGAAATGGGAAATGCAATCACATCTGTCGGGTTATTTTTTTCTAAATATTGCCGGTTTAACTCACAAATATAGTCATTCGAAACAAAAACGACATTTATTTTTGCTTCGCGTTTTTGTTCAGAACGCCACACAGACCGGGCAATTTCTTTAAAGCCGGACATGTCAATTTGTTTGTTTTGGTGATTATAAAAATTGAATTCCATAGAAAATTAAACGGCTGTTTTCGCTGGTCGTTTTTCGTGACTGGGGTATTCAATTCTGCCATGAAAAATACCCGTTAAACTGTTTACAAAACTCTCGTTAACCAGTTTTAAGTCTTTTACAGTCAATGGACATTCATCCAACTCGGATTCGAGCAGTCGCTCCTGAATGAACATACTTACCATATTTCGTATGCGGCCTACAGTCGGATCTTTTAAGGTTCGGCTTCCGGCCTCAACTGAATCGGCTAACATCACAATACCAGATTCCTTTGACTGAGGTTTCGGGCCATGATAACGAAATGCATCTTCATTTATCTCAGATTCATCCTTTGACTCTTTGGCTTTTTGAAAAAAATATTTTATCAAATTGGTACCATGGTGCTCAGGGATAAAGTTCTTTATCTCTTGAGGAAGATTGTATTCCTCAGCAATCTCCAGGCCCCGCTTTACATGATTAATTAGAATCAAGCAGCTCATACTTGGTGTCAGTTTTTCATGAGGATTTTTTCCGCCTTTTTGATTTTCTACAAAATATTCAGGTTTTTCCATCTTGCCGATATCATGATAATAAGATGCCACCCTTGCCAGTAACGCATTGGCACCTATTGCTTCTGCTGCAGCCTCCGATAAATTCCCAACCATAATACTATGGTGATACGTGCCCGGAGACCGAATAGCAAGCTCACGAAGTAACGGTTTGTTGAGGTCGGACAGTTCAAGTAGCGTTGAGTTCGTTGTTAGTTGGAAAACATACTCAAAAATGATCATTAAAGCATAGGCAAGAATAGGAGAAAACAGCCCGTTGATTCCCCCATATAACCACATTTCTGTAAGATTAGAGAAGTTTGAATGTTTTAGAATCTCGAGAGAACCAATGGACAAAAAGTACGCAAAAGATATTGATAAAATGGCTTTAATCATCCACGAGCGAGCTTGAATTTCACGAACAAAAAATGTAGAAATTGTACCTGCAAACAAAGAAACAACCATTAAGTCGAAATCATTTCCCCGCAATAATCCAACCATGATACTCAAAGAAACGGTCCCAATAAAAGCAAATCTTGCATCAAAAAAAATTGTCAATAACATTGAGGCAATAGAAACAGGAATCAAAAATTTAATAGTAGGTGCAAGTTCAAATTGATCAACCAGAAAAGTCGCACTTAGAACAATTAAAAAGATAAGATAAACCATAAACATTTTCTTCCAACTGAAGAATAATTGCTTACGCGAAAAGTAGATAAACAGGAGCAGGAAAGATAACGCAACGGCAATTGTAAGAAACCTGCCGAGATACGGTAAGACAGCATTAATGCCTCCACTGCGCAGTTGGCGTTCCGATTGGTTTGCTGCAAGAGAGTTCAGCTTTTCTAAAATATCCTTGGTAATAATTTCATGCTTATTTAAAATTCGTTCGCTCTCCAAAACGATATCTTTAGAGAGTGGAACGTTTGATACGGCCTCATTGATACGGTTGTCGGTTTCAGTTTTATCATAGATAATATTCGGTTTCAAAAATGCTATCAAAATCGGGTAACTAAGTTTAACAATGTCTTTCTGATCGGGAAATGTCTGCCGCAGCTTTTCCAAAATAACATCTTTATAATTAACCTGATTATAAAAATCCGACAGATTTTCCACACTCTCCCGCTGAGAAGTGACAAGTGAAATTCTTTTTACATAATCAGGAATATCATCCGGGCCAAGATTTAAAATCCCGATGGTGTAACTATCGACTAATATCCGAAGCAACTCCTGCCGCAGGGAGCGAAGTTTTAGCAATGATTTGTCGGACTTGGTTTTGCGGTTGCTCGTTTTGGAGGAATTTTGGCTTGTGAGAATCGTTGAAATATTGGATGGCTCTATGAGTATTGAATACTCGTTAAGAATATCCCGCAAAATCCGTGTCTTATTGGAATCTGCTGTGGTTGAAGTGAGGGTAGAATAAAACCGATTATAAAATTGTTCAAATTCTTGCAACGATTTAGTTTGAATGCTATCAACCCTTGTAAAAACAAGTGGTATTTTTTGCGTAGCAGCTTTGCGATCGCGGTTGATCTCGTCCTGGGTTTTATTGACAAAAAATGTAAACGGTGCAATGATTTCGTCTCCCGTGTAAACGTTGCCTTCCTTTAAATCAGCAAATTGAAATTTATCAATTGATGGAAACATAAACGTCACCAACAATACAAGCAACAGGCCCATCGAAATTGCAGGAAAATATCGAGATCTCGGATGGCTCTCTATAAACCGGATTTTCTCAAAAAAGGTTTTTTTTATTCTTGCTATCGACGTGACAATTTCTGACAATGGTTACTCCCCAGAACGGTTTTCTTTTTTGTTAGCTTTTGCCTCATATGAATCATAAGCTTTAATTATATCTCTTACAAGTTTATGTCTCACCACATCATTTTGTGTTAAATACTCAAATTGAATTCCATCAATATTCGTCAGGATAGACTGAACCTGCAATAATCCCGAATCTCTAAAATCGGAAATATCGATTTGAGTGATATCGCCAGTGATGATGGCCCTTGAATTTATACCCAATCTGGTCAAAAACATTTTCATTTGCTTAAAGGATGTGTTTTGAGCTTCATCCAAAATAACAAACGCATTGTTAAGGGTTCGGCCCCGCATATACGCCAAAGGTACGATTTCAATTACCTGCGATTCAACATATTTTTTTAATTTATCTCCCGGTATCATTTCATGCAGGGCATCATATAACGGACGCAAATAAGGATCAATTTTTTCTCGTAAATCTCCAGGCAAAAAACCTAACCTTTCACCAGCCTCAACTGCTGGCCTGGTTAAAATAATTTTATTCACAAGTTTATCGCGAAGTGAAGCGACGGCAATTGCGACAGCCAAAAATGTCTTTCCGGTTCCGGCAGGTCCGATGGCAAAAACAATATCATTTTTTAACGAAGTCTGATAAAAGGCAAATTGACCTTTTGTTTTCGGTTTAATGAACCCATCTTTCTTATATAAGATTACCGAATCAAGATCGTCATTGTGCTCGTTGGCAGGACTACCATTGACAGCAACAACTTCCAGTAACATGTGAACATCCTTTTCCGAAATTAGCTGGTCACGGTTCACCATTTGAATCATTTCATTTAATACCTTTTCCACGGCCTGTACGGCGGAGGCGCTTCCTTCTAAATGGATATTGCCATTGCGCGGGACAATCTTCACTTTGAAACGTTCCTGAATAGCTCTGAGGAGACAATCCTGGAAACCAAACAATTTGAGTTGATTCACACCTCTTATGGAAAGTTGCTTAACCGTATTCACTAAAACAGACGTCTTTTTATTTTAATATGTCTAAAAAAAAAGCTCCTGAATAAAATTATCTATTGTTTAGACAACCCATTCAAGAGCTTAGAATTTTAATTTTTACTTACAACTTTTGTTTTGCACCGCTTATCTGGGAATTTTCAAGACCTGATGCGGGTAGATCATATTTGCGTCTTCACCGATGACGTCTTTGTTAGCATCATACAATTCACGCCATTTTGTTGGATCGCCCATAATGTCCATACTACCAGCAATTTTTGCCAGATTGTCTCCCGGACTCACAAGATATTCTTCAGGACCGCTCTCCTTCTGAATCTTAAAAATCTGGTCGGGGTAAATCATGTCCGGATCTTTAATTTGGTCACGATTGTAAGAGTAAATACGAATCCATTGTAACGGATCGCCATAAATGTCGTCTTTCTTTGCAATTCTCCAGAGGTAGTCACCTCGGATTACCGTGTATTCATCATACAAAGCTTTAGGCATTTTTGTGCGCAATGAAGCGATCTTTCCTTCAAGCGCCGCGATCTTGTTTCTGAATTCAGTTAAAAAAGCAGGTTTGTCCCCTTTGTGAGCATTTACTTTTGCCTCAATGGCATCAAGTTCTTTGCGTTGTTTAAACAATTCTTCAGGGGATAACGCGCTTAATGAACCCAATTGATCATCAAGACTATTCAATTGGTTTCGGTGATCATTTACTTCTGCTTCCGTGGTGCCGATCTCACTATAAATTTGAGACCAAACGCTTTTATTCTGGCCTTCAACATCGGAAATTTTTGAATTTAACGATGCAATTTCAGCATCGCATTTCGCAATTTCACTTTTGGCCGCAGCCTCTCTATCTACCCATTGTTGCAATTGCGCCTTATATTCTTTCATCGTCATTTCCTGGGCTGTAGCTACACTCGTACTAAATGTCAGGAAAAAAGCCGCAAAAACAAAACCGATAAAGAGAGTGTTGGTAACAGCTTTCATATTTTAACCCTCCTAATTCGCGATTTGGTGATCTTATTATTCTGCTAATCTCTGCTTTACAGCATCCAATTCAGCTTTTGTCGCTTGTAATTCTTTCTGCTTTTGTGTTAACTCGTTCTGGAGTTTGCTTTTTTCTTTGCGCTTATCTTCCAGGGTGTTTTCAGCAGAAAGTGCGGCACTCTTTTGCTCTTCTAACGCCTGCAGCTGTTGATCGTTTGGGTGTCTTGTGCAGCTCATAAATGAAAATGTAGAAAAAATAAACAAAACCATCATCATTGACATGACAAGATGTGATATTTTTTTCATCCTAATTCACCTCCTTCCTAACCTTCTATTATTTAGTAAAAATTAGACCTACTGAGGAATGATCATTACACATCCACTGTGAACAAACAAAGCAATATTAACAAAAATAAAATAAATAGTCAAGTAAAAAAGACCTTACCCGATCTTTAACCCTAATTCTCTTAATTGCACCTCACTTACCGTAGACGGCGAACCGTCCATTAAAGACAGTGCACTGTTCGTCTTCGGGAAAGCAATAACATCTCTGATGGACTTTTCCTTTACCAAGAGCATAACCAACCGGTCAAAGCCAAAAGCAATTCCGCCGTGAGGTGGTGCCCCGTAGGCAAATGCCTCAAGTAAAAAACCAAATTTATCCCGCGCCTCGTCTTCATTTATATTCAGCAGTCTGAACATGGTATTCTGCATATCCTGCCGATGTATTCTAATACTGCCCCCGGCAATTTCATAACCATTTAAAACAAGATCATAGGCCTTGGCACGCGCTTTTTCAGGCATTTCTTTCAACAAATCAATATCGGAATCAAGGGGAGCGGTAAACGGATGGTGTCTGGCCATATAGCGTTTTTCTTCATCATCGTACTCAAGTAATGGAAAATCGACAATCCACACAAGCTTAAAATCATTTTCAGAAACTAGATTTTCCCGAACGGCCAATTTTGTTCGGAGAATTCCGGTGAGAACTAAAGCTTTTTCATCGTCATCCGCAATTAAAAGAAGCAAGTCACCGGCATGAGCATTAAAAGATGTATTTATTTTGTAAATCATATTGTCAGAAAAGAATTTTTGCAATGATGAATCCCAGCCATCCGCCGAAACTTTAATGGCGACCAAACCTTTAGCCCCTTCCTGTTGCATCATCCCTGTGAGTTCATCAACTTGCTTTCTGGAGTAATTTGCGCCATTTTTCAAGCAAAGGCCACATACGCGGCCACCGGATTTTATGGTACTCGAAAATACGTTAAATTCACTATCTTTCACCAAATCGTTAATGGTGACAACTTTCAGTTCATAACGCAGGTCAGGTTTATCGGTACCATAGTTTTCCATGGCTTCACGATAGGAAAGACGACGAAAATCCGGTTCTATTGCAATATCCAGTATGTCGCTGAATATTTGAATCATTAGTTTCTCCACCATCGCAAGGACATCATCCATTTCCACGAAAGACATTTCCACATCAATTTGGGTAAACTCAGGCTGCCGGTCAGCACGCAAATCTTCATCGCGGAAACATTTAACAATTTGAAAATAACGGTCAAGTCCGGAAACCATCAAAATTTGTTTATACGTTTGTGGGCTCTGGGGTAATGCGTAAAATTTTCCATGATGAATACGGCTGGGCACAAGAAAATCCCGGGCGCCTTCAGGTGTACTTCGCATCAAAATCGGGGTTTCTACTTCCACAAAAGAATGCGCATCAAAAAAAGATCTGACAACCTGATATGTTTTGTGACGAAGCAGCAAGTTATTTTTCATTTTACTGGTTCTCAGATCAAGGTAGCGATATTTTAAACGCAATTCCTCTGAAACCTCAATATTTTCATCGATCTCAAAAGGCGGGGTTTTCGCTTTATTCAAAATCTTTAATTTTTCTACCGTAATTTCAATATCACCGGTAGACAAATTCGGATTGATCATGCCTTCGGGTCGTTTGCAGACAACGCCTCGCACGGCAATGACAAATTCATTTCGCAAACCCTTCGGATTGAAATTGTAGCCAGGAGAGCGATTCGGATCAAAAACAATTTGTGTCAAACCGTAGCGGTCACGCAAATCGACGAATATCAAACCGCCATGATCACGTCTGCGGTGAACCCAACCCATTAAAGTGACTTCCTCGCCCGCACCTGAACGATTCAGTTCTCCGCATGTATGAGTTCTCTTCCACCCCTCCAAATTGTCCAAAGTTTTCCCTCCAAATCTCGTTTATAAAGTGTAAGTTAGCGTAAAAGATGGTGAATTAAATTAAAATCCGCAAGCTTCTTTTTAAGAATTAGGTGTTTTCTTTAAGAAAAATATCGTTATAGATTCGTGGATTGGTGAGACAATTACTGTAGAAAAAAACTGCCTTCTCCATCTATTTGTAGCGTCCAGTTTAGATTGAAGCAGTTAATTGCAGCTAATTTTTTGAAGAAATTTTAATGCGGTTTACCGCACGTAGTAAAGCAACCTGGGCTCGATCCACATTCCAGCTTTTCCGGCCTTCCTGTATTCTTTTTCCAGCCCTTTCTTTTGCAGCCTCAGCTCGTTTTTGGTCAATCTCAGACGCCGCCTCACACGTTTCAGAGAGAATTGAAATACTATCCGGTAAAATTTCAGCCACACCATCACTCGTTGAAAAATACGTGGTTTGTTTATCTGCTACAATTTTAATCTCACCGATTTTAAGTGTTGTTAAAAAGGGGGTGTGACCCGGATAAACACCAAAGTAACCGTTTATTCCGGGAATTCGTGCGGCAGAAACGTCACCGGCATAGATGCGTTTCTGTGGAGTCAGTATTTCAATCTTAATTTTTTCCGGTAGCATAAGCGACTTAAAATTTAAATTACAGGCTTAATCTGAATTATTCTTGATTCATTGTTTCCGCATTTTCAACAGCCTCTTCAATAGAACCGACCATGTAAAATGCTTGTTCCGGCAAATGATCATACTCACCATCTACAATACCTTTAAAACTGCGAACAGTATCTTCCAAAGGCACATATTTCCCGGGCGTGCCGGTAAAAGCTTCGGCAACAAAAAACGGCTGTGACAGAAACCTTTGGATTCGCCGGGCACGGTTGACGACAATTTTATCCTCATCGGACAATTCTTCCATACCAAGAATAGCGATTATATCCTGCAAATCCTTATATTTCTGCAAAATTTGCTGAACTTCACGCGCCACTTGATAATGTTCTTCACCAACCACCCGCGGATCCAACATTCGCGATGTAGAATCCAGAGGATCGACAGCAGGATAAATACCCAATTCGGCAATTTGCCGGGATAATACGGTTGTTGCATCCAAATGCGCAAATGTCGTCGCCGGCGCCGGGTCAGTCAAATCATCTGCAGGTACATAAACAGCCTGCACAGATGTAATGGAACCCTTATTTGTAGAGGTAATTCTCTCCTGTAAGTCACCCATTTCTGTGGATAATGTCGGTTGGTAGCCTACGGCTGATGGCATTCGACCCAACAGAGCGGAAACTTCAGAACCGGCTTGAGTAAAACGAAAGATATTATCTATAAACAAAAGAACGTCTTTACCTTCGTCATCGCGAAAATATTCAGCGGCAGTCAATGCAGTCAAAGCAACACGCTGGCGTGCACCCGGAAGCTCGTTCATCTGCCCGAAAACGAGACAGGTTTTGTCTAAAACCCCGGACTCTTTCATTTCCAGCCAAAGGTCGTTTCCTTCACGGGTTCGCTCACCCACACCGCCAAACACAGAGTAGCCGCCATGGTGCGTAGCGATATTATGAATTAATTCCATGATTAAAACTGTTTTGCCTACCCCCGCGCCACCAAACAAACCGGTTTTGCCCCCTTTTGCGTACGGTTCCAACAAATCGATCACTTTAATGCCGGTCTCGTACATATCGGATTTCGTATCCAGCGTATCAAATTTCGGTGCATCCCGATGAATAGGATAATGTTTTTCAGTTTTTATTGGACCAATTTCGTCAATAGGTTCACCGATAATATTCATCAAGCGCCCGAGTGTTTCAGGGCCCACAGGCACGGTTATTGGCTTCCCAGTGCTTTTTACCGCCATCCCGCGAACAAGTCCGTCTGTGGTATCCATAGAGACACAGCGCGCGGTTTGTTCTCCCAAATGTTGCTGCACCTCAAGAACAACCTTGGATTTGTCCTCACGCGCAATCTCCAAGGCGGTTAACAACTCCGGCAAATTACCATCTTCAAACTGAACATCAATTACTGCCCCAATGATTTGTAAAATGCGGCCGTCACTCATGCTTGATATTCCTTTTCAAATCTTATGATAGTGTCAATTATCTAATTTATATCTCTAACAACTTATCCACGAAGCGCTTCAGCTCCAGCGACAATTTCAGAAATCTCAGTAGTAATCGTAGCTTGTCTGACTTTATTATAGT
>CAYVXE010000007.1:34207-58872 GCA_964455375.1 uncultured Calditrichaceae bacterium
GCGACAATTTCAGAAATCTCAGTAGTAATCGTAGCTTGTCTGACTTTATTATAGTAGTGTGTTAAATCATGAATCATTTCCTGAGCATTTTCCGTGGCCGAATCCATGGCAACCATGCGGGCGCCCTGCTCGGAAGCATAGGATTCCAGTAACATTTTCCATATCTGGATATTTAAGTTGCGCGGAAGAATGTCACTCAGAATTCGTTCCTCCGATGGTTCATAGATATAATCAGCCATCTTAACCAGGTCCTGCTCGTCCATTGTCCGGACAATAGGGAGGAATTGTTCCATCTTCACTTCCTGGGAACCTGCGGATTTGAAACTGTTATAAACAACGTACACTTTGTCCCAGGTATTTTCCAAATATTCTTTCTGAATAGCAGACGATATTTCCACCGCTTGTTGAAAATCCAATGCATCTAAAATATTTACATATTTGTATGAAATATCATAGCCGCGTCTTGAGTAAAACTCAACTCCTTTGCGACCGATGAGCGTTAGCAACGCTCTTTTCTCCTTACTTACGAGATCTATGCTCGCTCTTGCGTGTCGAACAACATTGGAATTAAAACTGCCGCACAGCCCTCTGTCCGAGGTGACAACCACGTAGCCGACCGTTTTTACAGGACGTTCCCTCAAAAAAGGATGCGCAGAATCTTCATGTTTCGATGCGACGTGGCTCATCAATTTCTGCATCTGTATCGCATAGGGACGGGCATTCAAAAGTCTCTCCTGAGATTTCCGCAGCTTCGCAGCCGCTACCATTTTCATGGCTTTAGTAATCTGTTGAGTGCTTTTTACACTACCTATGCGTCTTTTGATATCGCTTAAGGTCGCCAATTAATCCTCCACAACGAATGCTTTCATAAACTCTTCACAAACAGAGGTTAATTGTTTTTGCAAATCGTCATCAAATGCTTTTTTCTCGGCTATATCCTTTAAAACCTGAGGATAGTTCGATTCGACAAATTGATGAAATCCGGTTTCCAGTTTGGTTATTTTTTCAACAGGAACGCTGTCAAGAAAACCGTTTACTCCGAGGAAAAGGATTGCCACCTGTTTTTCAATGGTAAGCGGCACATACTGCCCTTGCTTGAGAATTTCAACCATGCGTTGTCCACGGGTAATTTGTGCCTGAGTTGTTTTATCCAAATCTGAGCCGAATTTTGCAAAAGCTTCAAGTTCCCGGTACTGAGCAAGGTCCAAACGCAAACGACCGGCAACCTGTTTCATAGCTTTGATTTGCGCATTTCCACCGACACGGGAAACGGAAAGACCCACATTGATAGCAGGTCTCACCCCGGCGTAAAACAAATTCGATTCAAGATAAATCTGACCATCCGTAATTGAAATGACATTTGTTGGGATGTAAGCGGAAACATCACCAGCCTGTGTCTCAATAATCGGTAATGCCGTCAAGGAACCACCGCCGAGCTCATCGTTAAGCTTTGCTGCCCGTTCCAAAAGTCTTGAATGCAGGTAAAAAACATCACCGGGATAGGCCTCTCTTCCCGGAGGACGTCTGAGCAGCAGAGACAATTGTCTGTAAGCCCATGCATGTTTAGATAAATCGTCATACACGGCCAGAGCATGACGGCCACTGTCGCGAAAAAATTCTCCAATTGCTGCGCCGCTAAACGGAGCAATATATTGAAGCGGAGCAGGATCGCTGGCATTCGCGGCAACAACCACCGTGTAATCCATAGCTCCCTCTTCTTCCAGGGTTGCAACGACTCTCGCGACACTAGACGCTTTTTGACCCACCGCAACATAAATGCAAAACACATCTGTATTCTTCTGGTTGATAATCGTATCTACAACCACCGCCGTTTTACCGGTCTGTCGGTCACCGATGATTAACTCCCGTTGACCCCGGCCGATAGGAATCATCGCATCGATAGCCTTAATGCCGGTTTGTAACGGTTCTTTAACCGGCTGCCGCTGTACGACGCCAAGCGCTTTCCGCTCGATGATCTGAGTAGTGGTTGTTTTGATAGGCCCTTTTCCGTCGATGGGCTCACCCAGCGGATTGATAACCCGGCCAAGCACCTCATTGCCAACCGGTATCTGCATAATTCGACCGGTTCGTTGAGCAGAATCACCTTCCTTAATATGCCTATCCTCACCAAATAGAACACAGCCGACATTATCTTCTTCCAGATTCAATGCCATGCCGAACACACCCGCCGGGAACGCGACCAACTCTCCGGCCATAACTTTGTCCAGACCGTAAACTCTGGCAATACCGTCGCCAACCTGGATAACTTCACCTACTTCTTCGAGTTCAACCGAACTCTCAAAGCCTTCAATTTGTTTTTTAAGTATCGATGTTATTTCATCAGGACGTATTTCCATCCTCGTCAAGCGCCTCCTTCGTTAAGGAATATTTGTATTCACAAAAACATAATAAACTTTATCTTCAAGCAATTTTGACATCAACCGTCTCTTTCAATTGTTGCTTAAGACGCATCAACTGACTGTGTAAACTACCATCAAAGACTCGCCCTTCGACATTCACGATGATCCCCCCCAGAATATCGGGATTTACACTATTCTCAATATGTACGTCTGCATGAAAATAGTTGTCCAGATACGTTTTCAGGTTGGTCAATGGCTTTTCATCTAAAGTGAAAGCCGTAATTGCCGTTGCATGAATCCGCTTTAGAAACCGGTCCACTAAACGTCTAAATTCATGTACAATAACTCCAAACAGATACTCCCGATTTTTTTTCAACAATAGCAGAATAAACCTGAAAAGATCGTCGGAAAATTTTTTACTCAAAAGCATTTCCGCAGTTTCAAACTTTTTCTTTCGATTAATATCCTGGGAATACCAAAATAATCGCAAATTTCCGTTACGTTCTATTGTTTGCTCAAAGGTCTCTAACTCCTGAAAAATACGTTCAAGGACTCCTTTTTCATTAGAAATTTCAAACAATGCTTTCGCATATCTTTTTGCTAAAACTGTTTCTTTCAATTAGCCTCCGCCATCTTTCGAATAGATTCCTTGATGACATCCTGGTGATCCTTCGGAGAGAGAGATTTACCAATGATTTTCGACGCGATCATGATTGACAATTCAGCAGCGCTATTTTTAATTTCCTCAACAGCTTTTTCTTTTTCAAGAGAAATTTCCTTTTTTGCACGTTCCAAAATATTTTCAGCTTCAGAATGTGTTTTTTTCAGAATTTCCTCTTTCGTGGTTTCAGCAGTTTTTTTACTTTTGCTCAACAACTCCTGTGCTTCATGTTTTGCGGATTCAATGATTTCTTTTTGTTTGACCATTGTCTCTTCGGATTCCCTTTGAGCAGCATCCGCTTTATCAAGCGCTTCTTTAATACGTTTTTCTCTTTCCGCCATTGTTTGCAATATCGGATTCCACGCCATTCGTCTCAAAACAAACAGTAGGAGAAGAAATGTTAGCGCGGTCCAAAAGATAGTACCTATTTCAGGACTGAGTAAGCTCATGGTTTTTCACCTAATTATTTTACCGCTAACAAGAAACAAATAACCAACCCTAACAATGCAACACCTTCGATCATTGCGGCGGTAATAATCATGGCGCCACGAATATCTCCGGCAGCTTCAGGTTGTCTGGCAATGCCTTCCATGGCTGCGTTGGCACATTTACCTACACCAATTGCACCACCGATGACCGAAATTGCGGCACCAAAACCAGCAGCTAAAAATGCAAATGCTAAATCAGACATGAATCCTCCTTATAACTCAGGTTAATGAATAATAAATTAATGATCTTGATAAACAGCCATCCCGATGAAAACAGATGACAATATTGTGAATATGTACGCTTGAATCAATGCAATTAATACTTCCAATAAACTGACAAACAACAAGCCCCCTGTGGCAATCCCGGCAACAGCAAAATTCTTAAATGTAAAAATAATCATGAGAAGGGCGAATATAACCACGTGTCCGGCCACCATATTTGCAAAAAGACGAATAGCCAGCGCTACATGTTTGGTCATTAAACCGACGATTTCAACGGGGATCATGATGGGGAGTACAAATAGCGGCAAATTGGGGGGAATCAAACCTTTGCAGTATCCTACCAAACCATGATTTCTTACGCCGGCGATCTGAACCATTAAGAAGGTAAGAATCGCCAACGTTGCCGTTACGCTGATGTCTCCGGTAGCAGAAGCGCCACCCGGCACCAACCCTAAAAGATTACTGAACAGCACGAAAAAGAAGGCCGTCAATAAATAAGGTGCGTAGATTCGGCTTTGCTTGCCCAAATAAGGCTGCATAACCTCTTCGTCGAGAATTTCGATGATAAATTCAAAAAAATTGGCTAACCCGGATGGAATAAGTTTTGGTTTTCTAAAAATGGTACTGAATAATAAAATTGAAATCGAAGCGACGATCCACATGAGCAACACATGTTTTGTGATCGAAAGGTCTACGCCCCAAAGCTGAATAGGAATAATAACGTGATCGGTAATATGATGCATGATAAATTCCGAACCCAATCGTTCCGCTTTTTCACGTCCGACCCCTTCTTGTAGAAACACACTGCCAAGCATCGATATCATTTTTTATGAAACTGCCTTTCTGTTTAACAGCTCACTCTGAATAAATTTAATTTCAAATACCTGCAGCATCAAATAAAAACCAATTAACGAAATAATAAAAGCGATAAATGGAATATGAACAAATTTCCAGACAAAAAAAATGGCGCCCATAAGAACCAAAAAACGGATTCCCATACCACCTAAAACTACTTTGAAGAACGTTTTGTTGCTTTTATTAAATGCCCATTTCATAGAGAAAAACGCAAATAACATGTTCATTAAACTTATGAAATATCCGGAGACAACACCAGATATATACTTCACACCGCTAAAATAATAGACAAGCCCCACAGCCACTAAAAACAATAAAAATGTCCACCCCAATATCTGTAAAAACAGACGCAAATTTTCATTCACTATCTTTGCTTTCTTTATCTAAAGGATAGACGCTTCTATATAATGCAAGAAAACCTGATGTCACGCCCAGAATCAAACCGAGAATCAAAAACACTGGCTTCGTATTGATTTTCATATCCAGCCAATAACCACCGCCGGCACCGATAACAATGGAAAGTGCAAACCTTAAGCCTGAATCAACATAAGCCGTATACCCTGAATTGATCTTCTTTTGTTTCGGTCCGCTATATTTCAATTTATTTCACGTCTCTGACTTCTTCCCTGGAATCCCCCTTTTTGTCCAGAATACTTGAGATGCTCTTGGTGAAATCAGATTTTTTGTCGTTACCGCCAGCCGGCTGCATTGAGCAATTGCCTTCAAACATCGCGCCTTCATCAATCACTAACTTGGAGGTCTTTAGCTCACCGCTAAATATGGAATTGGCCTCCAATACGACCTTACCGGAAGCAATTAATTTGCCCTTCAGTTTACCACCCACAATTGCATTGCGCACCACAACCTCCCCATTGATACTACCATCCTTACCAATGACCAATGAGTCGCTGGTTTTAACGTTCCCTTTTACGCGTCCGTCCACACGTAAGGTACTCTGGACATTTAAGGTTCCCTCAAATGAAGAGCCCTTGCCGATTATGGTGTTTAAATTGCCGCTTTGATTAAAATCATCCATTGTCTTTTTCCCCAACATAGCGTCTCTCCCTGGCTATTCAGTTAATTAGTTGATACATTTTCATTTAAAGCCACAAGATAATCTTTGGGATTGACGGGATTTCCATCTTTCCATATCTCAAAATGCAAATGAGGTCCGGTACTTCTCCCGGTATTTCCCAGAAGTGCAATGGGCTCACCTTTTTTTACAAAACTCTTTTCCGGCTTTAACAGTCTCTGATTGTGACCATAATAAGACAACATACCATCACCATGATCGATAATAATTAAATTACCCAGATCATACGTCCAACTCGCAAATATAATTGTGCCTGAACCTGCAGCTCGAATAACCGAACCCGTTTTTGCAACAATATCAATTCCTGTATGGTTTTTTGCACCAAACCAGCCGTTTTTATAATACCCCTGTGTTAAAAAACCCTGAACAGGTAGAAGAGTAGGTACATTGTCCCTATATTGATGAATTTTACTCTTTCGCGGCGACAGAAAGTATCTTTTCGTATTCTCCAAAAAAGCATGATTGGCAATGCTCAATCCTGTTTTAACGGCAGGCACAATATTATCGAACAGTTTCGGCTTCTTCTCTCTCACGTTATCACCAGAAGCGAGGTCAATGCCCGGTTCCACCCCGAGAAGGCTTTTTACTTTCTCATACTCCTTCTCTAACGCATAAAATTTATCTGAAAGAACAATCACACGTTTATTGTCCTCTTGCAGGTGTTTGTTGTAGGTAATCAAGTTTTTATTCGTAGCAGATAATTTTATATATTTGGCATAAAAGATACCACCCACAATGATATGTATCAACAACAGAACACCAAGCACATAAAGCACTTTAACCAGACTTTTCCTTATTCGAAAACTATAAGGCTCGGCGTTATCCTCAGGTACGATAAGTACGGATATCTTAGGAGCTCGCCGCTTTATGTTTGCTGTCATGGCTAATACACTTTACATCATCGCATCAAATAAACAGACCCACAATTTAATAAGTTTTTATCTAAAATCAAGATTTTTTTAGTTAAAAAAAATTTACTTTTCAATCAACTCTAAAATGCGCTCTATATCTGTATCCGAATAATATTCTATTTCAATTTTACCGCTTGAACCATCTTTGTTAACATGGATTTTAACTTGTGTTCCCAGCAAGCTTCGAAATTTGTTTTCGGTTTCCTTAATATAAGGGTCAACATTGGTCGGCTCATTTGGAAGGGACTTTTTCGGACTGGCTTTTGCTGATTTAACCAGATTTTCCACCTGCCGTACAGAAAGTTGCTTATGTATAATTTTTTTCCACAATTGAATTTGTTCATTCTTCTCAGCCAAAGACAACAATGCCCTGGCGTGCCCCGCACCCAACTCACCCTTTGAAACGCTTTGCTGAATAACCTCCGGAAGTTTCAGTATTCGCAAAGCATTGGTGATGGTTGAACGCTCTTTCCCGACTTTCTGCGCCACATCATCCTGTGTCAACTTGCATTTTTCCAATAGTGCCTGATAGCCCTTAGCTTCATCAATCGGATTCAAGTTTTCCCGTTGAATATTTTCAATCAACGAAAGTTCCATCATTTCCCGGTCACTGGAAACTTCCATGACGAATGCCGGAACGTTATCCAACCCCAATTGCTGCACCGCGCGCAATCGTCTTTCACCGGCGATTAACTCGTAACCATTATCAGATATTCTGACAGTGATAGGCTGAATAATACCATTTTCGGCAATGGATTGTTTTAATTCTTCTAAAGTGATGGGATCGAATGTTTCGCGGGGCTGGAATGGATTGGGTCGCACTTTTGAAACCGGAACCTCTTTAAGCCGGTCGGATTGAGATTGTTGTTCGTCATCGATATCAGGGATAAGAGCACCCAACCCTTTTCCCAACCTTCTAACGGCCATTATTTAAAATTTCCTCAGCTAAGTTCATATAATTTTCGCTACCTTTAGAAATGGCATCATAAAGAATGATCGGTTTACCGTGGCTGGGCGCCTCACTCAGACGGACATTCCGGTCAATAATGGTGGTAAAAACCTTATTGTCAAAATATCGCTTTACGTCCTCTGCAACCTGGCGAGACAAATTCAACCGACTGTCAAACATGGTCAATAAGACACCTTCGATTGCCAAATCTGGGTTCAGATGTTTTTGCACCAGCCGAATCGTATTCAACAACTGCCCCAAACCCTCCAAAGCGTAATATTCACACTGGATGGGAATGAGCACCGAGTCAGCCGCTGTTAACGCATTTATCGTGAGCAAACCGAGCGAGGGGGGGCAATCCACGAAAACATATCTATACTCCTTTTTTAGCTGCTTTAAGGCCTTGCTAAGTTTATTTTCTCTTGAAATGGTGTTAACCAATTCCACTTCGGCGCCAGCCAACCTGACATTGGAAGGAATCAGATCGAGATATTTCAGATTTGTGCTGATTATCGCCTTTTGCAGATCGAGATTTTCAATAATGATTTCATAAATGCTTTTTTCTACTTTTTTCGAATTCACACCGAGACCGCTTGTGGAATTGGCCTGGGGGTCTAAATCGATTAGTAACGTCGAATGCTCTGCGACCGCAAGGCAAGCTGCCAAATTGACCGCGGTTGTTGTTTTACCGACACCGCCCTTTTGGTTGGCTATGGCTATAATTTTCGTCATTCACTCTTCCGATAAATTCAGTTAAAACATATCGAATATAATCCATAAACTTTATAAAAGCAAGTTAAAAGATCGACAGATTTGACCTCCAAAAACCGTACTTAAAACAAGATTTTTTCACGATTTTTAACAGCAATAAAGTGGGTGAATTTTTTCTTTAGAAAGGATTAAAAACAGAGGTGGTGCCGCCGCGATTTTCTATTTTAATATCGCTCAGTTGCGGCGCTTTTATATTGATCTTAAAATAATATCCTTTACCGATGCCAGATGGATTCCAATCAAAGCGGGCTTCCCAGCAGTGCAAATCGCGGTAAAATGAAATCCGTTGGTCGACAATATTTGATTTTTCAATGTCATAACGCAAGCGATACCCAATGCGCCATTTTTTAGTCAGTTGTACTTCAACATTTGAAAAATCAATGTAAGCTGTTTTACTGGTAAAGTTAGGATTGAATTTATTAATACCATAGGAAAAAGAAACGGTTGCTCGCCAGGGAATATCAAACGCAGAAAAAGCATCAGAGGGTGCAAACCGATCTTGCGGCCGCAGTGGATTTTCGAGATCCTGTGGTGCTACAGGAGTGGAAGATGCGATTTCAGAACGACTGGATTTTTTCGAAGCTGACTTTTTCTTTCCACTGAGATTCCATCTGGCATCGAACTGAAAGCGAGTTAAACGTAAGAAATTATAAACACCTTTTTCATTAAACAACAGTCGATTCACAGTGCGGCCTGTTTTTCTGTCAAAATCATAAAAACTGTGGACCATGTTCATGCTGACATTGAAATTTTTTCTTGGCGTTGCCCGAAAGTTGGTGGATAAATTTTGCCATTTCAGACTATCGGCAGCAAAATTGAACCCGCCGCCAAAATCGAGATTAAACAAATCGATCTTCTTTTCTTTGTCACCGTTTTTTAGCTTCATTTGAAACAGATTTGTCAACCGGTAGCCGAGAGTTTTCAGCTCACCTCTTGGGGTGCTGCTACCGCCACTACCCTTAAATCGATCCAGTTTTATTTCCTTCCCGGAGGTGTCCGTTTTAGTTACAAAATATCCCCACAAATCGCTTGAAAAATCGGGCCGGTACGAAAACGAAATGGAGGGACGCACGGTATGGCGAAATGCCGTAATGGGGCCGATGTGCGGTGCAAACGTCCCGTAAATGTTAGTATTTAAAGATGTGGAATAATTAAAAATATGCCTCGCAGCAAATCCCTTATCCTCCGACTCATCGAAACGGTTGGTTGAATCATTCAGGGTAAACGCCTTTGTCCGGTCAAACCAATCTTCTTCATAGCGTAAAGACTGGTTCCAACTCAGCACACCAAACAATTTGTTGGGATTCGTGTAACTAAAATTTAAATTATGTTCAGCGCGCCGGTTTACGGTTTCATTCACGTCATTTGAACTATCTTTACTGACAATATTCACCAAGGACCCGCGGTAGTCGTAACGCAGATAATTAAACCATTTTTGCTGTTTTTTCGTGCGTCCAGTGGGGTCTTCTTTAAAAGGAAACAGAGCACTTTGATTTCTCGAAAAACGAATTTGTGGTAATGTTTTTGTATCCCTACCGGTTTCGATATCCCGGGTTTGTGACATATTCACCGTGAGGCTGTTTTTTCCTTCGCCCCATCTTTTGGTAAGCGTTGCGTTTGAGCGAATCTGCCGGTTCAGCCTCTGCTGCCGGTTATTACTGAATTCCCGGTAAAAATTATTATTACTCTCAAAGCTCGCGTCCACGTTCAAAGTCGTGTTTTCATCGATTGTTTGGTTGTGACGGATGATTAAATTCCAACGGCGCTGCTTGCTGGTCTCAAAATTTTTCCGTGTATATGAACCGGAAATCGAACCGGTGTAATGGTAGCGTTTGGCATAATTTACATTTCCCCGAAATAACATACCGGTTTTCTCAAAGAAATCCATTGTGAAGCGCATGTCCATAAATTCATTTGTTGCCCAATAATAACCAAGATTCCGCAAATAGCGGCCTTCAACCGGACTCGAACCGTATTGCGGAATAATGATTCCCGACTGCCGGCCGTTCTCTTTTAATGGAAACAGAGCAAATGGGAAAATAGCAATGGGTATTTTCCCGATGAAAAAAATCACCGGCTTTGCAACGACCTTGTCGCCGACGATCACTTTCATCTTCTTGCCGGAAAAATGGTAATGCGGTTCTTCAAGGTCACAGGTGGTATAGGTGCCGTCTGCCACATCAAAGACCTCGCTGTCAACCCGTTTAATCACATCGCCGAAATAATAGCCTTTTTGAAATTCTGTACGCCCACGTAAAATTCGGCCTTTTTCTGATTTAAAATTGTAAACCATTTGCTCACCGACCATGGTTTCCTTGCCATCGGAAAATTTTGGGAAATCAGTATAAGGAACGTTCAGCGAATCAGACTCATGTAGTTCACCTTTCGTCGTATCTCGCACACCTTCGGCGATGAGCATATTTTCATTCATTTTTATAACGATTTTCCCGGCCTGGATGGTCACATTCTTGAATTTCACCTCCGCATCGCCGGTGAGGGTGATAATGCCCCGCTCTTTCTGGCTTTCAATGATTTTTGCTCTGTAGCTTACCGAGCTGTCGATGCCGACATTGGCCGGTTTTATGCGACTTTCACGTCCCAACTTCGATAAATCTGAACCGGGGGAAACAGGCAAGGCTCTTTTAACCTTCGCTGCTGTACTGTCCGGGGTTGGCTTTACTTGACTAAAGACAGGAAATACATTCAGGAGAATAAAACTAAACAGTAAAATATATCTGGACAAATCTATCTTCTTTCAATGCGAATGAAACTTGGCGAGTCAGATTGGCTTTATAACTGAGACCCGATTTAATCTCCAATTGTTCCGATAGTGCTGCAATTTTATTGTTGGAAAACAAAAATATTCGCTTTGTCTTCCGATTCAACAAATTTATTTTTCTTAAAATCACTGTAATGTCCAACCAGGCTGAAACCGGACACCTCGTGTAACCGCAAATACTCCGCCGTCTTCACAGGGTATAAATAGACACTCTCTTCAAATAATATTTTATCTTTCACTTCAAGGGTCGTATCAAATTTAACCTTTCCTGTAGTTATTTCAGAATATTCCCGCAGAAACTTAATCTCTTGCCCCTTACGCTCTATATCCGGAAAGGAATAGGTTTGTGTTTTAAGAACATAATCCCAGTTTTTAACTTGAAATATCCAGAGGCCGTTTGGATTTAATAACTGATGGACGGTTCGTAAAAATTCCCCATACAATTCACGTGTAAGATGTGCCGCAACATTTCCGATGCAAAATATCAAATCGAATGTAAGCTGCAGTGACATCACTTCGGTCATATTCATGCAATAAAATGGCGTCCCGAAGTAATGTTTCCTTGCAAAATTTATCATATCGGAATCCAAATCAATACCAATGGTTTCGAAACCGTCTTTCGTAAATCGGTTTGCATAGCGACCGGTCCCGCAACCGACATCCAGAACCGTTTTGGGAGGAGAGGAAAGATGTGTTCTCAAAAAGGTATAAACTTCGTCCCGGAAAGGAAAAATGACGTCATAATATTGTGAAAAAGGAGCATAGAAGGACATTGTTTGATAACCCGGATTTCAGATTCTATTCTTTTATTTCATCAGAGGATTTTGTTTTATATTTCCCCCAGATTCGCTGCAACCGTTCTTTGAATCGCGCCTCAAATCCGTTTTCAGTCGGTTCATAATAAATACGATGGCTCAACTCATCCGGCAAATATTGCTGTTCAATAAAATTTCCTCCATAATTGTGCGGATACAGATAACCATCCGAGTACCCTTCATTTTTCATCAGTTTCGTGGGGGCATTGCGCAGGTGCAGCGGTACAGGTTGGATGGGATTATCCCGCACGTCCTGCTGAGCAGCGGAAATGGCTTTATAAGAAGCATTGCTTTTCGGAGCACAAGCCAGATAAGTCGTTGCCTGAGCCAGGATTAACCGTCCTTCCGGCATCCCGATATAGGTGACAGCGGTAAAAGCTGATGTGGCAACAACCAGAGCTTGGGGATCTGCGTTGCCCACATCTTCGGATGCCAGAATCAGCAACCGCCGGGCAATGAATTTTGGATCTTCGCCGGCATCAATCATGCGAGCGAGCCAGTAAAGTGCGCCGTTGGGTTCGGAGCCGCGCACACTTTTTATAAATGCAGAAATGACATCATAATGGAAATCACCTTTTTTGTCATAAAAAGCCGCCCTGGTTTGCAACGCTTCCCGAATCGTCTTTTCTTCTACATTTACCGACTTATTCTCCGCCTTAGCCGCTAATTTCACTGTCAGTTCAAGAGCATTGAGTGCATTCCGGGCATCGCCGCCGGCAAGATTGATAAGCAATTTTTTTGCATTTCCGATAAAATGTATGTTCTGTTCCGACAACTGCACATCCCGATTGAGAGCCTGCTCAAGAATTTGTTCAATTTCTTCATCTGTGAGTGTTTGCAATCGATACACCCGGCAGCGGGAAAGCAGGGCTGAGATAACTTCAAAGGAGGGATTCTCGGTGGTGGCTCCAATTAAGAGGATGGTGCCATCTTCCACGCTGTGCAGTAAAGCATCCTGCTGTGCTTTATTGAACCGGTGTATTTCATCGATAAATAAAATCGTGCGTTTCGCCAGGGTGCGGTTCACTTTAGCTTTTTCCAGTACCTTACGAATGTCGGCAACTCCTGCAGTCACCGCACTCATGGTAAAAAAATCGGATTGTGTTTCCCTGGCAATGATTTTTGCAAGCGTCGTTTTCCCAACGCCCGGCGGTCCCCAGAAAATCATCGACACCAGTTCATCGGTTTCAATTTCTTTCCGGACGATTTTCCCTTCCCCCACCAGGTGTTGTTGACCCACAAATTCAGCCAGTGACGTCGGCCGCATGCGATCCGCCAGGGGGGTCGATTTTACTCGATCCGCGCGCGCTTCTTTTTCAAACAAATCCATAAAAGAATGACTCTAAATAAAATAATATTTTTCTCCCTCAAAAGCACAAAGGTCACAAAGTTGGAAATATTTTGTTTTCTCTGCTCACCTCACGGCTCTGCGAGATTTTTTTCCTTTGATTCAGGCACAGGTAGCAAACGTTAAGTGCATTATCCAATCCTAAACCCAATAAACCGGAACCAAATAGGTGTAGTGGCAATGGCAATTTTTTTACTGCAACTGTCAACAACTACTGCCACTCGCTGAAAAATGCTCATAGTGCTGTGGAAAATTTCTTACCCCCAAATGGCAGAAAACAACTGAGAATGAACTAATCAATCCGGTGCGAGGAATTCCAATAAAACTGGGTCAGCCCCCGGTCCGTTCCGAACCAGACATAATCACCATCCAGCAAAATGGCATACACCCGGTTGCTGATTAAACCATCCTCCGTGGTAAACTTTCTCCAGGACTTGCTGTTCCGGCTATACTTCAACACGCCATGATTGGTTGCTGCCCAAACCACATTTTTCGAAGCAACAATTTGATTGATGGGGGTATTAGGAAAAGACCGCGCTTCGGGAACTCCGAGCCATTGTTTTTTCTTTACATTGTAAACATCGATTCCTCGTGAGCTGCCAAACCAGAGTTCATCTCCAAAGTTAGACACACTGGTAACCACTTTACTCACAGGACCGCCGATTTCATCTGCAAAACCACCCACATCTTTCTTGCTATCATAAACATAAATACCGTTATTCGTACCTGCCCATAACAAATTTTTCATCAATTCAAGATCGTAAACCGCAACCAGCCTGATATCGCCGGCAATGATATGGTCTATTTTCACACTGTCTTTTTTTGCCAGGGACTTTTTCCAAATTCGATCGATACCGCTGGCTGTACCGACCCAAATGGATGAATCATCCACGACCACATCAAAAATTTGATTGTCGGACAATCCGTCAAATCGATCGAACACGCGCCACCGATTTTTTTCCGCGGAGTATTGACTAAGACCATAGTTGGTTGCAAACATAACATTTTTACCGTTCACTGCAATGGCATTAACCTCGTTGCTGTACAGATCGGTAATATTTCTTTGTTCATAACTACGCCATTCATCCCTATTAGAATCCCATGCGGTAATCCCCCGGTTTAAAGAACCGGTACCCGTACCGCCAATCCACAAAACATCGCCATCAAAGGCCAGTGCATCGACAGACTGATTTTCCAGACCAAATGGCAGCATATTCAGTTGCAAGGATTGAATATCTCCTTTACCGGCACCTAAGCCCGCTGTACCAATCCAGAAATTTCCCCATTCATCTTCTAAGGATGAGATGATTTCAGCACGACGAAAATCCGGGCCTTCAATGATACCGGAAGAATCAAAAAGGTAGCCATTTCCCATGAAAAATTGTGGAAAAGGCTGCCGGCGTTTTGTTATCTGTCCAAACCAGTGAATAGACCGGTCAAATTGTAGATTCCCATATTTTTTTCCCGCAGCGAGAATGACGCTACCGAACTTATTGGCTTCAAAGATTTGCTGGTTTCTGGTCACAAAAAAAACGTTGTTTTTCCCTATCCCGATAGATTCAACGCGGTCACCAACCGGAATACCAATTTCATCCTTAAAAAAATTTTGCCATCGCCGTGCAGTTGGATTGTATGTGCAAATTGCGTTTTGTGTGGCGCACCAGAGTAACCCTGTATCCTTGTCATACGCCACAACCCACACCGTGTTGTCTGCCAATCCGTTGCTGGTAGTCCACGGAAAATCCCAGGTTAACTGAAACTGATCGAATCGTAAAATCCCCGAACGTAATGACCCAAAATAGACATACTGATTTCCCAGAGCAATGGATATGATATTCCGTGCGATTGAATAGCTTTGCCAATCATTGACGTCATAATTGGGATTGGTAGCGCGGATACGAATTTGTGAATGTAAATGACCAGCACTCAATAAGATCATAGCAATAATGCTCAAACACTGTCTCCAGCATAACTGCCAGGAAGGTAAGCAGATGACTATTCGCGTCTTACGACTGTTCGTTTTCGCAAAATTCAATAGAGTTAAGTTCACTTTTAGTTTTAACTTTTAACCAATATTCGATGATTTGCGCATTTGCATGCGTCGTTTTTACTGTTGCTTCAACAAAATTTTCATGGTAGGTCATTTTCATCACTTCAGCAACAGTTCGTAATTTTGAGATGATTCCAGCGTATAGCATATCTACGTGTAGATTTAATTCCAGAACTGACTGTTTATAGAGAGAACGAATTTCATTCTTTAAATCCTCTAAAAATAACCTCCTTGTCGCAGATATAAAAACCGATGGCTGGAAATCATTTTTCAGTTGCGTCATAAACGATTTTTGTTCCAAACAGTCGATTTTATTAAACACATAAATCACCGGTTTTCCTGATGCATTTAAATCATTTAAAACCTCCTTCACCACTGCTGTATGCTCAAAAAGATGCGGATGGCTGATGTCGATAACATGCAAAAGCGCATCTGCGTGTTTCACTTCTTCCAATGTACTTTTAAAAGATGCTACTAAATGATGCGGCAATTTGCGGATAAATCCTACCGTATCGATAAGCAATGCTTTAAAGTCACTGGAAAATTCCACCCGGCGCACGGTAGGATCCAACGTGGCAAACAAGCGGTCTTCCACAAACACATCCGAATCTGTCAATGAATTCATCAATGTGGATTTACCGGCATTGGTATAACCCACAAGCGCAATTTTATAGACCATATCGCGACCTCGACGACGAACCTCGCGCCGCCCTTTTATCTTTTCCAGATCTCGTTTTAGCGTGGCAATGCGTTTACGAATTAAACGCCGATCCACCTCAAGTTGGGTTTCCCCGGGCCCCCGCGCGCCGATTCCACCTACCTGACGTGACAAGTGCGTCCACTGCCGGGTTAAACGCGGCAAAAGATAATTCAATTGTGCCAATTCAACCTGAGTCCTCGCTTCGTGAGTTTTCGCCCGGCGGGCAAAAATATCCAGAATAAGACCGCTGCGATCTAATATTTTCTTGTTCGTTAATTTTTCTAAATTTCGGACCTGCGCCGGACTCAAATCATCATCAAATATTAAAAGATTAGCTTCATAGCCATCAGCCAGGCCATTGAGTTTTTCGGCCTTCCCCCGTCCGACAAAATACGCAGCATCTATCTTTCCCCGTTCCTGAACAACTTTATCAACGACGATAGCTCCCGCTGTATCTGTAAGAAGTGCCAATTCCTCCATATGCTCTTGTGTATCCCAACGATTCTGGTTTTGAGAAACCACACCGACTAAAACGGCTTTTTCCTGTGCATTCGTATCCACGTCGTACAAATCTGTTTTGTTGCCTCCACAATTAAAAATCTATTTTGAAACTTTCTCCCGAAAAACAGTCATCTCTACAAAAAGCAGAAAAAAAGCGGCAAATGCAAATGCCGACCAAATTTCACGACCGTAGCGGCTCTGCTGCAACTTCTCGGCAAATGATTCATCCGGCGGTAATTTCACGATTTCAGAAAAACCGGTACGTTCGGACAACTGCTCCACATCAAAGGTTGCAAGTTCCGATTCTGCAGATGACCCATTGATCGCCCATTGTCGTAAAATGGTATCATTGTTTTTTAGCTGATAGATTCCAGGCAAGTTGGTTTGATTAAACCGAACCCGATAATTCCCGCTTTGAACATCAGGCTGCACCTTAACAAAATGTTTGTTCGGCGTCTCAACGGACAAACTGCTTTGGGGATTTGAATTCTTAAGGTCGTAATTAACGCTCTCCCCCACTAATTTACTTTGCTGCTCGTAAGAAGCAGCACCGGCAAGATACATGACCGCCCGGTTCACCAGCGGTACAAACAACCCACGGACGGTTAAATCAGACCAGTCGTTGCCAATCCCCGTTGTAACATACAAGACATGCCCTTTACCAAAATCCGATTCAAATAGAAACGGTTGCTTATTGGAATATTCAATAATTTTATCCAGCGGCTTTTGCGACTGCACACCGATAGCCACACGCACATGCGGCGACTCCACAACTTTTTTATCTTCAAAAATACCACGAAACAACGGATGACTGAAATCAATTCTACCAAACGATAAAAATTGATCTGCCGTACCGGTCAGGGACTGCGTGAGCTCTGGCAAGTGTAATTTTTGTTGCAGCGTCGTATTGTAATTACGCAAATCGACATCAGGCCCCAAAAATACCATCAGGCCACCACCATTCTTTACATAACCTTGCAGCTTAGCCGCAAATGAGGCCTCAATTCTGGGTACATTGGTCATCATCACAACATCAAAATTTTCGAGCCGCTGCTCGTTCATTTTGTTAAATGTAATGCCGCTGATTTTGATCGGTGAATTTCCCTGCCGCTCAGGAGTCAAGGCCAATTGTAAAAAATGGAAATCCTGTTTCCTGGCGCCGATTAGAAGAACGGGCAAAGATTCCGGAATATAAAACGAAAAGTAGTGCCGGTTATCTTCCAAAAAATCATCATCTTCCAACTGGATATATGCCTGTTGAAAGCCGGTTTTTTCCGGAACAAACCGGAAAGTCACGCCGGTTGCTGAACCCGGTTTTAATGAAACTGCATTTTGACCGACTCTCTTCCCGTTGACATAAAGGTGAACGAGTTTACTCTTTACAGTAATTTCGCCACTGTTCTTTATTTCAGTTACGAGTTCGACGACCTTCGATTTCTCAAATATCTGACTTGTAAACCGGGCGCTCTTTATCGTGAGGTTCTCAATCTCCGAACTTTTTACCGGCAGCATGTAAAAGCGAATATTTTCAGAAACGGAGACGAGTTTATCCTTTCCCCCTTCCGGCAGCCCGACTTTTTGCATGTCGGAAATCAGATACAATTCCCGATTGACATTGGTAGACTTTTCCAGCAAACCGGTCGCCAGTTTGATGGCGCTCAGAATATCCGTTTCTTTGTACGATAGTTCCGTTTTACGGATGACGTCTCTGACAGTTTCTAAATCAAATCGGGCACCTTCGTACGCAAACTGTGGAGGATTTGTAGGATACAGCAGATAAATTTCATCACCCGTTTGCATGTAATTGGTGAGCGTTTCGGCTACCTTTTTGGCCGTGTCGATGAGTCTTTTTCCGTCGGATTCACGTCCCATGCTCAGCGTGTTATCGAGAATAATGGCGGCCGTCAGATGCGCCCCTGAATCTGTAGGCGACGCTTGTGTTTGTTTAAACGTCGGGCGGGCAAACGCCAAAATCAACAAAAGAATAATCAAAGCACGCAAAATAAGCAGCAAAATTTGTCGGATTTTCAAGCGCCGGATTTGTTGCTTTTGAAGTTCCTTCAAGAATCTCAGCGTGCTGAAATAAATGGTCTTTGATTTATGCCGGGTAAACAAATGTATGAGAATAGGAACAGAAACTGCGGCTAAGCCAATTAAGATGGACGGATGTAGAAATGTAAACATAGAATTTTTTTATTCAACATGACAAATCAATAAAACATGTCATTTATTTATACAAGTGAAAATGGCCGAGGTTCGTTCTGTCCTTTTATGCAAGTGATCAATTAAACATGGATTTCAATTTCCCCAGGAACCCTTTCTTTAATGGCTGCACCGGCTGTGGTTCCGGGGCAACGATCATCTCACCGGCAAGTAATTTTACTGCATTGTCTTTAAACAGCACGTCGGCACGTTCAATCCCCCAACCATCGGCAACAGCATCATAGGCCGCGCTCAGTTGCAACGGACGTCTGCGGGTGTTGTGCCCATCGCTGCCAACAAAATGAATTAAATTGGCATTCAATAAAATCATAGCCGTTTCTTTGACCGGTGTCCCATGACGGCCTAAAATACTTCCGGCGTTCATTTGTAACAATGCACCCCGCTGTACAAATTCAAACGCCCGATCGGGTTTACGAACAAAACCCATGTTTCTCTCAGGGTGAGCAACCACCGGCACCATGCCCCTGGTAACCAATTCAAAAAATCGGTCGGCAACAAAACGTGGAATACCCTGCATAGGAAATTCTACCAGAAAATATTTCTTGTTGTCATTGTAGGTTGAAATGGTGTGGTAAAGTTCCATATCGGCCTGCGCGTAAATTTCCGCACCCAAATGAATCTTAATATCCAGTTTTTCAATGGCGATACGTTCCTGCAATTCTTTGAATTTGGCAATGATCTCTTCTTCACGTTCATAATCCATATTACTCAAAATATGGTGGGTAACGGCGACCTCTTTTACGCCATCGTCTTCGGCCTGAGCCAGCATCGCCATGGTCTCTTCCCAACTGGCAGAACCATCGTCGATCTGCGGTAAAACATGTGAATGAATGTCGATCAAAATACCTCCATATCACGGTTAACTACTGGTGAATTGCAGCAGCAAACTCCTTGATCAGGTTTAGTTTATTTTTATTCTCAAGTATATTCCCAGTCACCACAAAAGATGCCCCTGCCTGCACTTTGCGGTGTGCTTCCTCCGGTGTCCGGATACCGCCACCGACGATAAGAGGACATGAAATATAATCCCTAACCTCCCTGATCATATCCTCGGGAACAGATTGCTTTGCGCCGCTTCCAGCCTCCAGGTAAACCATTCTCATGCCAAAATATTCCGCAGCAAGAGCTGTAGCCTTAGCGATATCAGTTTTATTGCGCGGAACCGGACGTGTGTTGCTCATAAACTCCGCAGAGGTCGTATTTCCAGATTCAATAAGCATATAGCCCACAGAAATCGCTTCGATGCCAAGAGCCTTAATGACTGGTGCGGCTTTGACCTGTTCACCGATTAAAAATGCCGGATTCCGACCACTGATTAAAGAAAGAAAAAACAGCGCATCGGCGTATTTTGAAACCTGCGTCTGACTGCCGGGAAAAATAATCAGCGGAATGTCAATTTTCTGCTTCAAGAGACGAATTAGAGCGTCAAAGGAAGATGACATGAGAAGACTGCCGCCTACCAAAATTGCATCGGCTCCATCTTCAGATGCACGGATTGCCACGTCTGACAATTGTTCCGTTCGCCATTTATCCGGATCGATGAGGACGAAGTATCCGGCGCCCTTGGATTCCTTAATCTGTAAAAGTCTTTCAAAGATTGTCAAAGAAACATTCCTTAACAGTTAAAAAGTAGTCCCATTTTCTGCGGCGACTACTTCAGGCAAACAGAATTCACCTTACTTTATAGATTAAGCCGGTTAGAACTATCACGTTAAAAGTGATGAAATAATCTCCGGAACCTGTTCTAACGCGTCTTCTATTTTCTCGATTTCTCTTGCACCGGCAAGCGCCATATGCGGTCTGCCGCCACCACCGCCACCGGCGATAGCTGCAACCCGCTTCACGATGTCGCCGGCTTTTAGTTTTTTCTCTGAAATCAAATCGTCGGTCACCACGCAAACAAACGAAACCTTTCCATTGACAACCGAACTTAAAACTCCGACGCCCGACCCCAATTTGTTTCGTAATGTGTCACTAATCTGTTTCAGTTCGTCCACATGGTCACTCTTTATTTTTGCAGAAACAATCTTAAACCCATTCATGGTCTGTGCATTCTGAATCAGTTGCGCGATCTCCTGACCTGCGGAGCCAAGGCGCAACTGTTTCACTTCTTTTTCCAGTTGATGTTTTGCATTTACCAGAGCATCGATTTTGTTTAAAATTTCATCCCCTTTGCAATTCAACCGCTCCTCAATGCATCGGGTCAACTCTTTTTCACGCCGCAAGATTTCATCTGCTTTCTGTCCGGTAACGGCTTCCAATCGCCGAATTCCGGCTGCGGCACTGGACTCCGAAATCAGCCGGAAATAGCCAATTTCACCCGTGTGGTTTAAATGCGTGCCGCCACACAGCTCCATGCTGAAATCCCCGACCTTAACCACGCGCACATGTTCACCGTATTTTTCTTCGAAAATCGCCATAGCACCCATTGCGCGCGCTTCAACAAAGGTTTTTTGCAGTGTTTCAACCTGAATGTCCTCGCGAACTTTTTCATTGATCCGGGCTTCAATCTTCTCAAGCTCATCCACTGCAATTTTCTTAAAATGTGTGACATCAAAACGCAAGTACTCCGGGGAAACCAGCGACCCAGCTTGTGTGACATGGGTACCCAACGTCTCCCTTAAGGCTTTGTGCAGTAAGTGAGTTGCCGTATGGTTACGTGCCGTTGCTTTTCGCCTTATTCTGTCCACAACAGCATGCACCGCTGCATTTTTAATGGAATTACCTTCCACAAATTTCCCGATGTGTACGTAGGTTCCACCATCACGAACGGTGTCTTCGATTTTTAATTTGAACCCATCACCGACTATTTCACCCTGGTCACCGATTTGGCCACCTGCCTCTCCATAAAAAGGCGTCTGGTCTAAAGTGAGAAAAACTTTATCGCGGTCTATGAAGTAACGCCGTATTTTTGCTTCACTTTCCAACTGATCGTAGCCGACAAATTTTGAATCTTCACCTTTGGTCAATTCATGCCAGATGCCATAGTCAAATTCCGTTGAGTAGCTCCATTTCCCGGCTTTTCTGGCGCGCGCTTTTTGTTCATCCATGGCATTTTTAAATCCCGATTCATCCACAGTGAAATCGATCTGCCGTGCCATGACCTGAGTTAAATCCAAAGGAAAACCATACGTGTCATAGAGCCGGAAAGCATCTTCTCCGGGAATTTCCTGCTCGCCCGATTTTTTCAACTTGCCGACGATTTTATCGAAAATTTCAAGACCGCGATCCAGTGTACTGTTGAAACTTTCTTCCTCAGCCTTTACCACCATGGAGATAAAATTGTGCTTCTCTTTGATTTCCGGAAAAGCATCTCCCATAATATCCACCAGAGTGGGCACCAGTTTATAGATGAACGGCTCCTGCATATTCAGGTTGCGTCCAAAACGCGCCGCTCTTCTCAGGATTCGACGCAAGACGTAACCGCGCCCTTCATTGGACGGCATGGCGCCATCGGCAATGGCAAAAGAAAGCGCACGAATATGATCCGCAATGACCCGGTGAGCAAAGCCTTTCTCATCCGCTGCATAGGGCACACCGGTCAATTCATTCAACTGGTCGAGGAGAGGCGTAAACAGATCGGTGTCATAATTGGAGGTGGACCCGTTCAGCACAGCGAGAATACGCTCAAACCCCATGCCGGTATCCACGTGTTTTTGCGGCAAAGAGTGCAGTTTGCTTGCTTTATCGCGATTGTATTGAATAAACACCAGATTCCAGATTTCGATGACATTCGGGTCACCGGCGTTTACTAATTTTCCTCCGGATTGATCAGGGGTGAGGTCGATATGAATTTCCGAGCACGGCCCGCAGGGACCGGTATTGCCCATTTCCCAGAAATTATCCTTTTTACCAAACCTGAGAACGTGATCCGGTTTGATATCCGTCATCTGTTTCCAGAGATTTTCGGCTTCTTCATCTGCATCTAACCCGTCTGCTGTATCGCCGCCAAACACCGTGGCGTAAAGACGCTCTTTTTCAATGCCCCACACATCGGTCAGCAATTCCCAGGCCCAGGTAATCGCTTCTTTTTTAAAGTAATCACCAAAGGACCAGTTGCCCAGCATCTCAAAAAATGTGTGGTGGTAGGTATCAAATCCCACATCTTCCAGGTCATTGTGTTTGCCGCTGACGCGAATGCACTTCTGGGTATCGGCTGCCCGGTTGTAGCGCCGGGTTTCCTGGCCTAAAAAAATATTTTTAAACTGATTCATGCCCGCGTTGACAAAGAGAAGTGTCGGATCATCAAAAGGGACCACCGGCGCGCTGGGCACGATTTCGTGTTTTTTTTCTTTAAAAAAATCTAAAAATGCCTGCCTGAGTTCTGTTGATTTCATCATTTCAAGAACATACTACTTTCAATTTTTACTAATTCTTATAGAATCGATTCAAGAACCTGCTTAATCGTCTCCCAATCAAAACCACGTCTGAATAAAAAATCCGACAGACGTTTTCTCTTTTGTACCTTCTCCAAATGTTCATACCGGGGCAGCCGTTTACAAGCAAGTTTCCTGGCAAGGTCGGTCTCATCAACATCTGAATAGATTTTGTCTAAAACGGTGTCAACCATCTCTTTGTTCACACCTCGCTGCACAAGTTCCCGGCTCAAATATCGTTTTCCCACAGATTTAGCGGCCAAACGATTGCTGGCAAAAGAACGGGCGAATTCCAAATCATCGAGATGGCCCGCGGCCTTTAACTCATCAATCACCTGTTGAATTAACGATTTTTCAAACCCCTTACGGTTTAATTTTACAGTCAGTTCTCTTTGGCTGTGAGCTCGCCTTGCCAGATATTCATACGCCTTGTCCAAAACCCGTTTTCTTTCTTCACGACAGAGAAGGTTCTCAACATCTTGTTGATGCAGAACATCCCCTTTTTTTAAATGATATTTATTCGCGAGAAAACCATCCAAACCGAAAGCAAATTCATGATCGATAAAAATGGAAACACGGTTATTATGTCGCCTTTGTCGTTGAATATCCGTTATTTTACCACCGTATTTGTGCATTTCCTCATGAAAGAAATTTATCAGTTGTTCTCACTGACGGCTGCTGCTTTGCCTTGTTTCCCGTTGGCTTCTGAAGATTCTGTTTTCTTCTCCAGCAATCCAAGCGTTTCCCGCACCTGCCGGTTAATTTTTTTCAAAATATCTTTATTTTCCTGCAAATACCGCTTGACGTTCTCGCGTCCCTGTCCCAAACGCTCATCACCGTACGAAAACCAGGTGCCGCTTTTCTGAACGATGTCATATTTCACCGCCAGGTCCACAAGATCGCCTTCACGGGAAATACCGGTGCCGTACATGATGTCAAACTCAGCTTCACGAAACGGTGGAGCAACTTTGTTTTTAACAACTTTAACGCGTGTCCGGTTTCCAATAATGTGCTCGGCATCTTTGATAGAGGCCGTGCGCCGGATATCCATACGCACAGTAGAATAAAATTTCAACGCCCGGCCGCCTGTGGTCGTTTCCGGATTGCCGAACATGACGCCGATTTTCTCACGAATTTGGTTAATAAAAATGCAACAAGTATGCGACTTGCTGACAATTCCGGCCAGTTTACGCATGGCCTGCGACATCAGGCGCGCCTGCAGACCCATTTGCGCATCTCCCATTTCGCCTTCGATTTCCGCTTTCGGGACCAGTGCGGCTACCGAGTCGATGACGATGACATCCAGCGCGCCACTACGCACCAGGGTTTCCGTAATCTCCAGCGCCTGCTCACCTGTATCGGGTTGGGAGATGAGGAGATTATCCGTATCCACACCGAGATTTCTTGTATATTTGGCATCCAGGGCATGTTCTGCATCTATAAAGGCTGCCAAACCGCCTCGCTTCTGCGCTTCTGCGATGATATGCAGAGTCAACGTGGTCTTTCCGGAAGACTCCGGCCCGTACACTTCGATGATTCGCCCGCGCGGCACACCGCCAATCC
>CAYVXE010000007.1:58972-73026 GCA_964455375.1 uncultured Calditrichaceae bacterium
GAAGACTCCGGCCCGTACACTTCGATGATTCGCCCGCGCGGCACACCGCCAATCCCAAGCGCCACATCCAGCGAAATCGACCCGGTAGGGATGGCTTCAATATCAACCTTCCATTTATCATCGCCCAACCGCATGATCGAGCCTTTGCCGAAGTTACGATCGATCTGACTCATTGCCAGTTCCAGGGCTTTTTGCTTCTCGTTTTGATCCTCACTCATAATCTTCCCTCCATAATGTTTATTTCAATCTGTATTTAACCAAAGGTGTGTAGACCGCTCCTTTGGGATGTAATTGGCTCTGCATTAAAACGACCTCATGTACATTCTGGTCACCACACGTAAATGGGTTGTTTAAAAAATTCTCCACAAAATGACGACTTAACGGCGCCTTCACCCTGCCGAGCGTCAAATGTGGTTTAAACAAACGTTTCTCTTTAGTAAACCCCACATGATTCAAATGGTCATGGACTTTTTCCGCCAGACCTAACAACTCATCGCTCAAGTCTTGTACGCCAACCCACAAAACACGCGGCCTTTTCGACGATGGAAAAAGTCCCACTCCCTGAATCGAAATAGAAAATGAGGCAATCGGCTCAGTAACCATCTGTAACTGACTTGCAATATCGTCAATTTGGTTTTGTTCAATCTCACCCAAAAACTTCAGCGTCAAATGAATGTTTTGGGATTTCGTCCAGCTTACCGGCTCGGATGAACGTTTTAATTCTGCCTGAAAAGTATCGATTTTTTGGCGAATCTCTTCTGCGATTTCAATGGCGATAAATGCACGTATGGGAGCCATATAACCTGCATTTGAGTTTCAATTGTGCTTGATTCGAAAACGCATCTTCCTACCTGTTATTTAGACCGGTAACCGCCGCATTCAGAATGACACCTTTTGTGAAAAAAAGGATGTTTTCGGTCAATCATGACTTAGACAACGCGTTTGAATCTGACAGCGTACGCCGTAACAAATTCAACGCGGCTTGCACCGTACGCTCCTTATTCATCAGCCGGTCTTTGGTGAAGACAAACTTTTTGCTAAAGGCCTTTTCCTTATAGGTCAAACCTACATAAACCAACCCCACCGGTTTTTCCGGCGTTCCGCCTGTGGGACCGGCGATGCCGGTGGTGGACAACCCGATGTCGGTACCCGCCGCTTCTCTTACGCCCCGCGCCATTTCCACTGCAGTTTCATCGCTCACCGCGCCAAATTTTTCCAGCGTTTTTGCGGAAACATGCAGACAGTCCATTTTCGCTTCATTACTGTAGGTCACAAACCCGCGTTCAAAATAGCCCGAACTTCCGGAAACGTTTGTCAGCCGGTTTGCAAGCATACCGCCCGTACAGGATTCAGCCACAGCAAGAGTTAAACGCTTCTCCATGAGCTGTTTTGCCACAAATTCTTCAAGGTCCTCAAAGTCGTACCCATAAATGTACGGGCCGGCTTTCTGTTGAACCATCCGAAGAGCTTTATCCAGATTTGCCGTGCACGTCTCTTTGTTTGTGCCGACAACCGTTAAACGAATATCCACGCCGGTTGTTTTGGGAAGAAACGCGACTTTGGCAAACCGTTCAATTTCAGCTATATTGCCGATACGCTCAAATAAGGTCGACTCCGGTATTCCCGTGGTGCGAATGGTTTTCATTAAGATTGTTTTTCCGGAATCCCGTAAAAGCGGGAACACGGTTTCTTCTCCCATGGCGCGCATTTCCGCAGGGACACCCGGCAAAACAATACACTTCTTCCCATTTTTTTCAAAGATCAATCCCGGCGCTGTCCCCAGTGAATTGCCGATAATTTTCGCTTTTTCCGGGACGTAGGCCTGCTCTTCATTCGCTGCGACCATGTCCACCCCACGCTTGTCAAATTCCTGTTTCAACCTCTGCAAAATGTCGGGTTTATAAATCATTGCAGAGTTAAAAAACCTCGCCGTCACGGTTTTGGTGATATCATCGTGAGTTGGACCAAGCCCGCCGGTGGTAATGACGCAATCACTGCGTTTCATCGCCGTTGCCAATGCGTTGGTTAAATCAGTTGCATCATCGCCAACTGTGGTTACCCATTTCACCACCAACCCCAGGGCGGTGAGATGTTTTGACAAATACGTGGCATTGGTATTCACCGTCTGCCCGAGCAAAAGTTCATCGCCGATAGAAATAATTTCGATGTTCATGTTTACCATCAGGCTGCAAAGAAATAATGTAGTGCCTGCAGGCAAATCAATGCCTGGATTCCTGCCACTGCATCGTCTGTCATGACCCCCCAACCACCGGGAAGCTTTTCAGCATTTCTTGCCGGAAACAATTTTACAATATCAAACAATCTAAAAAGAATAAAACCAATCGCAAGCCAATTCAAACTTTTTTCGATAGCCGTCAGCGTGATCAACATGCCGACAACTTCATCAATGACAATAATAGGATTGTCTTTTTTGTCTGACCATTTTTCAATTTTGGCTGCAGACCACACACCAAGAAAAAAGAGTACGATGAGCAGAATGCCGAAAACAAGCGGATTTTTCTCTGGCAACAGCCAGTAGATGAAAACAGCCAGGAGGCTCCCTGCGGTTCCCGGAGCAAAAGGTGAATATCCTGTGTAGAGACCGGTGGCCAAAAGGCGGGTAATCGTTTTCATTTAGCGAACGTTGGTTGGAACAAAAACACGGTAAAATGCGATGGCCAGACTTTTAAGGTGAACACGGTTATCAATGAGATAGCTCACTCCCGAAGTGACCGTGTACAATGTAACAAACAGCATTATATTGTAGAGCAAATTAAATTTTTCACCAATCGTTAGCAAAAGAGAAGATTGATCGGGCGAGGCTTCAGAAGTGAGCATCCAGGAAAAAATAAAATAAATAGCCAGCATTTGCGATGCGGTTTTCCATTTTGCAAAGTTGCTTGTTTCAATTTGCTTACCCTTAGAAATAGTATAAGACCTTAGGGCTGTGATAATCACATCCCGCAGGGCAATAGCGATGAACATCCAGAGTTCAACATAGCCAAGGTAACAAAACATGCCAAAGGCGGTGGAAACCAACAATTTATCTGCAAGCGGATCCAAATATTTTCCGGTGGGGGTGATATGGCCATATTTTCTGGCTAAATAGCCATCGTACCAATCCGTAAAAGAAGCCACAAAGAAGACAAAAAAGGATGCATATTTAAACGTAATTGCCTGGAATGTTAACAAAACAGCAAATAACGGTGTTAACACAATTCGTAAAACAGTTAATTGATTCGGCAATGACATACGTCTTTTTAACCTTTAAACGTTCTTTGGTCCTAAAGAAGAATCCTTCCCTCTAAGGCTTTTGCCAGAGTAATCTCATCGGCATATTCCAGGTCGCCACCAACCGGTAGCCCCCTGGCAATTCTCGAGACTCTTATATTCATCGGTTTAATAATTTTTTCCAAATAGATGGCTGTTGCTTCCCCTTCCGTCGTTGGGTTCGTTGCAATAATCACTTCTTTTGTTGTACCATTGAGACGGGGCAAAAGTTGCCTGATGTGTAAATCATCAGGCCCAACGCCTTCAAGCGGGGACAATACACCACCCAAAACATGGTACAGCCCTCTATATTCACCGGTCTTCTCCAGAGCCAGAACATCATTGGCTTCTTCCACCACACATAAAAAAGAACGATCTCGTTTTTCGCTTTGACAAATAGAACAGACATCCACCTCGGTGATGTTGAAACATATCGTACAAAACTTTACTTTTTCCTTAATGGCAAGCAAAGCATCTGCCAGGTTTTGGACCTCGCTTTTCCGCAACTTCAACAGGAAAAAGACCAGTCGTTGAGCTGATTTTCTACCGATTCCCGGAAGTTTAGATAATTCCGAAATGGCCTTTTCCATGGAAACTGATGAATATTGCATGTTTTAAACGTCCGTTAAAATCCCGGCATTTTGAACCCGGGTGGTAAATTGCCCAGCATTCCACCTGCCACTTTATTCATTTCCTGACCTGCAAGCTCCTGTGCTTTTTCCATCGCCTGGTTGACAGCGGCAACAATCAAATCCTCGAGCATTTCCACATCCTCAGGGTCTACCACCTGCTTATCGATTTTCACACTCATGATTTGCTGCTTTCCATTTGCGGTCACCGTTACCATTCCACCACCGGCACTGCCCTCCACCTGTAACTCGGCAAGGCCATCCTGTATTTGCTGCATTTGTTCCTGCATTTTCTGAGCTTGTTTTAAAATGTCGCCCATTCCCATTTTTGCCATTAGTTTACTCCTGTTTCTAACTCTTTCGTAATTGCTCCTTCGTTACCAATTCGCCCCCGAACACTTCGAGGACTTTCTTAACCATTGGTATTTGTGTAACATCTTTCATGTTTTCTGAATAATTATTGTCCTTTATCTCACCGGCCGATACGTCGCTTTGAGAATCTGCTTGTGGCTTATTAAACGCATCGGTCGCATTTTTTTTGCACACCAGGTTTAATCTAAACCCGGTCAATTCAAAAATAACTTCCTGAATGACTTTTTTATTTTGAGTGATGGTTTTTATATGAAATCCATTTTCTTTACCAAACGATACTTCAAGCGTGTTGCCTTCAATTCGTGAAGGAAATCCTTCATTCAGAAATGATCCCAAATGAATTTTTTTGCCTTTTACCGAATCGATAATGGCAGGCCATTTCATTTTTATTTTCTCAAATGTTACCTCTGGATCGATCGCCGTCTGCCGGATTGGTTCCGGTAGATTATCGGCCGGTTTATCTTGCACTTTGTACACATCAAAATCGACTATACGGCTCAACTGCTTGATTTTTTCCGATCCGGACGACCCTTGTTGCGTCATTTGCGGTTGCGGCAGTGGCGGCGATTTCGACTCAGAATCGGGACCTGAGGTTTGAACGGTGGTTGAACGTCCCAAATCACTGAGATTCATCAGCAACTCATCCAGCTCAACACTTTTGTCCATTTTAATCATTTTCACAAACAGCATTTCCAGAAGCAGCTTGGGATTGGTACTGCGTTTTACTTGAAATGAAGACTCGGCGCACATCTGAATTAACCGGAGTAAATCGGTTTCCGTAAATGTTTGCACGGTCTGTTTATATTTTTCCCCGAGATTTTCAAACCCTTCCAGCAAATCGACCTGGCCGGTGGCTTTAACTACGAGAATATTCCGTAAGTGTTCGGCAAAACCGTTTAAAAACTCGGCCATGTCGTAGCCCTGATTGAAAATCTTATCGACAATCTGTAAACCCGCCGGGATATCTTTACCTGCGACACAATCGGAACATTCAAAATAAAATTCCTGATCGATAATTCCTAAAAGTTCGGCCATGTCCTGAAACTGGATGTTCTGTCCGCAAAAAGACACCACCTGATCCAGTAAACTCTGGCTGTCCCGCAAACTGCCTTCTGCTTTTTTGGCAATTATAAAGAGGGATTCCTCATCGATTTCAATATGCTCCTCGGAACAAATGCTCTTCAGCTTACCGACGATTTCAGGAAGCGGAATCCGCCGGAAATCATAACGCTGGCAGCGGGAAAGAATGGTGACCGGTACTTTGTGCGGTTCGGTGGTTGCAAAAATAAACAGAACTCTTGCAGGTGGTTCTTCAAGCGTTTTCAGAAGTGCATTAAACGCCTCGGTGGTGAGCATGTGCACTTCATCGATGATGTAAATTTTGTACTTGCCTTTAGAAGGAGCGTACTTTAATGTTTCCCTCAAGTTGCGGACTTCATCGATGCCGCGATTGGAAGCTCCGTCCACTTCAAACACATCGATACTGCGGCTCTGGGTAATTTCATTACAGCTCGTACACTGATTGCAGGGAGTCGGGGTGGGACCTTTATCGCAATTAATCGCTTTGGCGAAAATACGGGCGGTGGTTGTCTTGCCGACACCCCGGGGTCCTGAAAACAAATATGCGGACGCCAGCCGCATGCTGGAAATCGCATTCACGAGTGTTGTGGTTACATGGGCTTGCGCCACAACATCTTCGAAAATCATCGGTCGCCATTTTCTGGCTAAAACCATATAAGACATTTAACCGACCCTGCATTTAAATAATATCAAATAAAAAGGCTGTGCACCCACCGTTGACCTTTCCTTTCCGTGGATAATAATCAGCAATCAACTCCGGTCAAGCATTCCCCCGGCACATAAAATAAAAGCTTGCCGCTGCTACCTTCCGGTCCTGACGGGGTTGGGCTCCATTTTATTGCGAGGGACTTGAACCCTCAACATTCATTGTCGTTACTACCGCACTGGAGGAGCAGGCCGCAGATGGGAGTTCAACCCTGCTGGAGCGGATTGCAGGAAAAGGGCACCGCTAACTCCCCGTCTAGCACAGCCTCTGTGGAGCCGATGGGGGTCGAACCCACGACCTTCGCATTGCGAACGCGACGCTCTCCCAACTGAGCTACGGCCCCGACTGCCCTGACAAACAGGCAATCTATTTTCAAACGACAGCGGAGAGGGAGGGATTCGAACCCCCGGTGACCAAAGATCACAACGGTTTTCGAGACCGCCCCGATAAGCCAGGCTCCGGCACCTCTCCAAATCCGACAAAGATATCGTTTCCCACCGTAAACGCTACGTCTACTTTGTCGTTTCGTTGTCAGCATAAAAAAAGCGGAGAGGCAGGGATTCGAACCCTGGGAGAAGCGTGAACCCCTCACACGATTTCCAGTCGTGCACCTTCGGCCAGCTCGGTCACCTCTCCAAACTAATTTTTATTTCGCAATTTTTGAAAGAACGTCTGCAGAATACCAAGACATTTCGCTTCTAAAATACCAAATGCAATGGAAACATTTGAGTGGAGATTCGCATTCTGAAGTGTATTCAAAGCAGAACCACACGCCCCCATCCGGGTATCATTCACACCAATAATGACATTTGGAATTCGGGACAAGTAAATCGCACCGGCACACATGGGGCACGGCTCTTTTGTAACATAAAGTGTCGCATTTTCCAGCCGCCAGCTTTCCACAGTATTTGTGGCTGCCGTAATCGCGATCATTTCGGCATGCGCTGTGGGGTCCTGCAAAGACTCGACCATATTATAGCCGCGGCCAATGATTCTTCCTCCCAAAACAACGACAGCACCAATAGGCACTTCATCTTTTTCAAAGGCCTTTTGCGCTTCACGAAATGCCTGTTCCATCCAGCCTTCGTGAGAGGTCGGTTTCACTTGGTTATTGATTTACGCAACCTTTGTTCATACACATATTTATTGGCAATATTAGCGCCAACCGTCAAGTCGTTTTCGTAGTACGCCCAGAGGGAGTCGAACCCCCAACCTCTTGGTCCGTAGCCAAGCACTCTATCCAATTGAGCTATGGGCGCATTTTATATTCCGCTGTAGCGCATACGGGAGTCGAACCCGTGTTACCGGCGTGAGAGGCCAGCGTCCTAGACCACTAGACGAATGCGCCGTATCAAATCGAATTTAAGTCAAAAAATATACCTAATTCTCTATTTAAAATCAAGCTATATTTTATCGCATTTAAAAATGCTTTAGCTTAAGAATCAAACATAATTCTCCTTGAATTCGTCATCCTAATTTATTACTCTAAACTGTTATGTTTAAACTCGGATTTTTTCAATTTCGCCCACTGTTCGGTCAGGTACAAAAGAACCTGCAGAAAGTTTTAAGCGCTTTGGAAAATGTCACTGCGGATCTAATTGTTCTGCCTGAATTGCCGTTTACCGGTTACTTTCACAAAGACCGGGAAGAAACCCAAAGGCTCGCAGAAGATCCGCGGAAATCTCCCACGGTCGAATCACTAATAAACCTTTGCAAAAAACAAAGCTTTTACCTGGTGACCGGATTCTCGGAAAGGCAGAAAGACAAGACATTCAACAGCGCGCTTCTTATGGGACCGGAAGGTCTTCTGCACACCTACCGTAAACTGCATTTATTCAATGAAGAAAAAAAATGGTTCGACCCGGGAAATACGCCACTGGACGTGCAAACCGTACGCGACGTCAAGATCGGCATGATGATCTGCTTTGACTGGATTTTCCCGGAAGTGGCGCGTACGTTAACGGTACAAGGAGCGCAAATTATTTGCCATCCTTCAAATCTGGTGTTGAGCTACTGCCAGCAAACCATGCTTTCCCGATGTCTGGAAAACGGCGTGTTTGCCGTAACCGCCAACCGTTTTGGGGCAGACAACCGTCCCCACGGCAACTTAAAGTTTACCGGAAAAAGTCAGATTGTCGCCCCCAAAGGCGTGCTTTTGCACCGGGCGTATTCGCAACGGCAGGAGCTTTACGTTCTGGGAATCAACCCTGAACTGGCGAACGACAAAAATATTACCGGCCGCAATCATCAAATCAAAGACCGCCGGCCGGAATTTTATAAACCGTTGTGCCGATTGCGATAACACATGCGACGCACTTTTGAAAGTGCGTCGCATGTCTAAAGTTTTCTTCAGACTGCTAATCGCCTGCAAACTCACCAAACGGTATCCCAACCTTTTCAGCCAGCGCCGGATTCAATTTTGCTGAACCTAAATTTGCCAGCAGCGCGATAACCATTTTTTCTTGCGGATAAAGCATCAGCATAGCCCGTCCACCGATGGACCCGCCGCTGTGGCCAACCCATTTCCTGCCTTTTGAATCCGTACCGCTCGCCCAGCCGATGCCGTAATGCGTCGTTTTTCCATCTCTTGTTTTTTGGGATTGAAAAAGCAGCTTTACCGTTTCTGCTTTCAAAAACGTGTTGTTTAAATGCGCCAGGCCGAAAGTCACTAAATCTTCAATCCCGGAAATAAAACCACCACCGGCCCATTTGTAGCTGTTGTCCACATACGGTGCATTCAGCACATTGCCTTTGGCATCGAGGCGGTAAAATGAAGCGCGATATGTAATCAAACTGTCCGGATATTCTGCCGTAATGCTTTGCATTTGCAGCGGTTGAAATAGGTGTACTTTCAGAAAATGCAGAAACGAATCACCGGACGCCCCTTCCACCACCGCACTCAGCAAATTCCAGCCGTAGCTCGAGTAGCTGAACTTTGTCTGAGGTTCAAACAGCAGCGTATCATTTTCAAAAATGGTCAACCCGGAAAGAACCGTGTCGTAATGTTTTCGGTTAAGAAACTCCTGACCGCGGTAATGCCTGATTCCTGCCAGGTGTCCCGCAACCTCACGAACCGTAATCGGCCAACGTTTCTTTGGAAATGTCGGAACATACGTCTGAATGCTGCTGTCCAAATCCAGTTTACCCTGTTCCAGCAAAATAGCTAAAGCGGCTGCCGTAACCGGTTTGGAAACACTGCCGATGCGAAATCGTGTTTGCACAGTGGTTTTAACGTTATTCTCCAAATCAGCGTAACCAAACCCTTCAGACCAGACAATTTCACGGCCAATTCCCACAGCAGCCGACATTCCCGGCACCTTATTTTCCTGCATGAATGCCTGAACCACCGCTTCCGCCCGGTGAATTGTATGCCCGTATTTCGCAAACCTGGTTTGAGCAAAAAGGCTGCTGAAACTGATGAGAAAAATAAGCCCGGATGTCACATACCATTTTTGTTGCGTTTTCATTTTTATTCCTTTAGAATAATGAATCATCAAAATCATGAATTCAATTGTGACGGTAAATTCAAACAGCTCGATTCAATGTTGTTCTGTGTCACTCGGTGTTTCGCTGTCGGTTTTCAAAAGTTCTTAAAAAAACAACTACCTTTAAAGACAAAAACACTTTCTTTTAAGCATGATTTTTCTTATCATCATTGAAATTATTGATGTAACAAACAGTAACTTAAAATTAAGAAATAATCAAACATTAAAAATGAAGGGCATTCGAAATGGATGAAAAAGTGAAAATCGTGCAACATGGAATCGGTCCCATCGCCTGCAAAATCACCCCCCTGTTACTCGAAAAAGAACTGTTTGAAATCGTCGGTGCAGTGGATATCGATCCGCAGAAAGTCGGCAGCGACCTTGGTGACATTGCCCAATTACCGGAACCGTTGGGCGTCACCATTCGTAGCGACGTAAAAAATGTCCTGCATGAAACAAAAGCCGACATGGTTGTTCTGACCAGTAGTTCAACCATAGAAAAGATCTACCCGCAGATCATGGAAATCGTTAACGCAGGCGTAAACGTTGTCACCACATGCGAAGAGCTGTCTTTTCCATGGCTCACCAATCCGCAACGCTCGAAAGAACTCGATGAAGCCGCAAAAGCAAACAATGTATCGATTTTAGCAACCGGCATCAACCCGGGATTTTTGATGGATTTTCTGCCAACCACCATGAGCGGCATTTGTCGCACAGTGCATAAAATAACGGTGGAACGTATTCAGGATGCCCAGTACCGGCGTATTCCGTTCCAGAAAAAAATCGGCGCCGGACTCACGGTGGCGGAATTCGAGCAGGCCGTTGCAAGCAAAACCTTGCGTCACGTAGGTCTCACTGAATCCATGCACATGATCGCCCATACGTTGGGCTGGAAACTCGACAAGACCGAAGATATCATCAAACCGGTGATCGCGGAAATACGAACAGACACCCCGGATTTATCCATTCCGGCCGGAAATGCCCTTGGCGTCAGCCAGACCGGACGCGGATTCATGAATGGCAAAGAAGTCATTTCCCTTATTTTCCGGGCAACCATCGGCGAGCCGCAACCTCACGATAGAATCATCATCGACGGCACACCGAAAATAGACAGCACCATTCAAGACGGCGTCAACGGGGATATTGCGACATGCATGATTACCATCAATGCGATTCCGACAGTGTTGAAAGCCAAACCGGGTCTGCGCACCATGGTGGATATCGGAACGATTGCACATATTGCGTAAGAATGTAATTGTTTGTCTTTGTGGCTGTAATAAAGAGGTAGACCATGGCAGAACTAAAGACCAAACCAAACAACCTGAGTGTCGATGATTTTCTAAACAGCATTGAAGATGGGAAGAAACGGCAGGACTGCTATACTGTGTTGGGACTCATGAAAAAACTCACCGGAGAAGAACCGAAGATGTGGGGCAGCAGCATGGTCGGGTTCGGCACCTACCATTACAAATATGCCAGCGGCCGTGAAGGCGACTGGTTCGTCACCGGTTTTTCGCCGCGCAAACAAAACCTGACCCTTTATATTATGTCAGGATTTTCAAGATACGACGAACTCATGGTAAAACTGGGAAAACACAAAACCGGCAAATCCTGCTTATACATAAAAAAACTTGAGGATATCGATTTGACCGTTTTAAAAGAGCTTATTAAGCAGTCCGCAAAACACATTTCAAAAAGAAATAATTGACGCTTCCACGAAATCACAACCTCACGCAATCTCCTCTCCCCTCACGCCGGTCATCTTTTCGATGAACCAAACGCCGAGATAGCAGAACGGCGTGTCCAGAGCAGCAATCACCAGTTTGATGACATACACGCCCCAAATGATGTGCATCAAATGCGAAAAATCCCCGGTAAACACAGTGGGATTCTTGTAAAGAAAAATCGTATTCACCGTAAAAGAATCCACGAACTGGGAAATCATGGTGGAGCCGTTATTGCGCAGCCAGAGGTGTTTGCCTTTTGTGAGATGCTTCCAGAAATGAAAAAGTTTTACATCGATAAGCTGCGCCAACAGATATGCAGACATGGAGGCGAAAAGCAGCCGCCACACCGGCCCGAATATGTTGGTGTAATCCTTTTGCAGAGGATACACCGATGACACCGGCAGTGCAATTCCAGCCAAGGAAAAGACGAGAAGCAGCAGGCTCATCACAAACCCCATTATCACCAGAAACTGCGCCCGTTTGGAGCCGTACATCTCGGAAACGATATCGGTGATGAGAAATGTAAGCGGGAACCACAAAATGCTCACCGGCAGCGTGCGGCCGAACAGAGTAAAAAGTTTCACACCGACGGTATTGGTCAGTAAAACAAAAGTGACGAAAACGGCCATGAAACTCACATAAATCAGCTCGTAATGGCTCATGAGCGGTTGTTTCCTCAGAGACGTTGGTTTTGGCTGTGTGTGACCTGCCACAGATTTCTCCCCGGTTGAATCATTTGGATTCTTTAAGTTGTCTTCTTAGAAACCGTTGCGAACGCAGCGTATTCTTTGCGCTCCTGTCGGTTAATTTCAGTGATGATTGTTCGAAATATCTAACTTCCAGATAATCCTTTTTGCAGGTCAAGGATGCGTTTTTTGATTAATTCGGGAACGGGAGCTTTGCGGTTATTGCGGTAATCATACGAGACGATCAACCCGTCGCCAACCGCGGCGATGAGATTGTTTTTTCGGCTGAAAGCTTTGTATTCCATGAGAAAACGATCCTCCTGCATTTGACTCACTTTTGCGCCCACAGAAACGGTGTCGGGATAGGTTAGCGGCAGTTTAAACGTTGCCTTTGTGGCTGCAAGGATGGGGCCGACCCCGGTTTCCTGCATAAAATCCATATAGTTTATCGCTTCGAAATAGGCCATGCGCGCACTTTCAAAATAACGGAAATAGACGCTATTATTCACGTGCTGCAGGGCATCCATTTCACCCCAGGCTACAGGCACGTCAATGATTACCGGAAATGAAGTTAGCAAATCAGCCATGTTTTTCCCAATTTATTCTCATTTCAAATGAAACACTGAAGGTCACCGAATTACACCGAAACATCAGGGCATCAAACAACACCCTGTTCGATGTCTTCACTGTTCAATACAACATTTTTTTGCCGAATCATGAACACCGCGATTATTTCAGCCAGAAGATTCAATATGAACAAACTTAAAAACGTCATTTGAATTCCCAAGGATGATGAATCGACGATGGGATTTTGGGGATGTAACACACGTGATATTCCCATAAACGACCACATGAGATAAAAAGCTAAAAACAGATGCAGACCGCTCTTTATCCTGCCGCTTTTTATGTGGTTACTCGTCAGTAAAACCAATATCGCAACTAAGATAAATTTTAGCGAAGCGATCATTCTTGGCTCCTGCCAGTAAACGGCGCCCCAATTAACTTTTGCAGCAAATATGCTCAGCACAAGACCCACCATGAACCATACAAAAGCCACCCGACCGATGGTTTCCTGCAAAGAGACAAGCCGATCTTTCATGCGAAACAGGCAAACCAACCCCAGCAGGCCAGACCCGGCAAATCCTACCATGCTTGCCCAGATAAATGAAACATGAATGTAAACGAGTTTAATTCCCGAACCGAGCGTTTTTTCATTGGGAGAAGCCCAAAGGACACATCCTGCCGCAAGAACAATTGTGACCAACAGGTAAATCCGGTTTTTTATCATCACTAAATTTACTCGACTTTGATTATCTATTCAAGGCATCTTCTCTAAAACTGATCATCTACGGTAATAACATGCACGATAGCTTCCCCTTCTTCCGACAAATGCACCTGCACCTGCCATGGCCGGCAGCAGACCTGGCAATCTTCTTCATAATTTTGTTCCTCACCCGCAGAGTAATCGATAAAAATTTCATTTGGCTGTCCACAGTAAGGACAAATAACATGTTTTGTGTCTTCCATGAGAACACCTTTCGGGTTAACTCAACTGAACATAAACAAATGTAGTTTAAAACTTACCGAGTTAATATTTGCTCTAATGCATAAAGCAAATAAACAATATTGGCCTGTGTTGAAGATTCCCCCATGAGGCCGATGCGCCAAATTTTTCCGGCCAGATCTCCCAATCCACCGCCTATTTCGATGTTGTAATCATTTAACAAGGCTTTTCGAACGTCCGCGTCATTCACATTTTCGGGAATTTTAACAGCATTTAAGGTCGGCAGCCGGATGTCTTCCCGGACGAACGGGTGCAGTTCCAGTTTCTCAAAACCGGAAAGCAAGTGTGTACTATTCCTTCTGTGGCGGTCAAACCGCTTTTCCAGGCCTTCTTCCAGCACCAGATTGAGCGCTTCGTAGATAGCATAATTCATACTGACAGGCGCTGTGTGATGGTAGGCACGCGATTTGTCCGACCAGTAATTCATCAGCATGGTGATATCTAAATACCAGCTCTGAATTTTTGCCCGACGATTTTTAACCACCTGTAGCGCTCTCTCGCTAAATGTAATCGGCGCCAGTCCCGGCGGACAGCT
>CAYVXE010000008.1:0-4971 GCA_964455375.1 uncultured Calditrichaceae bacterium
CACACTTATTTGAGAAGAGTCATCTTTTTGACTTCGGAAAAGTTTTCTGTCTTAAGACGGTAAAAATAAATTCCACCGGGCAATTGTTCTGCCTGGAATTGCAGTTTATGTCGTCCTGCTGATAAAAATTCATTCTTAATTAATGTGGCCACAATCTGGCCCAGCAAATTGTAAACCTGCAAGGTCACCTTAGAGTCCGCAACGAGCGCAAAGGTGATCTGTGTGGAAGGATTAAATGGATTCGGATAGTTTTGTTCTAAAACAAACGCTTTCGGCAACGGGCTTTTTGATGACGCTACGTCAGTAACCAGGGAGGTAACCTGGACAAGATCAAGCAGCAGCGCATCGCCATTATTTTTTGTATTCGCCACATGTTCCCGAAAAGCGATGTAGATATTCGCACCTGGTGTCACGAAATTACTGAGGATATACGAATATTTTTTCCATGCGTTATTCCCCGGTCCGGAAAAACTGATGGTGGCGACATTGATGTCGAAAGATCCGGTGCTGTCTGCATTGGTGGTAGAAATTTTAATGTCCAGGTTATCGCCGAATTGGGCGAAGTAACGCAGATAGAATTTTAACGAATCGCCCGTTTGGACATTTGTGATTTGCGGCGTAATTAACCATTGAGAAGTCGCTTGCGGCGTATTGGTATCAGAATCCGCATCGCCGGTGGCCCATGAGCAATAAACAACAAAATTGCCACCATCGGGGGGTGCATCGGCATTAGCCGGTTGCAAGAAACCCAAGATGCTGGAATCTACGGCAATTTGCTGCCAGCCGATACCGCCGAATTCCGTTATTTTTCGCCATCCGTCCGGCGGGAATTGCCCCTCAAAGGATTCTTCGGGAAGCCCAGTTAGTAACGACTTATCAGCTCCTGAAATATTTCCGGCAACAAATTTTTTCGGAGATGACTTAACTCGTATTTGTGCAGATAAATTTTCAAAACTAAAGGCGACGACTAAAACCAACAGAAACAAACTTCTCACAAATTTAACCATGCTAACTCCTTTTATTTTCAGGTTTTAAGATTCCTTTTCCGTAACTATTCAGCAACTGTCAACGTATTTCTTCGTGTCAATGCACTAAGTAAGTTGGGCGATTTTACATAACATCTCAGAATTCATTTGATGACCACCTGCAAACGTAAAATAATTAAATGGTACATTGAATTTTTCTAAAACGGCTTTCTGTTTTGCCACGGCTTCTGCATTGGCAATTTCATCCTTCGTGCCGACGACAAACGATAACATCAGATCACGAAACGGCTGTAGAGCTGCATCAGAATAAAACTCTGGAGGTATTCCGCCGGCCCAAATCACCAGATGGTCTGCTCTCACTCTTCCCTTACTAATCCATCTGCAAACCGCAGCCGTACCTTGTGAAAAACCCAACAGCACGATTTTTGCCGGTGCCGAATGCAATGACTTTTTAATCTCGGCGTAAACCGCATCGAGATAAGAGACATAATCTTCAATTTCATGCAGGCGATCTTCTTTCGTCATCCAGGTGGCGCCAATGCGTCCGGAGAACCCGTTTAGATAAAATTTTGACAAACCTTCCGGAGCCACAAACAATCGTGACCGGCTTTTCAAAACATCAAAATGTTTGATGAAATTGGCGGCGAGTTGGCCGTACCCGTGGCAAACAAACCAGACCTCCCCGATGTGTTCCCCGGGTTCTCCCAGAAGATAGTAACGGGCTGTCTTTTCGACTTTTAGATGACATTCCTGCATTTTAAAACATCGCTTTACTTTTCCACCTCAACACCGCGCCAGAAAGCAACATATCCTTTAATATTCTTTGCCGCATCTTTTGGTTCGGGATAAAACCACGCAGCATCAACATTCACCTGGCCATTCACATTTAAATGATAATAATGTGCCGTACCTTTCCAGGGGCAAATGGTTTGTGTTTCACTGTTCGCAAAAAACTCTTTATGAATACAATCCGGTGGAAAATAAACATTTCCTTCAACCAGTTCGCAAATTTCACTTTCAGCCAATGTTTCACCATTCCACTTTGCGCTTGCCATAATTACTCCATTTATTTTACATATATTAGAATCCAATACCCAAAAGGATACAATAAGATTTAACTGTAAAACTCATTAATAGTTGCCTAAATCCCTTCTATATCGTAACCGCTTGCAACTTTGCCTACCAATTTCCGTTTATGAAGATCACAAGAAGTCGACATCACTAAATAGGAGCGATAAAAATGATCGCAATGGCAGTTCTATTTATCTCGATAGTTCTGGCTGTGTTTTATGTCTTTTTCTCACGCTATGCAGAAGACAAAAGACAGGAATGGCGGCAGCATTCGCGTTTAGCCATGAGAGAACCAGCTTAACTTGCATAAATTCCCAATTTTCGACAGGCGCTTGCTAAAGTGATGGCAGGCGCTTTTATTCAGATGCAAACACGCCGACGGGAAACGCTTTAAAATGCCAGGAATTTCTCATCGGAACCTCCCATTTCCCGTTCCGAAGTTCAGCAACCGACTGGATGACATTATTAAAAACAACCGTTTTTTCGTCGACAGCCCCATTATTTACCAAGACCTTGAATGCAGGTCTGGACACACATTCAATATTACCCGAACGATCCCGGTAAAATATTTTTGAGGCTGAGTTTACCATCTCAACGCCTGTACTCTGTTCTAACGCCAGCAAGTGCTTGATCAACTTATCGATGGAACAACCGGAGGCTGTCATGATGGATTCATCCGCTCCAATCATTAAAAACCGGTTGTAGGTTAAAATCCATGCTGTGGACAATTCACGTTTATGAGCCGTCCACTGCGGCAAAAACCGGTTCATTTGTTCTGTTATGTTTGAAACTTGTTCGGAATGTAATGGTACATTCATTCCATATATCCAAATCCTTGCCGAATCCGGCAAAGCATTAAAGTCGATGACACCCATAATGTTACTCCAATCATTTTTTTTGATTTACTTTATCGATCTGCCACCTCACTGCAAAAAGCTATCTTTTAAGAAGACCTGTTTGGACTAAAACTCAAGCCGGCATCAGCGCTCCATTATTCATATCAAAGGATTGCCCGGTAAACGAATCTTGTTTAGCCGACAGCAAAAAGCTGATAAATGCGGCAATCTCTTCCGGACGGCTCATTTTTTTCAGCAAAACCTGTTCCATTTGACTTTTCAATGCGTCGTCATAAGATTGTTTAACTGCATTTGCATATTTTTGAATCCCTTCCCTGGCCATATCCGTTTCAACCCAGCCGGGACAGATTGCATTCGCCAGAATGTTATCAGGTGCGAGTTCCACGGCCAAAGATCGCATTAAACCAAGCAGACCCGCTTTAGACGCACAGTAGGCCGAATAAAACGGAATCCCCAATCTTGCCAGAACAGATGAAATAATCACGATGTGTTTATAGGAGTGAGAATCCTGTTTTAATTTTGGCAAAGCCTCACGTATAAGATAGTAAGCACCGGATAAATTCGTTGCCAGTACTTCCTCCCAACGGTCATTGGCGCCATAAATATTTTCGCCGCCAATGCCGGCATTGGCGATTACTGCGTAGAATTGTGCCGTTTCTATTTTATGTAAACCGGATTGCACAGATTCTTTTGAAGAAACATCCGCGACGACAATTTTATGTATATCGGTATTTTCCAGCTTTTTTTTCGTTTCCTGAAGTTTTGACTCGGTGCGGCCTAACAAAACAACACGCATCTGTTCAGCGGCTAACTGTACGGCGGTCGCCCGCCCGATTCCAGAACCTGCCCCTGAAATGAGAACGGTTTTCATTGCATTCCTCCTGAATCTTTGAACCTAAATTTCATCGCAACCGGCAAATGATCGGAAATATCACCGGCACTTTCCACAACAAACCGATCTAAGAGTTCTATTTTATTCGAATTATAGAAAATATAATCGATCTTCATATCCGGTTTTTGAGATGAGAAAGTGTTTTTCATTTCCGTTGCCTGCGACGTTGAAAAGGCCATCTGAATGCGTGAATCACGCAAAATAATGGCTATGGTTTTATCGGCCTGCATTGGCTTGAATGACGGATCACTGTTAAAGTCACCGGTGAGCAGCACCGGATATGTGTCGATGTATTGTAAATAAATTTTGGCGACCTCATCCGCCTGTTTTTCTCTGGCCTCCCGATCATAAGCTTCAAGATGAACATTAATCACAATTAATGTACGCTTACCAATTTCAATTTCAACTACCTGAGCCAAACGTTCCAGATAAAATGCATCATAATAAAAAGGATTTGTTTTGGGACGATCCAGGACTACCCGGCTTTGCTTCACAATGGGGTACCGGCTTAACACGGCCTGCCCGGAGATGACTTTCCCAAAATGAGTTGATGGCGGCCAATTAGGAAACGGAACGTAATTTTTGTCCCAATTTACGGCTCCTGCTGCAAAAGAAAAGCCGCAATCAACAGCAAGTGAGTCCAACTGATTTACAAAATAAGACCGGTTGGAATGAAAATCAATCTCCTGAAAACAAACCACACCGGGTTTCAAGTCATTGAGTAATTTCACGGCCCGGCGCAGACGGCTTTGATAAAACTGCCTGTCTTCTCTAACCGGCAGATTATTCGACATCCCGGAAAGATAACCGATATTGTACGTCATCACGGTAAATGTATCTGGCGAAATCCCTGTATTACCAACGCTAAACTGTTTAATGAAGGTCAGGTCTTTTTCTGCTAAAGAGCTTGATGACGCCCAGAAGAGAAATCCAGCAAAGATCACACCTAAAGTAAAAACTAAAATTCCAATCCATTTCAGGTGTTTCATCAAACAAACTATTCCTTTTTAAAGGCTTGATTTCGTACCATTTTCTGCACATCATACGGCGCAGCGGGACCGCCGAGATATTTGTGAAACCAATCGAGGTGCGCATCATAGTACAGCGGCATCGACTTCACATAACTCGGCCAGTGCCCATCGTTTTTGAAAAGAATCAAGCGCGA